>NZ_JBNGGG010000065.1:0-41020 GCF_049974585.1 Streptomyces sp. UG1 | reverse complement strand
GGTCCGCTACGAAGCGACCGTGCTGGTCGCAGCCATCAACGAGTGGCTGTGACCAGCACTTTCACAACAGGCCCTAGACCGGAATCCTCGATGACGGCTTGCAGCGCCTTTTCGAAGGCGTGCCGTTCGGCAGCCACCCGGGCCACGCGGGGGTCATCGACGGCGATCGTGTCGTCGAGTGCCTCTTCGGCGGCATCGACACGGTCAGATTCTTCCCGCAGAGCCGGGTGGGTGGCCAGGGCGACGAAGCGGGTGGCCTGGACGGCCGCTCCGAGCGGGCCGAAGATCCGCTCGGTGACCAGCAGGCTGTCCAGGTCCGCCTGGCGCAGGGAGCCCTCCGGCAGGCTCTTGAGGCGGCTGGTGACGACGCCGGAGAGCAGACCCATCCTGCTTCCCTCGGTACGCATGCGCTGCACGACAGTCCGTTGCCGCCGCAGTTCTGCCTCCTGGGCGAGAAGGGTTTCCTCCAGCCGCTCCAGGATGCCCGCGATACCGTCGTCGCTGTCGGCACCGGCGGAAGCCGTGTCGGCGAAGGCCTCACGGATGTCGTCCAGGGCGATCCCGGCGTCGGCCATCTTGCGGATCCACAGCAGAAGGATCATGTCTTCGTAGCCGTAGCGGCGGCGGTCGTCGCCGCCCCGCACGGGCTCGGGGACCAGGCCGATCTCGTGGTAGTGACGGATCGCCCGCGGTGTGGTGCCGACGAAGGCCGCCGCGTCACCGATCTTGACCTGGCGCGGCGGGATGAAGGACGAATACATGAGCAGGGGCCTTCCTCAATGGGGCGGACGTGAGTACACCGGACCACATACCGCTACGGAAGGTGCAACCCGAGATGCTCCGCCCGGCATCCATGCCAGGAGAAGCCCTCCGGCTCCGTAACGATCGGCCCGCCTGTCAGGACAACCGCAGGAGAGCAGGCGGGGTCACAGCCACTGTTGTATCGCTGCGACCTGGACGTCGCCTCAAACCGCACTGCGAGTTTGTCGACGGTCGAAAGCGGGTGTACGGCCACCGCTACGGCCCCGGCGCCTGCGACTGCGCCTGCGACTGCGGACCTGATCGGCCCGCTCGGGAATCGTGCACCTGATGCCGCGTCTGCGCAGGTAAGCGCGATTCGCGCGCGAGGAGTACGCCCTGCCTCCCCGCGCCCACAGTGGTCGGCACCTTGGCCTGCCCACACCGTGCCAGGGCGCCCCGATCGCGTCCAGGACCGGTGCGAACTGTGGGCTCTCACCGCGCTGCCCCGCTGTGATCAGCAAGGACAACGGCTTCTGTCCTTGTTCACACGCCAGTTGGAACTTCATCGTGAACCCGCCTCGCGACCTGCCCAGCCCGTGGTCCGCGGTTCTTCGCGCACACCACCCGGCGGTTCCTTCTGCAGAGCACCGTTCCGACGGGCACCCGTGCCATGCTGATGCGCACGGCAGACCGTCGAGTCGACACTGACTTCCCAGAGGATCAATGAGGCCTGGAACGGATCACTGCGCGCCGTGCGGAACTGGACGAGCTCGAAGAACAGCTGGCCGAACAGCTGGCGGAGGTACGAGCCGAGCGGGACGAACTCGCCGTCGCCGAACGTGTCCTTGACCGGGTGAGCGAGCGGCTCGCCGACGAACGCTCCTCGGCCGCGCCGGCGCCCGGGCAGGTGGGCGGCCGGGCGGTGATGCCGATCCCGCACCGGACGCCGGATGTGGAGGAGACCATGCTCCCGCCGGACTACCAGCGCATCCTGACTGCCGTGCGGAACGCACCTTGGAGGCCTGGTCCGTACACAGGGACGACGAAGTGACATACGACCAGTACACCGCGGAGCTTGCCGTGGGTGCGAGCTCCATGGGAGTTCGTCCGGCCACTGCTGCCTCGTTCAGAGCTGACAGGAAGCGGCTGGACGAGCGAGGAAGCCGATAGGCACGCTGAGCGACGGTGGGCTGGTCAGAGTTGGCCGCTGACGGACTGCAGCACGATGCTCGTCGCGCTGACCGCGATCCACAGGACCGCGCCGAGCAGCAGTGGTCGCACTCCCGAAGCGCGGATGAGGGACCAGTCGAGTGTCAGGCCAATACCGGTCAGGGACACGGTGATCAGGTAAAGGCCAGCCGCCGAAAATGCCGGGGCCCAGGCTGGGGGGATGATCTGGAAAGTGGCGAGGGCCGATGCCGCCAGGAAGCCCGCGATGAAAAGCGGAAACGCCCGCCGGACGGTCAGGAGCACCTTCCGCTCCGGCTGCTCGGCGCCGCCGCGCCGGGACTGACGGACCGCCAGCACCACGCAGATCGGCACGATCATGAGACTGCGGGTCAGCTTGACGACGACCGCGTGGTTTCCCGCAGCGGTTCCGTAACCGTACGCGGCGGCGGCGACCGAGGAGGTGTCGTTGATCGCGGTGCCGCTCCACAGTCCGAAGGCCTGCTGCGAGAGCCCCAGCAGGTGGCCGAGCGCGGGGAAAACCAGTACCGCGGCGATGTTGAACGTGAAGATGGTGCCCACCGCGTACGCCACGCGGGCTTCCGCCGCGCCCACTACAGCGGTGACGGCGCCGATCGCCGAGGCTCCGCAGATGCCCGTGCCCACCCCGATCAGCAGTCGGGATTCCGGATGGACGTTCAGGAAGCGGCCGATGAGCCAGGCGCCGCCCAGTGCCACGGCCAGAGTGCCGAGCATGACCGGCAGCGAACCCACCCCCACGCGCAGTACGTCCCCCAGCGGCAGCCCCGCTCCGAGGACGACGATGGACGCCTGCAACACCTGTCTGCCCGCCACCCGGTAGCCGGGGGTCAGACGCGCGGCGAACCGCGCGGACAGCGCCCCCCGCAGCACAGGGGCGGTGAGCGCACCGGCCAGGATGCCGAACACCGGGCCGCCCACGGTCGGCAGCAGACGTCCCAGCAGAGCAGCGGGCACGGCCAGCAGCGCGACCACGGCCAGGCCGGGCAGAACGGTGCCCGCCGCCTGCCACCGGCGCCGGAGGAAACCGGGGACACGGTGGCCCGGGAGCGTCGTGGGTGTGGGTATCGGCGCCTTGACCCGGGCCACACGGGGCGATTCCATGATCTCTCCTTCGCTGGACTCCCTTCCGCACGATCGCCGCGCCCGGCCGGTCTCGGGTAGAGACCGATTTCCGAGGAGGTCATAAGTGGTGCTGATGGGTCTGCCTCCGGGCACTCCGGAGCTGAAGGTGCTGGACCTGCTGGTATCGGTCGCCGAGACCGGGAGTCTGGGGCAGGCCGCGCTGCGGCACGGGATCAGCCAGCCGGCGGCGAGCATGCGGATCAGCGCGCTGGAACGGCAGCTGCGCCTGGTGCTGCTCGAGCGCGGCCCCAGTGGATCCCGGCTGACCCCGGCCGGTGCCGCTGTCGTGGACTGGGCCCGGCCGGTGCTGGACGCTGCCCGGGCGTTGCTCAGCGGGGTCGCCGCGCTCCACGCCGACCAGGAGGGGCGATTGCGGGTGGCCGCGTCGATGACGATCGCGGATCACCTCGTACCCGGGTGGCTGATCACCCTGCGGACCCGGGCCCCGCAGGTCAGGGTCGCTCTGCGGGTCGGCAACTCCGAGCAGGTCGCCGAGATGGTGCGGTGCCGTGAGGCCGAGCTGGGTTTCGTCGAGGGGCCTCGTGCTCCGAGCGGCCTGCGCTGTCGCGCGATCGGCGGCGACGAACTGGCTGTGGTGGTCGCACCGGGCCACCCGTGGGCACGGCGTCACCGAGCGCTGCCCCTGGGGGCCTTGGCCGCCACTCCCCTGATCGTGCGGGAACAGGGCTCGGGGACCCGCGACACGGTCTGGGAGCTGCTCCGCACGGCAGGTGAACCCGCCGCGCCCGCCGCCGAACTCGGCTCTACGACCGCCATCAAGGCCGCCGTCACGGCCGGCGGCGCGCCCGCGGCCCTGAGCCGCCTCGCGATCTCCGCCGAACTGCACGACGGGCGGCTGATCGACGTACCGCTGGCCGAACCCGGCCTGTTGCGCCGCACGTTCCGCGCCGTCTGGCTCGCCGAGACACCGCCGACGGGTCCGGTCGCCGGCCTCCTCGGCATCGCCGCTCGGCGCCGCTGAGCGCGTCGCCGGAAGTGCGGTACCCACATCTGCGGGCCGTCTGTGGCTGGTCGCGTCGGCCGTGTCCCGCGGTGTGCTGCAGCCATCCGGACGGCCTGCGGCAGGGCGGCGCGGCCGGGCTTCCCGTGCCGCTGCGCGAACCGGTCGCGGCGGCGTGACCCGGGAGGTTCTCGGATGCCGGGCCGATCACCGCCGCCACCTGCGGCATCGCGGAAGCCCGGCTGCAGCACCCGGCGGGACGCCGCTCGGGGGGCGGTGGCCGCATGTCGTATGCCGCCCCGCGGCCCTCTTCGGTGACGCCCGTTCAGCAGCGGACTTGGATGCAGGGGGTCCGGTCCGGAAGCGGCGGGCCGTCGCAACGCCGTGGCCGTCCATAGCACCGGTCCGGCGGTCTCGCGCCGTACGGGTCGCGTCACCGCACCCGTCCCGGCCGACCACCGCCCACCCGTCCCGCACAACCGCCGTCGCACCCTTCACGTACGCGATCGTTGTCGCACCCTTCCGTACGCGGCCGCCACCGCGCCCCATCGCGTCACGCGCGCCGCGGCAAGCGCCATGCCCCTGGCGATATGACCGCAGTCCGCCCCATCGCCCCAGGTCAACTGCTCTCTCAGCCATTCCGGAACTGGCGTAACCGGTGCGAAATGCAGCGCAACGGGTCGGCGTAACAGATCATTCCCAGCATTCCGGCCATGACAGGGACCATCACGGGCGGCGGGGCCGCAGGCAGCCGTATCGCGCCGGTACGGCGCATCCGCGACGTGCTGCGGACGCGCATTCTGGCGGGCGTGTACGGCACCCGGCCGCTGCCCTCCGAGGCGCAGCTGGCGGCCGAGTTCCGGGCCAGCCGCAACATCGTCCGGGACGTCCTGACCCTCCTGCGCACGGAAGGTCTGGTCGACCGGATCCCCGGCGTCGGCACCTTCGTGGTGTCCGGCAAGGCCGTGCACGGGCTGGACCGGCTGCGCGGGCTCGCCGAGAGTTTCGGCACCGGCCCCGCCCGCGTGGTCAATCAGGTACTGCTGGCGGATGCGGTACCCGCCACACCCGCGGTCGCCGAGCGCCTGGAAGTCGAGGCCGGCACCGAGGTGATCGCCCTGGAACGGGTGCGGATGCTCGACGGGGAGCCGCTGTCCCTGGACGCCAGCTACCTGCCGGCCGACGTGGGCCGACCGCTGCTGGAGATGGACCTCGCGCGCAACGACGTCTTCGTTCTGCTCGAGCAGGAACTCGGGCTGCCCTTGGGGGCCGCCGAGCTCTCCATCGAGGCGATCGCCGCCGACCGCACGGTGGCCGACCTGCTGCGCGTGCGCGACGGATTTCCGCTGCTGTTCATCGAGCGGCTGACCTACACGGACTCGGGCCGCCCGATCGATTTGGAGTTCGTCCGCTTCCGCGGCGACCGGATGTCCCTGGCGGGCTGGCTGCACCGCACCCCCGACCCGCTGCCGAACCACTCCTCGCCCGAAAGGGGCTGACCGACGTGCAGATCCCACCCGTGTCGCAACGCCGGGAACTCGCCTGCGACGTCCTCATCGTCGGAGGCGGCACCGCCGGCACCATGGCCGCGCTGACGGCCGCCTCCCACGGCGCCGACGTGCTGCTGCTGGAGAAGGCGCATGTGCGCCACTCCGGGGCGCTCGCCATGGGCATGGACGGGGTGAACAACGCCGTCGTCCCCGGCAAGGCCACCCCCGAGGACTACGTCGCCGACATCACCCTCGCCAACGACGGCATCGTCAATCAGCGCACCGTCTACCAGACGGCGACCCGCGGCTTCGGCATGGTGCAGCGGCTGGAAAGCTACGGCGTCAAGTTCGAGAAGGACGAGCACAACGAGTACGCGGTCCGCAAGGTGCACCGCTCCGGCAGCTACGTCCTGCCGATGCCCGAGGGCCGGGATGTGAAGAAGGTCCTCTACCGCACGCTGCGCGCCCGCCATGTGCGCTCGAAGGTCACCATCGAGAACCGGGTCATGCCGGTACGGGTCCTGGTGCACGGCGGCCGGGCCGTCGGGATCGTCGGATTCGACACCCGCTCCGGGGAGTTCGTCACGGTGTCCGCCGGCGCGGTGATCCTGGCGGCGGGCGCCTGCGGACGGCTGGGGCTGCCGGCCAGCGGGTACCTGTACGGCACGTACGAGAACCCCACCAACGCGGGCGACGGCTACGCGATGGCGTACCACGCCGGGGCGGAGCTGTCGGGGATCGAGTGCTTCCAGATCAACCCGCTCATCAAGGACTACAACGGCCCCGCCTGCGCGTACGTCGCCAACCCCTTCGGCGGCTACCAGGTCAACGCCGAGGGCAACCGGTTCGTCGACTGCGACTACTGGTCCGGCCAGATGATGGCGGAAGTCAAGCGGGAGCTGGACAGCGCCCGAGGACCCATCTACCTCAAGCTGAGCCATCTGCCGGACGCCACCGTCAAGCAGATCGAGGGCATCCTGCACACTACAGAGCGGCCCACCCGGGGCACCTTCCACTCCGGGCGCGGACACGACTACCGCACCCGCGACATCGAGATGCACATCTCCGAGATCGGACTGTGCAGCGGCCATTCCGCCTCGGGCGTGTGGGTGGACGAGCACGCGGCGACCACGGTGCCGGGCCTGTACGCGGCCGGCGACATGGCCTGCGTGCCGCACAACTACATGATCGGCGCCTTCGTCTACGGGGACATCGCGGGCGAGCACGCCGCCGGCTTCGCGGCCTCGGCCGCCCGGCCCGCGCTGCCCGAGGAGCAGATCGCCGCGGCGCACGAGCTGATCTACCGCCCGCTGTCCCACCCGGACGGCCCGCCGCAGCCGCAGGTGGAGTACAAGCTGCGCCGCTTCGTCAACGACTACCTGCAGCCGCCCAAGACGGAGCGCTACCTCACCCTCGGGCTGGAGGCGTTCGGGCGGATGGAGCGGGAGATCGCGGGCATGGGCGCCCGCACCCCGCACGAGCTGATGCGCTGCGCCGAGGTCACCTTCATCCGGGACTGCGCCGAGATGGCCGCCCGCGCCTCGCTGGCCCGCACCGAGAGCCGCTGGGGGCTGTACCACCAACGCGCCGACCGGCCCGAACAGGACGACGCCAACTGGTTCCGCCATCTCAACCTGTGCAAGAGCGAGGCAGGCGAGATGGAGACGCTGACCCGCCCGGTCGCCCCTTACATCGTGCCGGTGCCCGGCTTCACCCGCCCGGACGGGGTGCCCGACCAGCCCGCTCCGGCCGGCGCCGACCTCGCGGCGGTGTGGGGATGAGCGCGACCGGCAAGCCCACGCAGCGGTCGCACCGCATCCTCGCGCTGCTGGAACTGGCGGACGAGGCGCCGACCACCGACGAACTCCGGGAATTCCTCACCGACCCCGAGCCCGACGTGCGCCGTACGGCACTGACCGTCCTCAGCGAGGCCGCCGACACCTGGGAGGAGCCCTCGGCGGTGTTCGCCCGGTCTCTCCTCGACCCGGACGAGGCGGTCCGCCGCACCGCCGCCGACCTCCTCGGCGAGCTGCGCGAAGTACTCGTCGTCGGCGAGGAGTTCGAACGGTCCCTGCGCGAGGCGAGCCGGCACCCGGCCGCCGATGTCCGCATCGCCGGCACCGGCGCCCTGTGGCGCCACCGGCTCACCACCGTCGACGAGTTGACGTCGCTGCTCGCGGACGCGGACGAGACGGTGCGCTGCGAGGTGGTGCTGGGGCTGGTGTCCCTGGACGCGCTCGACGCGCTGGCCGTCGGCGCCGCCGACCCCGTGCCCGCGGTACGCCTGGCCGTCGCCCGGGGCTTGGGCTCCATCGGGGACCCGCGCGGCGCCAGCACCCTCATCGTCCTGGCCGGGGACGACGAACTCCTGGTGCGCGCCGCCGCATTGAGCGCCATGGCGCACACCGGCTGCGCCGACCAGGCGGCGGCCCTCGCCACCGCCGCGCTGACCGACCCGGCCTGGGAGGTCCGCCAGGGCGCGGCGGTGGCGCTGTCCGCCGCCGCGCCGGAGGTGGCGGTCGACGCCCTGATCACGGCGACCCGGGACGCCAACCTCGATGTACGCAAGGCGGCGGTACGGGCCCTCGGGCGCCGTACGACCGACGTCCCGGAGATCCGGGCCGCGCTTCGGGCCGCACTGGACGACGTGGACGCCGATGTCCGCGCCTTCGCCCGGATGAGCCTCGCCGAGTCCCACGGCGCCTGACACACCCGCCCCCGCAACTCCCCGACCCCCGCCGGTAACCCCCCACTTCCCATGACACGCGACCCATGACGGCAGACGACCGCCGAAGGAGACCCTCAGATGGCGCAAGCAGCGAACCGGGTGGATGTACCGGTCACGATCGACGAATCCAAGTGCATCGACGGATGCACCCTGTGCGTGGACATGTGCCCGCTGGACTCCCTGGCCATCCACCCCGACACCGGCAAGGCCTACATGCACGTCGACGAGTGCTGGTACTGCGGGCCGTGCGCGGCCCGCTGCCCGGTCGACGCCGTGACGGTCGACATCCCGTTCCTGCTGCGCTGAGGGGATCCCGCCATGCC
This sequence comes from Streptomyces sp. UG1, assembly GCF_049974585.1. Classification (NCBI taxonomy): domain Bacteria; kingdom Bacillati; phylum Actinomycetota; class Actinomycetes; order Kitasatosporales; family Streptomycetaceae; genus Streptomyces; species Streptomyces sp. UG1. The sequence continues at coordinate 32,446 of NZ_JBNGGG010000065.1, read as the reverse complement.
CATCGCCTCCTCTCCCGCCGTCCGCAGAGCGGTCGCCCTGCTGGCCGTGCTCGGGCTCGGCTCGTCCGCCGCGGCCTGCGGCACCGGCACGGCGGCGGACGGCTCCACCGTCGTCGTCAACATCGGCTACCAGTCCAAGACCATCAACACCATCACCGCCGGCACCCTGCTGCGCGACCGGAAGACCTTCGAGCAAAGACTCGCCGCCCTCGGCGAGAAGAAAGGGGTGACCTACAAGGTCGTCTGGCAGGACTTCCCCTCCGGTCCCCCGCTGACCGCCCAGATGATCGCCGGAAAGGTCGACATCGGCTCCATGGGCGACTACCCGACCCTGGTCAACGGGTCGAAGTCCGCCGCCTTCGCGGACGCGAAATCGGAGATGGTCGCGGTCACCGGATACAGCCTGCGCGGCTCGCTCAACCAGGTCGTGGTGCCCACCGGTTCCTCCGCGAAGACCCTGAGCGATCTGCGCGGCAAGGTGGTCTCGACCAGCCTCGGTTCGGCCGGCCACGGCATGCTGGTGAAGGCGCTGGACAAGAACGGCATGAGTCCGGACGACGTCAAGCTCCTCAACCAGGAGCCCTCGGTCGGCGCCTCCGCCCTGGAGGGCGAGCAGGTGGCCGCGCTGTCCCAGTTCGTGCCCTGGCCGCAGCTGATGGTCTTCCGCAAGCAGGGGCGCCTGCTCTACGACGGCGGCAGCAACGGCGTCGCCACCTTCCACTCCGTCATCACCCGCTCGGCCTTCGCCGAGGCCCACCCCGAGGTGATGCGGGCCTTCCTGGAGTCGGTGCGGGACACGGCCGACCACCTGAACAAGAACCCGCTGCCGGCCGCACAGCGCATCGCGGAGATCACCGGCATCGAACCCGAGGTGGTCTACCTCTACAACGGGCCGAACGGCCTGGTGACCTTCGACCCCACCATCAAGCAGCCCCTGGTCGAGGCGCTCGCCACCGACCTGCCGTTCCTGAAGGACCTCGGCTCGGTCAAGGACCTGGACCTGAAGAAGTTCGTCAACGACAGCCACCTGCGCGAGATCTACGGCTCCTCCTACGACACGGCCAGTGCGAGCCTGACCAATCCGAACCGGCTCAGCGGCCGGGACCCCGTCTGTGACACCGAGGTCAGCGACCCGCGGACCGCCTCCGAGGTGTGGTTCAAGGGCGCGTCGTCGACCGGTGTCGCCGCCACCCCCACCTGCCTGCTGAAGCAGATCGCCGCCCACGACGGCGCCGAACGCGCCGCCTATGTCCCCGACGCGAAGAGCGGTACCCGGATGTTCGCCACCGCCGCCACCTGGGTGCTCGACCCGGACCGCCCCGAGCGGTCCCGGCTGCTTCCGTTCGCGGTCGCCGCCGACGCGGACGCCTACCTCAAGAGCCATGCGGGTGCCCGCGCACTCGACTACACCGCGGCCCTCGCCGCCGCTTCCTGAGGAGGAAGAGGACGCATGACAACGACCCCCGTCTCCCCTGGGCCCCTGACCCGCCCGGACGACCCCGCGGCCACCCCGCCACACCCGCGCCGCGCGGGCAACCGTCCGCCGGCCGCCGGCCGCGTACGGCTGGGCCGCCCTGCCACCGCCGTGCTGTCCGCCGTACCACTCGGCGCAGCCGTGGGCCTGTGGTACCTGCTCACGGCCAACGACGTCGTGCTGTGGCTGCGCTTCGACAAACTCCCCGGTCCCGTCGAGGTGTTCGACACACTGCGCGCCCAGCTCACCTCCGGCGCCTACTACCGGGACCTGCTGGCCAGTCTGCGCCGCATCCTGCTCGGGTTCGGGCTGGCCGCCGTCAGCGGGGTCGCCATCGGCATCGCGGTGGGCCGCTCCCGGATCGTGCAGGCGCTCGTCCGGCCGCTCATCGAGGTGGCCCGGCCGATCCCGGCGATCGCGCTGGTGCCGCTGGCCATCCTGATGTTCCCCACCGGCGAGCAGGGCATCGTGTTCATCACCTTCTTCGCGGCGTTCTTCCCCGTCGCGGTGAGCACCATCCACGCCATGAAGACCCTGCCCAAGGTGTGGGAGGAGGCGGCGCGCACCATGGGCGCCGGCCAGCTGTCGATCCTCGCGCACGTGATCCTGCCGGGTGCGATGCCCGGCCTGTTCTCCGGACTGTCCGTCGCCATGGGCGTGGCCTGGATCTGCGTGATCAGCGCCGAGATGATCTCCGGTCAGTTCGGCATCGGCTACTACACCTGGCAGTCCTACGGGCTGCTCGACTACGCCGGCGTCGTGGTCGGCATGCTGTCGATCGGCGCCCTGGGCTGGGGCACGGCCTGGCTGGTGGAACGGATCGGGCTCCGCGTCAACCGCTGGCTGCCGAGGGCCGAGCGGTGAGCGTCGGAGCACGGGTCCGGCTGGACGGGCTGAAGCTCGCCTTCGGCGCCATGCCCGCCGCCGAGGTCGACCTCGAGGTGAGCCCCGGCGAGATCGTCGTCCTGCTCGGTCCCTCGGGCTGCGGGAAGTCCACCATCCTGCGGGCGCTGGCCGGGCTGCTGCGCCCGGCCGCCGGCCGGGCCGACGTGGACGGCAGGCCCGTCGGGGCCTCCGGCACCGGGTGCGCGATGGTGTTCCAGGAGGACGCGCTGCTGCCTTGGCGGACGGCGAGCCGGAACGTGGAGTACGCGCTGAAGCTGCGCGGGGTGCCGCGCGGTGAGCGCCGGAAGGAGGCCGGGGACCTGCTCGCCCAGGTCGGCCTGGAGGGGTTCGCCGGGCATCTGCCCGGTCAGTTGTCGGGCGGCATGCGCCAGCGCGTGCAGCTGGCCCGGACCCTCGCCACCCGCCCGCGGGTGATGCTCATGGACGAGCCGTTCGGCGCGCTCGACGCCCAGACCCGCTCGGAGATGCAGCAACTGCTGGTGTCGGTCTGGCGCCAGTACCGCACCACGATCCTGTTCGTCACCCACGACGTCGACGAGGCACTGCTGCTGGCCGACCGCGTCGTCCTGCTCACCCCCCGCCCGGCAAGGATCGCCCGCACCGTCGAGATCCCCAATCCCCGGCGCCCGGGCGCCCAGTTCGAACCGGAGTTCGCCCGCCGCCGCTACGAGATCCTCGCCTCGATGGGCGAGGTGCCGCAGGCCGAACCGGCCGCCTCCTCCGCCGCCAACGGCCCGGCGGACACCAGAGCCCTCACCGGGCCCTCACAGGGGCCCTCAGGAACGGAGTAGCCCGTCATGACCTTCGTCATCGGCGCCGCCTGCGTCGACGTCATGGACCGCGCGTGCGTCGACGAATGCCCCGCCGACTGCATCTACGTCGGCGAGCGCATGGCCTACATCAACCCGGCCGAGTGCATCGACTGCAGCGCCTGCGAGCCCGTCTGCCCGGTCGAGGCGATCACCACCGAGGAGGACGTCGCCCCGGAGGAAGCCGTGTTCGTCACCGAGAACGCGCGCTTCTTCACCGAGGCACTGCCCGGCCGCACCGAACCCCTCGGTGCGCCCGGCGGTGCCGCCGCAGTCGGCCCCCTCGGCGTGGACACCCCCTTCATACAGAACTACACCGCCCCATGAGCCACCCGGCCGCCGCCCCTGCCCTTGACGCCGTACTCGCGGCCAGGACCGTACCGGGCACGGCAGTCCTCGTCGTCGTCCTGCGCGGCGGCCACTGGCCCTACTCCTGCGGACTCGCCCGTACGGTCCGCGCCATGGCCCCGCGTCTGGCGGCCGCCGGCGCCGAAGTACTGCTGCTCGCCGCAGAACCGGCCGCACGCCGGCGAGCCGTATCCGCCGCATGGCGGCTGCCCTTCCGGTGGCTGCCGGAAGCGGTGACCGAACCGGTCGCCCGGGAGCTGGGCACCTGGGATCCGGCCTCCGGCCGGGCACTCGACGCCCTCGGGCTGCTGAGCCCAGACGGCAAGTGGCTGAGGCACCAGAGCTACGACGACCCCGGGGCCGGCGACCCGCCCGAAGCCTTCCTCACCGCACCGCGCCAGGCCGCCCTGCCACCCGCCCCGGTCGGTCGAGCCGTGACCGCATCACACGCCGACCCGTCCGTCATCACCCTCGGACAAGCCGCCGGAACCCTGCTCAGAGCCCTGACCGCAGCCGACCGTCTGGCCCGCCGACTGCCCCCGTCCTCCCCCGCCGCCGAACGGGCCGAGCGAACCCGGGCCCGTCTCGCGCAGTTCCTCGACGCGGTGACGGACGGCACCCCGCCCCGCCGCGAAGGAGGCAGCACCGCACCATGACCGACACCCGCACCCCACCACCCCGGCGCCTCGACCGGGTCGTCATCCGGTTCGCCGGGGACTCCGGCGACGGCATGCAGCTCACCGGCGACCGGTTCACCTCGGCGACGGCGGCCTTCGGCAACGACCTGGCCACCATGCCCAGCTTCCCGGCCGAGATCCGCGCCCCGCAGGGCACCGTCCCCGGCGTCTCCTCCTTCCAACTGCACTTCGCCGACTACGACATCCTGACCGCCGGCGACCGCCCGGACGTCCTGGTGGCGATGAACCCGGCCGCGCTCAAGGCCAACCTGCCGGACGTCCCGCCGGGCGGGACGGTGATCGTCAACAGCGACGAGTTCACCGCCCGCAACCTCAACCGGGCCGGATACCGCACCGATCCCCTGGCCGACGGCACTCTGGACTCCCTCCAGGTGCACCGGGTGGCGATGACGACGCTGACCCTCGGCGCCCTGGAAGCCACCGGCCTGGGCAAGAAGGACGCCGAACGCGCGAAGAACATGTTCGCCCTCGGACTGCTGTCCTGGATGTACCACCGGCCGACGCAGGGCACCGAGCGGTTCCTGCGCGAGAAGTTCGCCCGCAGACCCGACATCGCGCAGGCGAACATCCTGGCCTTCCGCGCCGGCTGGAACTACGGCGAGACCACCGAGGCGTTCGCCGCGACCTTCGAGGTCGCCCCGGCCACCGCCCTCCCGCCCGGCGAGTACCGGCAGATCAGCGGCAACACCGCGCTGGCGTACGCGATCGTGGCCGCCGGAGTCCGCTCCGGGCTGCCCGTCGTACTGGGCAGCTATCCCATCACCCCCGCCAGCGACATCCTGCACGAGGTCTCCCGGCACAAGAACCTCGGCGTGACCACGGTCCAGGCCGAGGACGAGATCGCCGCCATCGGCATCGCCCTCGGCGCGGCCTATGGCGGGGCGCTGGGCGTCACCACCACCTCCGGGCCGGGCCTCGCCCTCAAGAGCGAGACCATCGGCCTGGCCGTGATGACCGAACTCCCCCTCCTGATAGTCGACGTCCAGCGCGGCGGCCCCTCCACCGGCCTGCCCACCAAGACCGAGCAGGCCGACCTGCTGCAGGCGCTGCACGGCCGCAACGGCGAGTGCCCGGTACCCGTCCTCGCCCCGGCCACCCCGGCGGACTGCTTCGACACCGCCCTCGACGCGGTACGCATCGCACTCACCTACCGCACCCCCGTACTGCTGCTGTCCGACGGCCAGATCGCCAACGGATCCGAGCCCTGGCTCGTCCCCCAGGCCACCGAACTGCCGGACCTGCACGTGCAGTTCGCCACCGAGCCCAACGCACCCGACGGCTCCGGCGCCTTCTGGCCGTACCTGCGCGACCCCGACACCCTCGCCCGGCCGTGGGCGGTGCCCGGCACGCCCGGCCTGGAGCACCGGATCGGCGGGCTGGAGAAGGCCGACGGCACCGGCGACATCTCGTACGACCCCGACAACCACGACCGCATGGTGCGGCTGCGCCAGGCCAGGATCGACGGCATCACCATGCCCGACGCCCAGGTCGACGATCCCTCGGGCACGGCCGACGTCCTCGTGGTCGGCTGGGGCTCCTCGTACGGCCCGGTCGGCGCCGCCGTACGCCGCGTACGCCGCACCGGGCGGGCCCTCGCCCACCTGCACCTGCGGCACCTCAACCCGCTCCCGCGCAACCTCGGCGGGATCCTCGCCCGCTACGAACGGGTCGTGGTCCCGGAGATGAACCTCGGCCAACTCGCCGGGCTGCTGCGCGCGAAGTACCTCACCGACACCGTCTCCCACACCAAGGTCGCCGGCCTGCCCTTCACCGCTGAGGAACTGCAGAGCGTGTTCACCGACGTCATCGAAGGAGTCCGCACATGACCGCGATCGACCTCGGGCTGCCCGGCGTGCGCCTGCCCGGCCCCGGTGGCCAGGCACTGGTGCCCGCCGCCGACACGCCGCTGTCCCCGAAGGACTTCCGGTCCGGCCAGGAGGTGCGCTGGTGCCCCGGATGCGGGGACTACGCGGTGCTGGCCGCCGTGCAGGGCTTCCTGCCGCGCCTCGGGGTGCGGCAGGAGAACACCGTCTTCGTCTCCGGCATCGGCTGCTCCAGCCGCTTCCCGTACTACATGAACACCTACGGCATGCACTCCATCCACGGCCGGGCCCCGGCCATCGCCACCGGACTGGCCGTGACCCGGCCCGAGTTGTCCGTCTGGGTGGTCACCGGCGACGGGGACGCCCTGTCGATCGGCGGCAACCACCTGATCCACACCCTGCGGCGCAACGTGAACCTGACCATCCTGCTCTTCAACAACCGGATCTACGGACTCACCAAGGGCCAGTACTCACCCACCTCCGAAACCGGCAAGGTCACCAAGTCCACCCCAGTGGGCTCCGTGGACACCCCTTTCAATCCGGTCTCGCTGGCCCTGGGAGCGGAGGCCACCTTCGTCGCCCGCGTCCTGGACTCGGACCGGGCCGGACTCACCGAGGTGCTCGCCGCCGCGGCGGAACACCGCGGCACCGCGCTTGTCGAGATCTACCAGAACTGCCCGATCTTCAACGACGGCGCCTTCGACGTCCTGCGCCGACCCGATGAGCGGGAACGGCGCCTCATCCGCATCCGGCACGAAGAGCCCATCCGCTTCGGCGTGAACGGGGAGTTCGGGGTGGTACGGGATGGCAGGGGCCGGCTCACGACGGCCCGCGTGTCCGACGTGGGCGAGCAGGCCCTGGTAGTGCACGACGCCACCGAGGAGGACCCGTCGTACGCCTTCGCACTGTCCCGGCTGTCCTCCCAGGACCTCCGTCTCTGCGTCACCGGCGTCTTCCGCTCCGTCAGCCGCCCGGCCTACGACGACCAGGTCCGCGCCCAGACCGAACGCGCCAAGGCCATGACACCGGCCGATCTGCAGTCCCTGCTCACCGGCAAGGACACCTGGACCGTCACCGGCTGACTGCCGCCCGTGCAACACGACCACCCGCACACCACAGGGGAGCCCACCCGCGATGACCGCCCACGCCCATCCGCACGCGCCCACCACCCGCACCGATGACGTGCACCGCGCACTGTCCGGCGTCCTCGACCCGGAGATCCAGCGCCCGATCACCGACCTGGGCATGGTCAAGGACGTCACCGTGGACGCCGACGGCACCGTCACCGTCGTCATCCGGCTGACGGTGGCGGGCTGCCCGCTGCGCGACCGGATCACCGCGGACGTCACCACCGCCGTGGCCGCGCTGCACGGCGTCCGCTCGGTCCGCGTGGAACTGGACGTCATGACCGACGAGCAGCGCACCGAACTGCGCCGGCGGCTGCGCGGTGACTCGGGCGAACCGGTGGTCCCGTTCCGTCGGCCGGGATCCCTGACCCGGATCTACGGCGTCGCCTCCGGCAAGGGCGGGGTCGGCAAGTCCAGCGTCACGGTCAACCTGGCCGCCGCGTTGGCCGCTCGCGGCCTGTCCGTGGGAGTGGTGGACGCCGACATCCACGGCCATTCGGTGCCGCGGCTGCTGGGTGTGACAGCGAGTCCCACCCAGGTCGAGAAGATGATCATGCCGCCACGGGCCGGCGGCGTGAAGGTCATCTCGATCGGGATGTTCACACCCGGCAACGCCCCCGTGGTCTGGCGCGGCCCCATGCTCCACCGCGCCCTGGAGCAGTTCCTCACCGACGTGTACTGGGGCGACCTGGACATCCTGCTGCTCGACCTGCCGCCCGGCACCGGGGACATCGCCATCTCTGTCGCCCAGTTGCTGCCGCACGCCGAGATCCTCGTGGTGACCACCCCGCAGGCCGCCGCGGCCGAGGTCGCGGAACGGGCGGGCGCCATCGCCGTCCAGACCCGACAGCGGGTGGCCGGAGTGATCGAGAACATGGCGGGGATGCGCCTGCCGGACGGCTCGACGATGGACGTCTTCGGATCCGGCGGTGGCCGCCGCGTCGCCGACTCGCTGTCGAGAGCGGTCGGCGCCGGGGTACCCCTGCTGGGGCAGATCCCACTCGATCCCCTCCTGCGCGAAGCCGGCGACGCCGGCACCCCCCTGGTGCTCCGGAATCCGCAGGCCCCCGCCGCCACCGCCCTCCAGGCCGTAGCCGAGAAGCTCGTTGTACGGCCACGAACCCTCGCCGGCTGCCGGATCCCCGTCGGTCTCTCCCCAACCCCGAAGCCGACCGGGACCTGAACGGGTATCTCGAGTAGACACCAACAGCGTCCTCTCACATATGCCTTCGGTCTGCGTCCGGTTCTGCATTGTTTGCACGGACCAAAGCCACCAGCTGTCTCGACCGGTCCGCACCGATCCGCAATTCCTTGCGCAGCGACTCAGCCGAGACCGGGCGCTGATGCAGTTCCCGATGTCGAGCGTCCAGCCGCCGAGCACGCTCCAGCAGCGGATCACCGTCGACACGATCACGAACGCCATTGCTCTCGACGCCCTCGTCAGCGTCGCGCTCCGTCTGCTTCCGGACCGTAGGCCGGTGAGCCAACAGCTCCACTGAAAGCCCGCCCACCACGCCCCGACGGCTTCAGCAGGCCAACCGTCGCCAGCAACAGCAACCCGTCAACCGACAGCGGCCACAACGCCGCGCTCACCTCATCCGCGCCACCCTGCAGGGCAAAATCCCGCTGATGGACGTACCAGGCATACGCCGCAACCCCCGCGACCACCAGCGCACAGCCACATCGCAGCCAGGCATCAAGATCAGGCGACTCGCCCCCCACCGCCCGGCGCGGACCTTCGCTCGGGACAACCCCCACGTCCGAGTCGCCCATCACGCCGACCCATCCCACGCCGCAGGACGGAACCGCCCCTCCACCACCAGCCGCCCAACAAGAAACCGCTGGTCAGCCCTGCAACCATCTGCATGGGGCCCCGCCGGGGGCACTCCGGAATAGGCTCCTGGCCTGCAGAAATACAGGTCCGGAGTTGTACTCGCATGCCAAAGCGCACACGGTCCCCTGCCATCGGCCACGAAGGACAACGCTGCGGACACTCTCATTTCGCCGGTCAATTCGCACAACGAGTGGGACCCGCTGGAGGAGATCATCGTCGGGCGTCTCGACGGCGCAGCGATCCCCTCCAGGCATCCGGTGGTGGCCTGCAACATCCCTCCATGGGCGGCGCGGGCGCAGGGGCTGGTCTCCGGTTTCAAGTATCCGCGAGTCCTGGTCGAGCGGGCGCAGCGAGAACTCGATCAGTTCATCGCTCTCTTGCGGTCCCTCGGCATCACGGTCACGCGGCCGGACCCCGTCGACCACCGGAAACGCTTCGGCACCCCCGACTGGTCATCGCGGGGTTTCTGCAACACCTGTCCGCGCGACAGCATGCTCGTGATCGGCGACGAGATCATCGAAACCCCGATGGCATGGCCGTGCCGGTACTTCGAGACCCACTCCTACCGGCCGATCCTCAAGGACTACTTCCGGCGCGGGGCGCGCTGGACAGCGGTACCGAAGCCGCAGCTCACCGACGAGCTCTTCGAGCCGGAATTCTGCGTTCCCAAGCCCGGCGAGCCCATGCGCTACATCCTCACCGAGTTCGAGCCCGTATTCGACGCGGCGGATTTCGTACGGGCGGGACGCGACCTCTTCGTCACACGGAGCAATGTCACCAATCGGATGGGCATCGAATGGCTGCGTCGCCATCTCGGGCCCGGCTATCGCATCCACGGGATCGAGAGTCTCTGCCGTACGCCCATGCACATCGACAGACGTTCCTCCCGCTCGCCCCCGGCAAGGTCCTCGTCAACCCCGAGTACGTCGACGTCGACCACCTGCCCGACGTCCTGGACTCGTGGGACGTCCTGGTCGCCCCCGAGCCCGACCCGATCGACGAGCGGCTGCTCAGGATCACCTCGATGTGCGGCAAATGGCTCAGCATGAACGTGCTCATGGTCGACGAGAAGCGGGTGATCGCGGAGCGGCACCACACCGGCATGCTGCGCGCGCTGGAGAAGTGGGGGTTCGAGCCGATCCCGTGCGACCTGCTGCACTACGCGCCGTTCGGCGGCTCCTTCCACTGTGCGACGCTCGACGTCCGGCGTCGCGGCTCGCTCGCATCCTATTTCGACTGATCGGCTCACCCGGCGGACCAGGCAGCCGCACCGACCGCGTCTGCACGGTCCTCGCCGACAGTGCACGGTGAGCGGGACGCGGACTGAGCGCCCCCCTCCACCCGGTCCTGCGGCGCTGTCACTGCCCGTCAGTGTGCTCCGGCTCCTCCAGGTACTCGGGGCAGTCGGGGTTGCGGCAGGGGCCCGGACCCCAGACGGGCACAACAACGCCCAAGGTCTTGTGCCGTCTCTTGATGGTCATATCCAGGGGACGCCTGCAGACCGGGCACAGCAGCGTCCCCTGAGGGCCGGTCTCATGCTCGGGTTTACTCATTCTTTAACGATAGGTTGCCTGGTCCGGGAAGGAGACAGGTCGCATGGTCAGTCATCGTCCGCGCGATCGGTACGCCCCGCCGGACCGCTCCACTGCCCCGGCTCTTCGGCAGGTGTCGGCTGGGGTGGCGCGGGTCGCCGCAGACTGAGTACGACGGATACGGCCAGTACGACGACGATGACCGCGAGGCTGATCGGCGAGGGAATCTCCGGGACACTGGGGCTGATCGTCTTGTGGGCCGCTTGGAAGACCAGCTTGACACCGATGAAGCCCAGGATGACCGCCAGGCCCATGTTCAGGTAGTGGAAACGGTCCAGCAGTCCGGCAAGGAGGAAATACAGCGCACGCAGGCCCAGAATGGCGAACGCGTTACTGGTGTAGACGATGAACAGGTCGTGGCTGACGGCGAGAACGGCGGGAACACTGTCGACGGCGAAGACCAGGTCTGCTGCCTCGATCGCGGCGACCACCGCGAGCAGCGGGGTGGCCACGCGTTTGCCGGCCTCCTTGACGAAGAACTTCATGCCCGCGTACTCGTTCCGCACCGGGATGACCTTGCGGAGCAGCCGCAGGGCGAAGCTCTTGCCGGGATCGAAGCCCTCCTCGTCGCCCTTGAGGAGCTTGTAGGTGCTGTAGAAGAGCACCGCCGCGAAGGCGAACAGCACCGCGGTGAAGCGGCTGACCACGGCGACGCCGAGGGTGAGGAAGATCCCGCGGAAGACGAGGGCGCCCATCACGCCGAAGAACAGGACGCGGTGCTGATAGGCACGGGGCACCCTGAAGTAGGCGAAGATCACGGCGAAGACGAAGAGGTTGTCCACCGACAGGCTTTTCTCCAGCAGCCATGCGGTGGTGTATTCGGTGCCGGCCGTCGTGCCGAGTACGAGGAAGACAACCGCGCCGAAGACCAGAGCAAGGCCCACCCACAGGGCGCTCCAGGCGGCAGCCTCCTTGAAGCCGATGACGTGTGCGGCGCGGTGGGCCAGCAGGTCCACCGCCAGCGAAACCACCACGGTCGCGGCGAACGCCACCCACAACCAGAGCGGGACCTCGAGCACGCCGGTCACCTCCCCGCGGCCCACACCGACGCAGGCCCTCAAACAGGAGTCTCCGGCATCGCAGTGCACAGGGCGATCCCCGGGAAGCCGACGGGAGTGGCGCTCCTTGTCCGGGCCTGGTCAGCGGGGGACGGCCCGGCTGGTGATCGCTGCGGGCACCTCCACGACCGCCTGTCGAGCATCGGGCGCAGGAACCGATGGCATGCGCTTGAACAGGACGGTCAGGCCACGGGCCCTGGTGTGCCGGTGGCGATACACCCTCCCCAACGCCGACGCCGTCCGTGACGTCATCGGCGTTTTCGTCGTCCAACACCTCCGGGCACGACGGTGGCGGGTCGATCGGCGGACGAGACCCGATTCTGCAAGGAAAGGCCGGCCTCGCCCGGAGTGCAGCGGCCGGACACCGGCACCACAGTTCCATCGAGAACTCCCAGGTCGGGCCTCTTCCGCGCCCAAGTCACCGAGCTGCGATCGGCGCCGATCGACCACCCGCTCTCTCACGGCGGGAGGTCTCAGGGGGTGCGGTTCCCAACCAAGCTCCGCCTGGCGTACGAGATGATCGCCGCTGCACTGGAGTATCAGCCGTTGGCTTCCTCGTCGCCGCCGGCCTGCCGGTGATCGGCGGCGTAGGCGGCGAATACGCTACGCCGCTCCCCGCCGATGCGCAGATGCCGCTGGTCAAGGGTTCCAGCCAGGTCGTCCAAAGCGGCGGACAGCACACCGGCCGTCAGTCGGTGACCCACCATGGCGGCCAGCGACATGCGGTCCTCGTCTTCCTGGAAGTAGTACGTCTCCGGACATTGGGCGAAGTCGAGGCGAGCATGCACCACTTCGGCGGCGAGACTGTCCAGCGTGGTCGCGCCCGCGGATGATTCCAGAAGGCGCAGATCCGGGTCGGCGCGCCGGAGCAGGGAGAGGCGAACCGCCAGGGCCCTCCTGCGGGCCAGAGCCGGGTAGAGCCCCAGGACCCATGCCACGGTGACCGACAGCAGGACGAACCCGACCAGAGCCTCCCAGCACGAGGGCAAGCGCCCAGGTGCCCACAACAGCGGCCATGCCGAGCGGTCCGACCAGCCCTGCCGTCCACTCTCGCCCAGGGAGCCGGTGGGACAGCCGCCACATCGCGGTCATGATCAGCCGGCCGAGGCCGCCCCGGCGAGTGAGGTGCCAGATCGTTGCCTCGGCTGCTCGGCGCAGACGATTCAGGCGGGGGGCGACCGCCGCGGCGATGCAGACACGGACCATATGGTCCCGTCCTCGTAAGCTGCCCGACCCATCGCGGTCATGGCACTCCACAGTCCGGTGGCGCAGCCATGAATTCATGCCTTCGGCAGGTGTCCGGGAGCGGACATCAGTCCTGCCCGGCCGCCTTTCCCTACTACGTTGGTCTCCGGCTGCGGGTGGCTTGCCCCGGGGAATGCAACCACGATGGAGGGATGCGAGGGCTGTCGTGCGGCGCGAGGTGGCTGCATCCGACGGCCTGGGTGGTGGCGGTGCTGTGCCTGGCCGTCCTGACTGCCGCGGCCACTGTGCGGAGCACCGTGCTCAACGCCGGCTTCTACGGCAGGGTCCTGGAGGAGGAACGGGTCTACGAGCGTCTCTACGACGAGGTACTCGTCGCCCGGCAGAGCGCGACCCTCACCCGGGACCTGCTGGCCCGCCTGCCCGTCCCCGAATCCGCGGCGACCTCCAACCTGAAGATCGTGCTTCCTCCCGAGACGCTGCGGGCCATGGTGAACCAGCAGATCACCGAGGTGATCGCCTACCTCGAAGGCGATCGGGGCTCCTTGCGTCTGAGGGTGGATGTCAGACCACTCGCCGAGAACGTCGGCAGAATCGCCCAGACCTATTTCGGCGACGCGATCGCCTCGATACAGCAGCGGTCCGAGCCCGACTTCCAGGCGTTCGCCAAGCGCCTGGAGCAGACGGTGGCCGAGCTGGTCGCCGGAGAGCGCCCCCAAGGGCTGCCCTCACTGGCCCTCTCCCCCGATCAGGCGGAGCGGGCCACCGCCGTGCTGCTGAGAGTCGCACCGAAGGCAGACCGACGGGAACTCGAGCCGGAGATCCGCACCGCGCTGGAGGGCGGGGATGTGGCCTCCGCACTGGCCGCCGTCGCGCCGGCCGCCGTTTCCGAACGCACGCGTGCCGCTGCCGCCGCGGTACTGCGTGAGGCGGACGGGGGCACGTGGGTCATCACCACCGATCTTCAGGTCTCGGACAAGGTCCTGGATCCGCTCGATCGCATGCGGCTGGCCACCCGTCTGCTGCAGGAGGTGGTGGAGCCGCTCGCCGCCGGAGTGGGTCTCGCCGCTCTGGCCCTGATGTGGTGCTCCGGTCCGCCGGGCATCGCGCGGCGGCTGATGCCGCTTGGCTGGGCGCTGGCCACGGCCGGTCTGTTGATCGCACTGGCGGCTGCCCTCGTCGGCCTGGCGGCGAGCGGCTCGCCGGTCGATGCTCCCTCGTCCTGGCCGCCTGCCGTGGCCCGGCTCATCGACGATGTGCAGAGCACGGCAATCGAGCGACTGCTCACCACGGCCACCTCGGTCGCCACACTTCCGCCGGCCGTGGGAGCCCTGCTCGTCGCCGTGAGCTGGGTCTGGCAGACCCGACCTGTCCTGCCGTCCCTCGCCGCTCCCCGCCTGCGCCGGGCGCTGCCGGGCGCTGCGGTGGCCGCAGCGGTCGCGGTCAGTGTGGTCCTGGCCGTGCAGACGATCCCCCAGTCGGCCCCGCGTATCTGCCAGGGCAGCGCCCGCCTGTGCGACATGCGGTACGACGAGGTCGCCCACCTCACGTCGCACAACGCGATGGCCACGACGGCGCATCAGTTCATCGGCCCCGCGCAGGACCCCGACATCACGGGTCAGCTGAACGCCGGGGTGCGCGCGCTGCAGATCGACACCCATCACTGGGAGCAGCCCAAGGAGGTCGCCGACCGTCTGAGCACCTCGGATTTCTCGCCGCGCCTGCGGCAACAGCTCACCCGCACGCTCGAACAGGTGAACCCGCCTCGAGAGGGCCTGTGGCTGTGCCACTCGGTCTGCGGCGCCGGCGCGGTGGAACTGGTACCCACCCTGCGGGAGATCGGGGACTGGCTGCGAACGCATTCGACGGAGATCGTCACGCTGATCGTGCAGGACGGGATCACCCCTGAGGAGACAGAGGGGGCCTTCGAACAGGCGGGACTGTCGGACTTGCTGTACGAGCCTGCCCCGGACCCCTCCCGTCCGTGGCCGACGCTGGGCGACATGATCGACAGGGGTCGGCGGCTGATCGTCTTCGCCGAACAGGCGGACGGCCCCGCGCCCTGGTACCGCAACTTCTACCGCTACGGCATGGAGACGCCGTTCGCATTCCGCAGCCCAGAGGAGATGACGTGCCGGCCGAACCGTGGCGGCACTGACGGGCAACTGTTCCTGCTCAACCACTTCGTCGCGGTCGGCGGCTCGAACCGGCTGGACGCCGGCCGGGTCAACTCCCGGGAGCATGTGCTGGAAAGGGTGCGGGCGTGCGAGCGGCAGCGCGGAAGGCCAGTCACCTTCATCGCGGTCGACTTCGCGACGGTCGGAGACACACGCGAAGCGGTGGACGTCCTCAACACGCAACGGAGCGAACGGTGACGGCAACCGATTGCGCGCAGGTGCGGCGGTCGCCGACAGCAGGGCTCATGGGGATTCCTCCGCTGCCCGGCACACCGGGCAGGTCAGCCGGCGCGCCGCTCGGTCGTGGATCACCTTGCCCGGGTGCGCGGGCCCGCGCAGCATCTCGCTCTCGGAGCGCACGTGATCGGTGCACACGCCCGCTCCGCAGACGCTGCACACGGCGACCGCGGTTGCCGTACGACCTTGCTGGACACATTCGTGGCAGTCCATGGCCAGGGCCTTTCCTTCGACCGGGAGAGCGAAGGATCAGATGATGCGTCCAGGGCTCTCCCGGGCCGCTGAGACGGCGCTTGTCGAGATTTGTGATTCGTACACTTGAAGGACATGTGGGGACCTGCCTCGGGAGGTACCTCATGGCCCGTAGCCACCGTTTTCACCTGGGACTGAGGCCGACGGTCCTGTGCCCGAGCCGACGGGCGGGGGCTGCCACGGGGCCGGGCCGGCGCGGTGTCCACCCGCTGACGGTCTCACTCGCCAGGGGCGGACGGCCGAAGGTGTGGATCTTCTGAGCACGGGGCTCCCCTTTCGGGTGTGGACGCGGTGCCTAAGTCGCCGCCGTGCCGGGGCCCGTCCTCGCTGGGACTGTCCGGGTCGGCGTTGTGACGCTGGTAGATGTCGGGGATGCCGTCGGCGTTGACGTCGAGGTTCTCCTCTTCGTAGAGCCGCCGGTACTTGCTGTTCCGTGCCCTCAGCAGCACGCACGCCAGGAGGGCGGAGGTCAGGGAGCCGAGGAGGACGGCGGCCTTGATGTGCTCGAGGTCCGCCGGGTCGGGGTAGGCGAGTTCGCCGATCAGCAGTGAGACGGTGAAGCCGATCCCGGCCAGCATGGCCACGGCGACCACGTCCGCCCAGGCGAGTTCCCGGCTCAGGCGGGCTCCGGTGAAGCGGACGGCGAGGTAGGAGCCGCCGAAGATGCCGAGAACCTTGCCGGCGGCCAGGCCAAGGGCCACGCCCAGCGGCTCCGCGCCGGTGATCACGTCCCCGAGCGTGTCGCCGGACACGGTGACGCCGGCCGCGAACAGGGCGAACAGCGGGACGGCCACCCCGGCGGAGACCGGGCGGACGAGGTGCGCGATGTGCTCGGCCGGACGCCGGCCTTCCTCACCGTCCCTCGCCACCCGTAGCAGCAGTCCCATGGCGACTCCGGCCACCGTGGCATGCACGCCGCTTGCGTACGTCAGGCCCCAGATCACCAGCGCGAGGGGCAGGTACCAGTACCAGCCGTGCACACGCCGTCGGTCGTGCAGATGGAAGAACAGCGCCAGCCCGAGTACCGCGCCGATGAGGGCGGGGAAGTTGATCGTCGAGGTGAAGAAGAGCGCGATGACGATGATGGCGCCCAGGTCGTCGACGATCGCGAGCGTGAGGAGGAAGGCGCGCAGCGCGGCGGGCAGATGGGTGTCGATGACCGCGAGTACGCCCAGCGCGAAGGCGATGTCGGTGGCCATGGGTACCGCCCAGCCGTTCCACGTTCCTCCCATGGAGGTGGCGACCAGTCCGTAGACCAGGGCCGGTACGACCATGCCGCAGACCGCCGCGATCACGGGCAGTGCCGCTGTGTGCCGGTGGCGCAGTTCGCCGACCACCAACTCGCGTTTGAGTTCCGCGCCGGCCACGAAGAAGAAGATCGCCAGCAGTCCGTCGGCCGTCCAGTGCGCCACGGAGAGGTCCAGCCCGAGTGCGTCGATGCCGAAGTGGAAGTCCCGTACGGACTCGTATGCATCGCTCAGCGGGCTGTTGGCCCACACCAGCGCCACGGCGGCCGCCGCCAGCAGCACCATGCCCCCGACGGTCTCGGCGCGCAGGGCGTCCAGCATGAACGCACGCTCGGGCAGTGGGAGACGGCCGAGGAAGGTGCGGTTCTTGCGGTTGCCACCGGGCATGGGGTCGGCCCTTCAGTGGTCGAGCAGGGCGTGCCGGTACTTCTCGCCGGCCGTGCTCCTCACGCCTGGAGGAGCCGTTCCAGCAGGTGGTTGGCCGTGACGACGCCGAGGAGGCGGCCGGAGCCTTCGGCACCCCCTTCGACGACAGCGATGAGGGGACTTCGGGTCCGGGCCATCAGCTCGGCCAGTTCCATGGCCGAGCCATCGGGAGCGGCGGCGGGCAGGAAGGGCCGCTCCCTGGGGAGGAGTCCGGCGAGCCTGCGTCCCGCCAGTGCGCGGCACAGGCGATCGGCATGCGGTTCGTCGATCACGGCAGCGAGCACCGGGTCCTCCTGGATGCAGCCGGGGACCAGCGTCCTGACCACATCGCTGGCCGGAAGAATCGCGAACGGCCGACCGGCCGGGTCGACGACGAGCAGTCCCGGCAGCCCGTGGTCGACGAGCAGTCTCACCGCTTCCAGGGCATCGGTATCCGTGGGGACCGATCCGTACGGTTGCGTGAGATCACCTGCATGCATAGGTCTCCCTCCTCGGGAGCACGGTCGCCGACGCCCGTTGCTCGGGCAGCGTCGAAGGGTTGCCTGTCCGGGCCCGGGAGCTGCTGCGCTGGGTGTGGACAGCCACGGCCGGAGCGAGGCCCCTCGCCGGTGGCTCCTGGTTGTCGTCGGCCGGGGGCCGCTTGGTGAAGAACGCCGCGAGGAGCAGGCCCACCAGCGCAGCGGTGATCAGTGCCACAACCAGCCTGCGGCACAGGTCGGACCGTCCGCTGTTGTCCTTGAGTCGGTCCGCGTCATCCGGTTCGTGGGGAAACTGGCGGCTCAGCGCGTCCATCAGCGAGACGAGCCCGGGATCCTCCTGGGCGAGATGACGCTCGATCCCGGCGAGGCGCCGGTCGTCCATCGAGGAGGCCATACCGATCACCTGCCTCCCTTCCGAGCTGAGGACTCCCCGCAGAGTGCGTGGCCGCCGGCAAGGGTCTCGGCCAAGCGGTGCGGGCACCGTTCTGCGCGACTTCGGCAGCGGAAGCATGTCGACCAGGCGCGGCACCTCCATCGGCAGCGGGACCACGAGGATGGGTGAGGCACACCAGGTACCCCTTTGCTCACGTCGGTCTCCAGCAGGCTTTTTACTCACGGGATTACCCTTGCGGCCAGGTCGGACGCCTGCCGAGTTCGAGCAAACAAGGACGTCTCGAACCCCTCCTTTTGCCACCTACCGGCAAAATTGGGAGCATGCCGATGCGAAAGCGCCGCGAGAAGTCGCACACGGCGACACCAGATGCCACCGCGCCCGCACCGCGGGCCGCACCTGCCACCGCAAGCAAGCCTCCGGCTTCTAGGGTGGATGTCAACGATCTCCTGGAGCGCATTTCAGGGGTCGCTCTCCGCAAGCAGCGGCTACGGCCGGAGGAGCTCCAGGCCCTGCAACAGCTCGCCACCGCCGCGGCCGACCGTGGTACAGCTCTGCGGCTCCTGGTCGCCGAATGCGTGGAGTCTGTCTGCCACACCTGGAACGACCTCCCCGGTGGCGGGCGGGCCACAGAGCCTCAGGACCTCAAAGAGGTGGCCTCCGCCATGATCCGGGCGATCGGTGACGCGACGGTGGCGCTGACCGAGGGCTATGAGACCGCCCACCTGGCAGCCATCCGCGGCGAAGAGGCGACGCGTCGGGAATTCATCGGCGACCTCCTTGACGGCCGCACCGACCTCGGCCGGCTCGCCGAGCGGGCGGAACGATTCGGGCTGCGGCTGGTCGGACCGCACCGGGTGACCGTCGCGCGTGCCGAGAGCCCGTTCGAGGCGGGCGACGACACCACCCGCTATGTCGAGGAAGCCCTGACCGCCCGGTTCCGATCGCGGGACGTGCTCATCACCACCAAGGACGGCCTGCTCGTATGCGTGTCACCCGGCGCAGCCCCGGACGTCTCCGACTGCTTCGCCGCCAAGGTGGGCGACGCCGTTGACGAGCCGTACCGGATCGCCGTCAGCCGACCCCGGCCCGGCCCCAGTGGCATCGTCCGCTCCTACCAGGAAGCCCGCAGCACCCTCGACCTCGCCGACCTGCTCGGCCGGACCGCTCCCCTCGTGCATGCCTCGGACCTGCTGGTCTTCCAGGTGCTTGGCAGAGACCGCGCGGCCATCACCGACCTGGTGACCACCGTCCTCGGCGGCCTCCAAGGAGCACGCGGCGGCCCCAAGGCACTCCTGGACACCCTGACCACGTACTTCGCCAGCGGCTGCATGAACACCACCACGGCGCGCCACCTCGGGGTGAGCGTACGCACGGTCACCTACCGACTCACCCGCATCCGCGAGCTCACCGGGCACGACCCCACCGATCCCGAGCAGCGGTACATCCTGCAGACCGCCGCGCTCGGCGCCCGCCTCCTCAACTGGCCCTCACACCCGCTGCAGCCCGCCGAATGATCCGCTTCCCCACCGCACAGGTGAGACCTGAGCGATTGGCCCCCGGTAGCCCAGGAGCCAACGGCCGACGCCGCTTACGCCTCCGGGGCAATGATTGAAGAGCGTTCAAGGCCGGTCGATCCATGCACACGCCTCAAAACCAGGCCACAAGGTGCCCCCAAGCAAAGCCTGCGCCAATCATCGCGAGGGGACCGCCATGACGCAGACCACGAATCGCACCGACACCCCTCCGGGGCGACGCGGGAACACCAGCATCGCGGACGGTGTCGTAGCCAAGATCGCGGGCATGGCCGCGCGCGAGATCCCCGAGATCCACAACCTGGGAGGCGGGATGGCCAGGGCGTTCGGGGCGGTGCGCGACCGCGTACCCGGCGGGGGAAGCGGTGTCACTCAGGGAGTGACAGTAGAGGGCGGGGAGCGCCAGGCAGCCATCTATCTGGACGTGGTCGTCGAGTACGGCGCTTCGATCACGGACGCAGCGGGGGGCGTGCGCACCCATGTCATCTAGGCGGTGGAACAGATGACTGGCCTGGAAGTCGTGGAGGTGAATATCGCCGTGGACGATGTCCACCCTGCCGGACGAGGAAGAAGAGTCGGAGCCCAGCGAGAGGCGGTGGCATGATCAGGCCGTCCTCGCACGCGCTGGAGAACCGGCCGGACAGTCACGGCGTAATGGGACTCGACGACCGAGAGGCCCAGGCCGAGTCGTCATAGCGGGTGTCGACGACGCTGCCGACACGACAGCCGGCCTCCCGCGTTCGGCCCAGCCTCGGGTTCCGGCTTCACCCGGAGCACTGGCGGTCAGCTTGCCTTGCCGCTCGGACGGACCATCCCTGGAGCGGCACGCTGGCTGAGTGGCTGAACCCGTGCGGGTGCGTGGATTGCCTGGCAGTCCCGGGCACAGCCGGCCTGCCCCCTTGAGAGGCGGAGTTCAGGGGGGGCCGGCTTCCTGGCCGGAGTCGGCCGGCTTGGGGGGATGGGCGCGCAGGGAGCCGGGATGGGCCTTGGCGGTCGGGTCGCGTCTGGTCTTCAGCAGGCTTGCCACGGTGACGACCGCGAGGACGAGGGCGATCACGGCGAGGCTGATCGGGGTGGGGATCTCGGGGACTGCCTCGTGCAGGTCGACATGGGCCCAATGCAGGATGAGCTTGACGCCGATGAAGGCGAGGATCAGCGCGAGCCCGACCGACAGATATACCAGCCGGTCCAGCAGTCCTTTGACGAGGAAGAACAGGGCGCGCAGGCCGAGCAGGGCGAAGGCGTTGGCGGTGAAGACGATGTAGGGCTCCTGGGTGACGCCGAACACCGCGGGGATGGAGTCGAGCGCAAAGAGCAGATCGATGCTGCCGATGGCGAGCAGGACGATGAACAGCGGGGTGACCACCCGCCGCCCCTCGACGCGGGTGGTGAGCTTGCCGCCGATGTAGTCATCGCTGATGGGCAGGACCCGGCGGGCGGCCTTGACCATGACGTTGTCCTCGATGTCGGGGTCCTCGTCGCGGTGCCGGAACAACTGCACGGCGGTGTAGATCAGCAGCAGCCCGAACAGCAGGAACATGAACGAGAACAGCGCCAGCAGGGTGGCGCCGAGCGCGATGAAGATCGCGCGCATGACCAGGGCGAGCACGATGCCGAAGGTGAGCGCCTTGTGCTGGTGTTCCGCCGGCACGGCGAAGGTGGCCATGATGATCACGAAGACGAACAGATTGTCCACCGACAGGCTTTTCTCGACGATGTAGCCCGCGAAGTACTCGGTGCCGAACTCTCCGCCGTATCGCGCGGCGAACCAGACGCCGAAGCCCACCGCGACGAGGATGTAGAACACCGACCACGCGGTGGCCTCACCGAAGCCGACCCGGTGCGGGCGCGCGGCGGCCAGGATCAGGTCGACAGCGAGCAGGGCGAGAATCAGGCCGACGGTGACGGCCCAGGTCAGGGCGCCGATGTCCAGCACCGGTCCTCCATTCAGTCGTCGGGCGGGGCCTCGTTCGGCGGGGACGATGTGGTGGTGGCGTCGGTGCCGACCCTAGCGGTGGACCGCAGAACTGGAGGGCGTTTTCCACGTGCGGGAACGCCCGCAGCAGGCAAGCCACCACAGCCGCCATGCGTCTGATCGCACCAGCCACGGCTTCTGTCGCCCTCCTGCGTCCACGAGCGCCGTGGCGTTCGCGATGGCGATGTACTCCTTTTTCGTCGACTCTCACAGAGATGACCCCGAGGCGCAGCTCGCTCCGGGCGTACCTGGGGAACGTTCGTCGACCTCTGCCACCAATGAACGCCCGAGACCTTGCCGACGGCCCGGACAAGCAGCGCAAGGAAAGCAGCATCAACCGGAAGTAAGGGGGAACTGGATGAAAGCTACCAACTTAGGCGCGGTGGCATGGCGGAAGGAGGTCAGGATGGCTCTGTTGCTGTTCCTCATCCTCGTGGCAGTGGTCCTGGGCCTCATCGGTGCCGTGGTCGAGGGGTTGCTGTACCTGCTCGCGATCGGCGTGGTCGTCTTCGCTTGTGCACTCGCCTATGCCGCGATGCGGTTCCGCCGGGGAGGCCGCCGGTACCGCTGAACGCCCGCACGACTCCTTTCGGGCCCTCCGCGAGCCTGGGCCTCCATCACGACGCACCGATCAGCACGACGACCAGCACGACGATCGGTGGCAGACGAACGGCCTTGCCAAGGACGAGAGGCGAGACGACTGGCTCTCGGCCTGCTGTACGGCCACGATGACCAGGGCGGCCCACAGTGCCTGGAGAGGACTTCCGGTCAGCAGGGCGACGGCAACGGCCAGGACGCCGCCGGCGACAGGACCGATGAAGGGGACCGTTGTCGCCCCACCAGTCGGAGACGACGGTGAACGTCGCGACGCGACCGAGGAGGGCGAGTTCAGCGCTGAGGTCAAAGGGTCCGGCTCCGCCACACGGAAGAGGAGCTGAGCCAGGAGGTGACCCGGCTGATGTCGGAGGAGGTGACGATGCCGGCCAGGCGCTTCCCCTCCAGTACGAGCGCACGGTGGGTGGAGTTGGCCTGCAGCTCGGGCACGAGCCGCGCCAGCGGGTCGTCGGGGTGAGGCGTCGGCACGTCGCCGACCGGCACCATCACACGTTCGACGGTGGTGGTCGCTCGCTCGGTCTCCGGGACGTTGTCCGCGCCCTTCAGGGTGACCAGGCCCAGCACGTCCCCGTCGTCGACGACGGGAAAGGCCGAATGGCGGTATCGGTAGCGCGGGTCGGTGAGGAACTCGCTGACCGTGGTGGTGCCCGGGACGGTCACCGGGTCGGGCGTCATCGCGTCGCTGACCGGGATGCCGCTCAGCATTTCGCGAAGTCTCGCCTGCCCGCCTTCCGCCGTGGCCACCGCGATGACGAACCAGCCGATGACGGCCAGCCAGATCCCGCTGAATACAGCCCCGGCGAGGACGAGGTACAAGCCGACAGCGACAAGCACCCACCCCAGTACCCGGCCTGCGGTAGTGGCCACGGCGGTGGCTCGCAGCGGGCTGCCGGTCTTCCACCACACGATCGCCCGCAGCAGCCGGCCGCCGTCCAGCGGGGCGGCGGGCAAGGCGTTGAAGACGGCCAAGAGGATGTTGATCCCCGCCAGCCAGGCCAGCGCCCCCACGACGAGCCCGGCCTCGGTGAATCCCGCCAGAAGGCCGGCCGCCAGGGCGAACAGCACCCCCAGTACCAGGCTGACCAGTGGCCCCACACCGGCGATGCGCAGTTCCGCCCCGGGGGTGGCTGCTTCGCTCTTGAGCCGGGCCAGCCCGCCGAGCAGCCACAGGGTGATGTCGTCCACGGACACACCGTTGCGGCGGGCCACGAGCGCGTGGCTGATCTCATGAGCCAGCAGCGACAACAGGAAGACCACCGCGGTCACTCCTGAGGCAAGCCAGTACTGCCAGGCAGGGCGGTCCGGATGAGCGTCCCGGAAGCCGCCCCCGGCCAGCCCCACCAGGATCACGACGAAAATGACCAGGACGCTCCAGTGCACGCCCACTCGAATACCGGCCACACGACCCAGTGAGAACGTCGCCCGCACAGCAGCCACCTCCCTCGTTCGTCCCCAACGGGTCAGCCCCAGGCTGGTGAGAACGCCGGATCGGGCACACAGACGCGGTCAGGACCCCGCGTACGCGGAGCAGTGCTCCGGTGCCCGGGCTCTGTCAGGCGAGCCCGAGATCGCCCAGGCGGCCCCACAGACGCGGCGGCGCCCCATCGTCGCCCGCGGCGAGGTCCGCCGGCGCCTGTACGCCTTCTTCACACGTCGTCAAGCCGATGCCATCTCGTGCGCCGCCGGGTACCCGGGACCGTCTCCACCGACACGCGGACCGCCGCGCAAGGGGAGCTCCGGCGCAGGCCATGCACTCCACCGGTCGCAGCGATCAAGGCACGGCCACCCACATCACCACCCGGCATGCCTCCGACTGCTGGCCGGCATGAGGCGGACGATGAGGAAGGCGCGGCCGTTCGGGGCCGGCATTCGGGCGCGCTCTGGTGCGTCTGACGCGGACCACCGATCACAAGGTGGTGACCGCGTTCGGCTTCTTCCTCCTGGCCGGCGTGACGGCGATGCTGATGCGGGCGGAACTCGCCCGCCCCGGTGTTCAGTTGGTCACCCTCCACCAGTACAACCAGCTGTTCACCATGCACGGCACGATCATGATGCTGCTGTTCGCGACTCCCATGTTTCGCGGGCTTCGCGAACGCCGTGATGCCGCTACAGATCGGGGCACCCGATGTGGCCTTCCCCCGGGTGAACGCGCTGTCGTACTGGATGTCCTGTTCGGCGGGTTGATGGTCGTCAGCGGCTTCCTGCTGCCGGGCGGGGCGGCCGACTTGCACAGCCCCAGCGAGGGCGGAGGTCTGTGGACCATGGGACTGGTGGTCACCGGGGTCAGCACCACCTTGGGGGCGGTCAACTTCATCACCACCACCCTGTGTCTGCGCGCCCCCGAAATGACGATGTTCCGGATGCCGATCTTCACCTTCCCCGTGCTCACGGCCGCGCTGCTGGTCCTGGAGGCAGAGTTGATCTGGGCGAGCCCGCCGAGCAGTGCCAGCACCCCGAAGACCATGAAGAACAGCCCGCTCGAGGCTGTGGCGAACTGCGGGAGCATCGGCTTGCCGACCACGTTGCGGTTCGTTCGCCCCGGACCCGCCCGCTGCATGATGCCCTGGGCGATCCGCAGGCCGGTCCCGGACAGCAGATCGTCCGGCAGCGAGTAGCCGGCGAAGCCTTCCGCGATGGCGAGCAGGAACAGGGCGACGCCGATCACCCAGTTCCCTTCGCGGGGCTTGCGGAAGGCGCCCGTGGAGAAGATCCGCAGCATGTCTGACGGACCAGCAGCCCGTCGCGCACATCGAAGCTGATGTCCAGGGTAGAAGGACCAGTGGCTGGGGAATGCCTTGCGCACCAGCCCGCCGGCCTCGCTGGCCAGCAACCTGCCGTCGAGTCCTGCGGCGACGCTCCCCGCCGACCGCCGGATCTCGCCTCTCACTGCGTGCGCCTTCAGACGAGTCCGCCGGAGGAAGATCACAGGCAGCCCTCGCTCTCGCGGTTCATGATCAACGATAGGGAGAGCAAGCGGGCATGGGAGCCGGACGCGCCATTGCCCACCGTTGAGGAACCGCCGACGCCCTGCGCCGCCAGGACGCCGGCGGGCGGGATCCGAAGTGTCCACCCGATGAGGCCGGGTACTCACGACGGGCATGGACGCGCTCACAGTCACCCCCGGACACCGCGACTCGCTCCGCCTCGACACCCTCCGTGACCGCACCCCCGGCCCCGGTGAGCTCCTGGTGGAGGGAATCGCGGTGGGGGTGTGCGGTACCGATCTGGAGATCGTCGACGGGACCCACGGACATCCGCCGGAGGGCCGCGACCGTCTCGTGATCGGCCACGAGTCCCTCGGCCGGGTGCTGCGAGCTCCCCCCGGCTCCGGCTTCCGGCCCGGTGACCTGGTGACCGGGGTGGTCCGCCGCCCTGATCCGGTGCCTTGCGGAGCCTGCGCACACGGTCACTTCGACATGTGCCGCAACGGCCGCTACACCGAGCGGGGCATCAAGGAACTCGACGGATTCGCGAGCACCTTGTGGACGGTGGAGGCGGACTACGCGGTACGCCTGGACGCCGTGCCGGCGGGTGTCGGTGTGCTGCTGGAGCCCGCCAGCGTGGCGACCAAGGCGTGGGACCAGATCACGTGTGTCCAGGCCCGTTCCTGGGCCGAACCACGGTCGGTACTCGTCACCGGTGCCGGTCCGATAGGGCTTCTGGCGGCACTGATCGGCGTGCAGCGGGGCCTGGACGTCCACGTCCTGGATCGCGTCACGAATGGGCCCAAACCAAGCCTCGTACGAACACTCGGCGCCGAGTACCACAGCAGCGGGGTCGACCGTGCCATGGACATGACGCGGCCGGACATCGTGATCGAGGCGACCGGAGCCGCCGCCGTGGCGTTCGGGGCCATGGCCGCCATCGGGCCCTACGGCGTGCTGTGCCCGACCGGCCTGTCGCCGGTGGGGCGGACCCTCGAGGTGGACGCAGGTCACCTCAACCGCACCATGGTCATGGACAACGCCGCGGTGATCGGGTCGGTCAACGCCAATCGGGACCACTACGCCCAGGCCGCCACGGTGCTCGCCGCAGCGGATCACGAGTGGCTGGACGGGCTCATCACCCGCAGGCTGCCGCTGTCCCGCTTCCGCGACGCATTCGAACGAGAGCCCGGCGACGTCAAGACCGTGCTGGAACTCGGTCACGGCGGAGGATCGGCCGACGGCTGAGATCCGGGATACGCGGGGCACCGACACGCCTGGCGACTGACCAAACCGTCACCTTTCGGGCGAACTACCGTGTCCTGGGCTTCCGACGGCGCCACGTTTGCTCTCGGGGCGGATGGGGACCCATTGAGGCACCGTCCGCGATGAGTCGAAAGAGCGCCGCCATGCCTCCTTTCAAGGGTCTCACCGGCGGCTGGGCGGCGCTGTGCCTCGCAACCGCACTCGTGGCGGGATGTGCCGATCCCTCGACCGGTTCCGGCACGCCGTCGCCCGACGCGACCGACACCCGCCGGATCCCTCTCACGGTCGTCGAACGCGCCGGCCAGACCATGGCCCTCATACCCGTCACCATCGAAGGCGAGGGTCCTTACACCTTCGTACTGGACACCGGCGCCTCCGCGAGTGTCGTGGACGACGACATCGCCCGGAAGCTGAACCTGCCCAGAACCGGAGAACGGCGGCCCATCAGCGGCGTCATCGGCACCGACCGCGCGCCCGTGGTCGAGGTGCGCGAGTGGCAGGCCGGACAAGTTGCCCTCGATCCGGCCGACATCGTCGTCGTCGACATGCCGGGAGCATCACGGACTCAGCCCTTTGAGGGCCTGCTCGGCTCCGACGTCCTCAGCGGCTTCGGGCGCATCACCATCGACTACGCCGACGAGGCACTGCTGCTCCCCGCAGAGTGAGACAGCCTCGCTGTGGACAGTGTGCGGACCGGCGAGGGTGACCGTGCGGGAGATCCAGCTCTCCGAACGGTCACGCTGTCGCCCCTGGCTTCCGCCTCTCCGCCTATCCGTCCTTCGCCGGTCTCGGCACCACGGCGACGGGACACAGGGCCGTATGCAGCACCTCGCCGCTCACCGAGCCGAGCAGCAGCCTGCGCAGTCCTGTTCTGCCCTGTGATCCGACGACCAGCAGGTCGGCGTCCCTGGACAGCTCCACCAGGGCCGTCGCCGGATGCACCCCCCAGTCGACCCGCAAGCCGACAGGGACTGCCGGGTACCGTCTGGCGAACTCGGTGATCCGCTGCATGAGAAACTGCCGTGCCCTGCTCTCGGACTCCCTCTCCGTCGGCTCGGCCATGCCGCTCCGGCCGGGGAGCAGCGGGGTGCGGTACAGGGCGTGCACCACTTCCAGGTGGGCGGTGCGGCGGGCGGCCTCCGCGAACGCGAACCGAAGTGCCTCCTGCTGGAAATGAACGATGTCGACACCGACGACGACGTTCCTCTTCGGCAGGTCGGCGTCTGCGCCCGGCCGGGTCACCAGCACGGGGCACTCGGCGTGGGTAGCCACCTGGAGGCTCACCGATCCCAGAGGGAGGCGCGGGAAGCCGCCACCGCCGCGATGCCCCAGCACCACGAGTGACGCCTCCGCGGAACGTTTGACCAAGGTTCCGGCCGGGTCACCGAGGGTCAGTTCTCCGGCGGTGCCGATATCGGGACACGCAGACCGGGCAACGGCCTCAAGCCGGTCCACCAGGGCCGCGCCCCGCCGCACGGCCGCACGTGCTTCGGCGTTTTTGGCTGCCGCGTCGCCGAAGGGACTGGGCTGTGGGACGGCATGCACCACATGAAGCGGGGTCGCGTGCAGTGCCGCTTGACGGGCGGCGTACCGTACGAGGGCGTCTTGGTCCTCGGCGTGGTCGACGCCGACGATGACCGGCTGGGTGTCCGTCATCTCGACTCCTCTCGCGGGCGCTACGGCATGTCTGACCAGGTCTGTTCTCCGTTGACGTCAACGGCCGCGGGCGGCGCCAGCCCGTGTGGCTGCGGCGGCTGCTGGTTGCCACCGGGTGCCGACAGGATCGCTGTGAGCAGCAGTCC
This sequence comes from Streptomyces sp. UG1, assembly GCF_049974585.1. NCBI lineage: Bacteria > Bacillati > Actinomycetota > Actinomycetes > Kitasatosporales > Streptomycetaceae > Streptomyces > Streptomyces sp. UG1. The sequence goes on along the minus strand of NZ_JBNGGG010000065.1, from coordinate 4,248 downwards.
GAGGATGGCCACGGCAGTGAGTACCACCGCGATCACGGTGGTCCATGAGCGCTCACCACCGTCTTCGGGCTGGTCGGCGAGGTGTTCCTCGGCGGCTCGGTCTGCGGCCGGGCCGTCGGTGTGGTCCAGGAGCCGCTCGTCGGTCTGCGCCGTGAACCGTTCGTCGGCCCGGTCGGTGAACTGGCTGTTGATGGCGTTGATGCGCTGTGCCAGTTCGGGGTCCTCACGCGCGAGACACCGTTCGATCCTGGCGAACGCGTGCTTTTCGTTCATCGGGGAGTTCATCGGTCACCTCGGGGTTCAGAGAAGGGCCAAGCCGCAGGCCGCCCGCCTCCTGGGGCGTGTTCACGAGGATTTCGTCGTGGTGACGGGGGTCTCTTCGGATGGGCGGAGCATGTCGACGAGGCGCAGCACCTCCATGGGGAGCGGGAAGATGAGGGTGGAGTTCCGTTCGCTGGTGATCTCGGCCATGGTGGACAGGATCCGCAGGTGCATGGCCGCGGGGTGGCCTTCGAGGCGGTCGGCGGCGTCGGCCAGGGTTTCGGCGGCCTCGTATTCACCCTTGGCGTGGATGACCTTGGCGCGCCGGTCGCGCTCGGACTCGGCCTGGCGGGCCATGGCGCGGCGCATGGGTTGGGGCAACTCGACGTCCTTGACCTCGACCAGGGTGACCTTGACGCCCCAGGGGTTGGTGACGCGGTCGATGATCTCCTGGAGGCGCTGGTTGGTCTCGTCCCGGTTGATCAGCAGCTCGTCGAGGTCGACCTGGCCGAGGATGCTGCGCAGGGTGGTCTGGGCGACTTGTGAGGTGCCTTTGATGTGGTCCTCGATGGCGACCACGGAGCGGTTGGGGTCGACGACGTTGAAGTAGGTGACGGCGTTGACCCGTACGGTGACGTTGTCCTTGGTGATGACGTCCTGCGGCGGGATGTCCATCGTGATGGTCCGCAGCGAGACACGGATCATGCGGTCGACGAAGGGAATGATCACGAAGAGGCCGGGCCCCTTGGCTCCGATGATGCGGCCGAGACGGAAGATCACCCCGCGTTCGTACTCGGGAACGATCTTGATGGCCATGAGCAGGAGCAGCAGCGCGACGGCCGCCGCGACGATGATGCCGGTCAGTGCACCGTTCATGTTTCCTCCTCCGTGGGCCCCCGCCCCTCACCGGGGCCGGGTGCGTCTTCGACGATGAGCTCGATTCCCTCACGGCCCACCACGCGCACGCGGCTTCCCTCCCCCACCGGGCCGTCGCGTCCGCGCACCGTCCACCACGCCCCGTCGAGCAGAACCTGACCGGCGCCCCCCTCGGCGCGCGTGACCACGCCCTCCCGCCCCACCAGCGCATCCTCGCCGCCCAGGGTGGGAGCGCGGCGTGCCCGCCAGGCGAGGCGGCCCGCAATGAGTGCTCCGCCTCCGACGACCAGTGCGGTGGGCCAGAGCACCGCGGGATCGACGCCGAGCTCCCCCCGGAACAGCAGGATCCCGGCCATCACCAACGACACGGTGCCCCCGGCGGCGAACACGCCGACTCCCGGGGTGAGGACCTCGCCGGCGAACAGCCCGGCGGCCAGCAGAAGCAGCAGCAGCCCGCCGACGTTAAACGGCAGCACACTCAGCGCCACGAACCCGAGCACCAGCATGATGCCGCCGGCGATGCCGGCGAAGCCGATGCCCGGGGCGGCCAGCTCGTACAGCACGGCCAGGGTTCCGATCGACAGGAACAGGAAGGCCAGTTCCGGGCTCGCCAGCCACTGCCGCAGGTTGCCGAAGAACCCCAGGTCGTGCTCGACCACCCGGGCGTCCGCGGTGCGCAACTCCACCTCGCGGGCCGCGTCCTGCGGTCCCACGACGACCGTGCGTCCGTCCAGGTCGTCGAGGAGGGAATCCCGGGAGGGGGTCACCAGGTCGACGACGTTGTCCCGCAGGGCCTGCCGGTCGGCGACCGACGTTCCTTCGCGCACCATGCTCTCGGCGAACTCGGTGTTCCGATCGCGGCGTTCGGCGATCGACACGGCGAACGCGGCCGAGTCGTTGATCACTTTGTCGCTCGCTTCCTCCCCCTGCCCGGTCACCGGTGTTCCCGCGCCGATGTGCGTGCCGGGCGCCATCGCGGCGATGTGCGCGGACATCGTGATGTAGGCGCCGGCCGACGCGGCCCTTGCACCCGAGGGCGTCACGTAAGAGATGACCGGCACAGGCGAGGACAGAAAGTCCTGCACGATCTCCCTGGTGGACACCAACAGTCCCCCCGGTGTGTCGATCTCCACCACGTACGCTGCGTAACCGTCCCGCTCCGCGGTACGCAGCCCCTCCTCCAAGTGGTCCGCGATGACCGGCGTGATCGTGTCGTCCACCCGCGTCACGAGCACCCGCGACTCCTGCGCCGCGCCGGCGGCGGGCAGCCCGAGCACGCACGCCAGGGCGACCAGGAGCGCCCGTGCGAGCATCCCGGTCATGGACCGTGGGCCGCAGCCGGCCACCGCATCCACTCCCTCCCGATGCGCCTCTTCGCGGCACGCAGACCTCCGTTCAACGCCGTGGTCGAGTACCCCCCACTGCGGGGCGTGGGGCGTACGGTGCAGGCGATATACGGCCATCACGGGCATGCTTCTTTGCCGATCTCCGGCAACCGGAGGGGCGGGAATCGGCCCCAGCGGCGCTGCCACCGGGCGGGCACCCGGAGGAGCGTGCTGAACGACGGATCCGGTTTGTCGCCGAGCGGGCGGGGATACCCGGGCCCGGTTGAGGGTGAGCTGCTCGCAGAGACCAGTTCCGAAGCCCGTGGCCCAGGAGGACGACTTCTTCCGGCCGAGACGCCGGCCTTGAGACTGCCCGGTCAGACATCCGTGAGTGGAAGGCAGCGTATGAACCCGGTCGACCTGCCCCCGCCTGTAGTCCGCCGGACCACCGCACAGGTGGACGCCGAGGCTCTGCAACGGGACCTGCGTGTGCGTGTCGACGGCGAGGTCCGCTTCGACACGGGCACGTGTGCGGCGTATTCGACGGACGCCTCGAACTACCGGCAGATGCCCATCGGGGTGGTGGTCCCGCGGACCGTGGAGGCGGCCGAGGAAGCAATGGCGGTGTGCCGGAAGCATGACGCGCCCCTGCTGTCCCGCGGCGGCGGCACCCGCCCGGCCGGAGAGTACTGCAACACCGCCGTCGTTCTCGACTGGAGCAAATACTGCGACAGGCTGGTGTCGGTCGACGCCGACAACCGGCGGTGCGTCGCCGAGCCGGGCATCGTGCTGGACGACCTCAACCGGCAGCTCGCCGGGTACGGCCTGCAGTACGGGCCGAGGCCCGCCACCCATCCGAACTGCACCATCGGCGGGATGATCGGCAACAACGCGTGCGGATCGACGGCCCAGGCGTACGGCAAGGTCGTTGACAACATGCACCGCCTTCAGGTGCTGACGTACGACGGGACCCGCATGTGGGTCGGCCGGACGGAGGCCGCCGAACTGGACCGGCTGATGTCGGGCAAAGGGCGACAGGCCGAGCTGTACCGAGGGCTGGCGGCCCCTGCGGGACCGCTACGCCGGTCTGGTCCGGGAACGTTTCCCCCACATCCCCCGCCGGGTATCCGGCTACAACCTCGACTCGCTCCTGCCCGAGCACGGCTTCGACGTGGCCGGGCTGCTGACGGGCTCGGGGTCCACGCAAGGTGGGCGAGTACCGGGACGTGCCCCTGCCCGCGCGGGTGAGTCAGAGCATCGAGTGGTACGCCGCCAAGCACGGCACCGTCGACGGCTACCTGCTGCGCCACCCGAGCGACCCGTCCCGCACGTTCCCGCACTACCACATCACCAACCAGTGGCAGCGGAAGAAGGCCGGTCAGGTCGACATCCCTGACGGGATGGTCGTCTACGGCATGCGGCACTTCTTCGCCTCCAACTGCCTCACCCACGGCATTCCCATCACCGACGTCGCCGAGTGGATGAGCCTGGTAGAAATGGGCCCAGGCCACGGCGACGGGGGTAGACGACGTGCATGCAGGGCAGGATGGCCAGGCTTCACACAACGCCGGAGACCTCTCGTTGCCCGTTTCGCTGCCTGTTCCGCCGCCCTTGCCCACCACTGCACCACTCCTTCTCCCCACAGGCCAATTGGCATGGGACGCGTTGGAGCACCTGATACTGGCACTGGCACTTGAAGTGGACCGTGCCTTAGACGTCATCTCATTTGGTGAGTCGGCGGTAGCAGATGAGGGTGCAGGCGATGCTGGTGAAGGCCAGGAAGTGC
>NZ_JBNGGG010000064.1:0-43407 GCF_049974585.1 Streptomyces sp. UG1 | reverse complement strand
CCGGTGCGTGGCTTCACTTCACAGCGCGGGGTGGGGGGGGGGGGGGGGGTTTGTGGCCGGGGGGGCGGCGGGGGGGGGGGGGGGGGGGCCGCCCCCCCCCCGCCGGGGAAGATCAACCCAATCGGGCTTCCAGCTCCGCGACGATCTCGTTGACGCCGATGGCCGACTGCTCGCCGGAGTCCATGTCCTTGAGCTGTACGACCCCCTCGGCGAGGTCGCGCTCGCCGGCCACGATCGTGTAGCGGGCGCCGCTGCGGTTGGCGTTCTTCATGGCGCCCTTGAGGCCCTTGCCGCCGTAGGAGAAGTCGGCCGCGATGCCGACCTTGCGCAACTCGGTGACCTTGGCGAACAGCACCCGGCGGGCCTCCTCGCCGAGCGGCACCGCGAACACGCTGGTGGACGCCGGGAGTTGGAGCTGCACGCCCTCCGCCTCCAGGGCGAGCACCGTGCGGTCGACGCCGAGCGCCCAGCCGACGGACGGCAGTGCGGGGCCGCCGATCATCTCGGACAGTCCGTCGTAGCGGCCGCCGCCGCCCACCGCGGACTGGGAGCCCAGGCCGTCGTGGACGAACTCGAAGGTGGTGCGCGTGTAGTAGTCCAGGCCGCGCACCAGCTTCGGGTCGTCCTCGAAGGAGACGCCGGCCGCCGTGATCAACTCGCGGACCTCCTCGTGGTACGCCTTGCAGGCGTCGCAGAGGTAGTCGCGCAGCAGCGGGGCGCCGGTGAGCTGCTTCTGGACCGACTCGCGCTTGTCGTCGAGGACGCGCAGCGGGTTGATGTCGACGCGGCGGCGGGTGTCCTCGTCCAGGTCCAGGCCGCGCAGGAAGTCCACCAGCGCGGCCCGGTAGACGGGGCGGCACTCCTTGTCGCCCAGGCTGTTGAGCAGGATCCGGAAGTCGCTCAGGCCCAGCGAGCGGTACGCCTGGTCGGCCAGGATGATCAACTCGGCGTCCAGCGCCGGGTCTTCCGCACCGATGGCCTCGGCGCCGACCTGGGAGAAGTGCCGGTAGCGGCCCTTCTGGGGGCGCTCGTAGCGGTAGTAGGAGCCCGAGTACCAGAGCTTGACCGGGAGGTTGCCCGCCTTGTGCAGGTTGGCCTCCAGGGCCGCGCGCAGGACCGAGGCCGTGCCCTCGGGGCGCAGGGCGAGCTGGTCGCCGCCCTTGGTCTCGAAGGCGTACATCTCCTTGGTGACGATGTCGGTGGACTCGCCGACGCCGCGCGCGAACAGCTCGACGGTCTCGAAGCCGGGCGTCTCGATGTAGCCGTAGCCGGAGTTGCGCAGGGGAGCCGCGATCGCCTCGCGGACGGCCAGGTACTTGGCGGAGTCCGGCGGGATCAGGTCGTACGTGCCCTTGGGGGCCTTGAAGGTGCTCACGGAAGGTCTCGTCACATTCCTCGTCGGGGAGCTTCCTGGGCTCCCAGGCCGGCGGCCACCTGCCGCAGATAGGGGTTGGTGGCGCGCTCCTGGCCGATGGTCGTCTGGGGGCCGTGGCCGGACAGCACCACGGTCGAGTCGTCGAGCGGCAGGCACACGCGGGCCAGCGAGTCGAGGATCTCGGCCATGTCACCGCCGGGCAGGTCGGTGCGTCCGATGGAGCCGGCGAACAGCAGGTCGCCCGAGAAGAGGATCGGCGGGATCTCCGCCGCCTCGGGCAGGCCGAAGGTCACCGACCCCTTGGTATGGCCCGGCGCATGCGCGACGGTCAGCTCCAGACCGGCCAGCTCCAGCTTCGAGCCGTCGGTCAGCTCCTTGACGTCGTCCGGCTCCCCGATGGTCAGCTCGCCCAGCAGCGGCATGCCGATGGAGCGGCCGAGCGCCTTCTCGGGGTCGGTCATCATGTACCGGTCCTCGGGGTGGATCCAGGCCGGTACGTCGTGCGCGCCGCACACCGGGACGACCGAGGCCACATGGTCGAGGTGGCCGTGGGTGAGGACGACGGCGACGGGCTTGAGCCGATGCTTCTTCAGCGTCTCCTCGACTCCAGGGGCCGCCTCGTGGCCCGGGTCGATGATCACGCACTCCTCACCGGCGGCGGGGGCGACGAGATAACAGTTCGTCCCCCAGGCCCCGGCGGGGAACCCGGCAATGAGCACGATCGTCCTTCGTTTGTGTCGACACGAGTGGTTTGTCGGCGGACTCCGCCTGCCGTCAGAGCCTACCGGCGCTGCCGATTCCTCAGCGAACCCATATACGGTACGGGGCACACGCAGGCGGTCGACTCGCTGAACACACGCGTACCGGTCGACACATACGACGCATGAGGAGAGAACCCGGTGGTCAGCCAGGAACAGCGGCGGCGTCAGCTCGCCCGGGAGAAGTTCTTGAGGCAGCAGGAGCGGCGTACGACCGCGCGACGCAAGGCGCGCATGCGCAACTCGGTGATCGCGTCGGTGCTCGGCGTCGTGATCATCGGCAGCCTCGCGCTGTACACGACCGGAGTGCTCAAGGACGACGGCACCAAGAACGAGAACGCGGGCGCGGAGGTCAGCCCGACGCCGACCAGCAAGGCGCCGGACCCGTGCGAGAAGCCGGCCGACGGCAAGGTCAAGACGGCGACCTGGAAGAAGGAGCCGGAGCTGACGGTCGACAAGTCGGCGAAGTACACCATGAAGCTCGCGACGACGTGCGGCGACATAGACATCGACCTGAAGGCGTCGGCCGCGCCGCACACGGTCAACTCGTTCGACTTCCTGGCCGGCAAGGGCTACTTCGACCACTCCAAGTGCCACCGGCTCACCACCAACGGCATCTACGTGCTCCAGTGCGGCGACCCGACGGGCACCGGCACGGGCGGTCCGGGCTACACGATTCCGGACGAGAACCTGAAGGACAAAAGCCTGAAGGACAACATCTACCCGGCGGGCACGGTGGCGATGGCGAACACCGGGCAGAAGAACTCCGGTGGCAGCCAGTTCTTCCTGGTGTACCAGGACAGTCAGCTTCCGCCCAGCTACACACCGTTCGGTACCGTTTCCGAATCCGGCATGAAGGTACTCAAGAAGATTGCCGACGCCGGCGAGAGCACTGGCCAGGGCGACGGGGCGCCGAACGCGACGGTTGTGATCAACAAGGCGACGGTCACGAAATCCTGACCGCCAACTGCGGAATTTCGGTCGCGCGGGATGCGGACAGGCAACCCGCCGGTCGCCTATGTTGGCCGTGACGAAACTGTGGACGATGCCCGGGGGAGCACAAGCCCCTCGCAGGCATCATGTGGAGGAGGCGCTGTGAGCAGCGACCCGTGGGGCCGCGTCGACGAGACGGGGACCGTGTACGTGCGTACGGCCGACGGCGAGCAGGTCGTCGGTTCCTGGCAGGCCGGCACCCCCGAGGAGGCGCTGGCCTATTTCGAGCGCAAGTACGAGGGCCTGGTTGTCGAGATCGGCCTCCTCGAAAAGCGAGTGAAGACCACCGACCTGTCGGCGAAGGACGCCCAGACCGCGATCGACCATCTGCGCGAGCAGGTCGACGCGCACCACGCGGTCGGTGATCTGGATGCCCTGCGCACGCGGCTCGACAAGCTCGTCGAGACGGTCGCCAAGCGCCGCGAGGAGCGCAAGGCGCAGCGGGCGAGGCAGTCCGACGAGGCGCGTCACGCCAAGGAGGCGCTGGTCACGGAGGCCGAGGAGCTGGCGCAGTCCGACCAGTGGCGGGCGGCCGGCGAGCGGCTGCGGGCCCTGGTGGACACCTGGAAGGGCCTGCCGCGGCTGGACCGCAAGTCCGACGACGAGCTGTGGCACCGCTTCTCGCACGCCCGGTCGGCGTTCTCCAAGCGGCGCAAGGCGCATTTCGCGCAGTTGGACGCGCAGCGCGAACAGGCCCGCAGGGCCAAGGAGCGGCTGGTCGCCGAGGCCGAGTCGCTGTCGGGTTCGACCGACTGGGGTCCGACGGCAGCCCGCTACCGCGAGCTGATGTCGGAGTGGAAGGCCGCGGGCCGCGCCCAGCGCGAGCACGAGGACGACCTGTGGAACCGCTTCCGCGGCGCCCAGGACATCTTCTTCGCCGCCCGCAGCTCGGTGTTCGCCGAGCGCGACGCGGAGCAGGCCGAGAACCTGAAGCTGAAGGAGGAGCTGGCCGGTGAGGCCGAGAAGCTCCTGCCGATCAGCGATCTGAAGGGCGCGCGTGCCGCCTTCCGCTCGATCAACGAGCGCTGGGAGGCCATCGGCCATGTGCCGCGGGACGCCCGGCCGAAGGTCGAGGGCCGGATGCACGCCGTCGAGCGGGCCATCCAGGAGGCCGAGGAGACCGAGTGGCGCCGGACCAACCCGGAGGCACGCGCGCGTGCCGAGGGGCTGACCGGTCAGCTCCAGGCCGCCGTGGACAAGCTCAAGGGCCAGATCGAGCAGGCGCGCGCCCAGGGCAACAACGCGAAGGCCGACAAGCTGGAGCGTGAGCTGGAGGGCCGTCAGGCGCTGCTGGATCAGGCGCTGAAGGGTCTGCAGGAGTTCGGCGGCTGAGAGACCGTACGGTGAAGGGCCCCGCACCTCGGGTGCGGGGCCCTTTCGCATGTCGTCTACGACCGGCTGCGCGCCGAAGTCACGCGGTACACGTCGTACACGCCCTCCACTCCCCTGACCGCCTTCAGGACGTGCCCGAGGTGCTTCGGGTCGCCCATCTCGAAGGTGAAGCGGGAGGTGGCGACGCGGTCGCGGGAGGTCTGGACGGCCGCGGAGAGGATGTTGACGTGCTGGTCGGACAGGACGCGGGTGACGTCCGACAGGAGGCGGGAGCGGTCCAGGGCCTCGACCTGGATGGCGACCAGGAAGACCGAGGACTGGGTCGGCGCCCACTCGACCTCGAGGATGCGCTCGGGCTCGCGGGACAGTGACTCCACGTTCACACAGTCGCTGCGGTGAACCGATACGCCGCTACCGCGCGTGACGAAGCCGATGATGGGGTCGCCGGGTACGGGCGTACAGCAGCGGGCCAGCTTGACCCACACGTCCTCGACGCCCTTGACGATGACGCCCGGGTCGGCGCTGGAGCGGCGCTTGCGGCTGCGGCTGCGGGTCGGCGGGACCGACTCGTCGATCTCCTCCGTGGCCGCTTCCTCGCCGCCGAGGGCCTGGACCAGTTTCTGCACGATGTTCTGTGCGGAGACATGGCCCTCGCCGATCGCCGCGTACAGCGCCGAGATGTCCGCATAGCGCATCTCGTGGGCGAGGGTGACGAGCGAGTCGCCGGTCAGGATGCGCTGGATCGGCAGGTTCTGCTTGCGCATCGCGCGGACGATGGCGTCCTTGCCCTGCTCGATCGCCTCGTCGCGGCGCTCCTTGGAGAACCAGGCCCGGATCTTGTTGCGGGCGCGCGGCGACTTCACGAAGCCGAGCCAGTCGCGGGAGGGGCCCGCGCCGGGTGCCTTGGAGGTGAAGACCTCCACCAGGTCGCCGTTGTCCAGGGTGGATTCGAGCGGTACGAGACGGCCGTTGACCCGCGCTCCTATGGTGCGATGGCCGACCTCGGTGTGGACGGCGTACGCGAAGTCGACCGGGGTGGCGCCCGCCGGGAGCGCTATGACGTCGCCCTTGGGGGTGAAGACGAAGACCTCGTTGCGGGACAGGTCGAAGCGCAGGGACTCCAGGAACTCGCCCGGGTCCTCGGTCTCCTTCTGCCAGTCGAGGAGCTGGCGCAGCCACGCCATGTCGTTGAGGTGGTCGTCCTTGCCCTTGCCGGCCTTGGGCACGTCGGTGCGGACCTTGGAGGTGCCGGCGACGGCCTCCTGCTTGTACTTCCAGTGCGCGGCGATGCCGTACTCGGCGCGGCGGTGCATGTCGAACGTGCGGATCTGGAGTTCGACCGGCTTGCCGTTGGGGCCGATGACCGTCGTGTGCAGCGACTGGTACATGTTGAACTTGGGCATCGCGATGTAGTCCTTGAACCGGCCGGGGACCGGGTTCCATCGCGCGTGCACGGTGCCGAGGGCGGCGTAGCAGTCGCGGACCGTGTCGACGAGGACGCGGATGCCCACCAGGTCGTAGATCTCCGCGAAGTCGCGGCCGCGGACGATCATCTTCTGGTAGACGCTGTAGTAGTGCTTCGGGCGGCCGGTGACGGTGGCCTTGATGCGGGCGGCGCGCAGGTCCTGCTGCACCTCGTCGGTCACTATGGCCAGGTACTCGTCACGCTTCGGTGCCCGCTCGGCCACCAGCCGTACGATCTCGTCGTACATCTTGGGGTAGAGGATCGCGAAGGCGAGATCCTCCAGCTCCCACTTGATGGTGTTCATGCCGAGTCGGTGGGCGAGCGGCGCGTAGATCTCGAGGGTCTCGCGCGCCTTCTTCTCCTGCTTCTCGCGCTTGAGGTAGCGCATGGTGCGCATGTTGTGCAGGCGGTCGGCGAGCTTGATGACCAGGACGCGGGGGTCCTTGGCCATGGCTACGACCATCTTGCGCACGGTCTCGGCCTGCGCGGCCTCGCCGAACTTGACCTTGTCCAGCTTGGTGACGCCGTCGACGAGCAGGGCGACCGACTCGCCGAAGTCGCGGCGGAGCTGGTCGAGGCCGTACTCGGTGTCCTCGACGGTGTCGTGCAGCAGGCCCGCCATCAGGGTGGCCGGATCCATACCCAGCTCGGCGAGGATGGTGGTGACCGCCAGCGGGTGGGTGATGTACGGGTCGCCGCTCTTGCGCTTCTGGCCGCGGTGCCAGCGCTCGGCGACCTGGTAGGCCTTCTCGATCTGGCGCAGGGTGGCGGTCTCGATCTTCGGGTCGTTGCTGCGGACTATCCGCAGCAGGGGCTCCAGGACCGGGTTGTACGGGTTGGAGCGCTGGACGCCGAGGCGGGCGAGGCGGGCGCGGACGCGGTTGGAGGAGCCGGTGCGGGCGGGCTGGCCGGTGTTCGGGCGGACCGCGGGCGCCGACGGCGTGGGCTTGGGGCGGGGCGGTTCGGCCGGCTTGTCGACGGGCGCGGACTGGGCATGCTCGACCGTCCCGCGCGCGTCGTTCTTCGCGTGTGGCGCGTTCGGCGCGGGCTTCGCCGCGGGGGCCGAGGCGGACTCGGGCTTGGCGGCGGTCAGGTGCTGGGCCTCGTCTGGCAAGAGGGCTCCTCGTGCGCGATCCGGGTCCCCCGGTCAGGCTCCGGAGACCCCATGGTAGCGATCCTGCGCCCCAGGATCGCCCGTAGCCCGATGTGAGGGGCGTCTACCGGAGAAACACAAGGGGCTGTCGCGGGATTCCGTGGGCCGTCCTCGCCGTGTCCTGGGGGTGGCGTGAGGGTTTCCTGTGGCTGACGCGCGGTTTGATCGCGGTCCGTCGCAGCAGGGATGACCGCCGGTTTCACGCCGTCGGAGGGCGAGCGGCATCCGTGGGCCGACGCTCGGCGCACGGATGCCGCGCGCCTGGCCTGCAGGTGCGCGGCATCCGGTGCTGCGGTCGGTGCGGCTCGGGTCAGACGGTGAGCAGCGACTCCAGCGGGGCCCCGGCCAGGGCCGGTTCCAGGCGGGTGCGGCCGCCGAGGAAGCCCAGTTCCATCAGGACGGCCAGGCCTGCCACCTCGGCGCCGGCCCGGCGGATGAGCTGGATCGAGGCCTCCGCGGTGCCGCCCGTGGCCAGGACGTCGTCGATGACGAGGACGCGGTCGCCCAAGTTCAGGTCCTCGGCGTGGACCTCGATCTCCGCCGAGCCGTACTCCAGGTCGTACGCCTGGCTGAGGGTCGCCCCGGGGAGCTTGCCCGCCTTGCGCACCGGGATGAAGCCGACGCCCGCGCGGACGGCGACCGGGGCGCCGAGGATGAAGCCGCGGGCCTCCAGGCCGACGATCTTCGTGGCCCCGGTGTTCCCGACGATCTCGGCCAGCGCGTCGGTGAGCGCCGTGAACGCGGCCGGGTCCGCCAGGAGCGGGGTGATGTCCTTGAACATCACGCCCGGCTCCGGGTAGTCCGCCACATCGCGGATGCGGCTGAGCAGAAGCTCCTTGACGTCGGTCATCGGCGCTTCCCCGAAGGTCGGCCGCGGCCTCGGTTGCGGGACGCGGGCTGGTGGCGCGGGCCGACGACCGCGGGGGCGGCGTCCTCCGGCTCGTCGCCTTCGTCGTCGGTGACCGGGGTGTCCGGGAGCCCGCCCTGCGTCGCGGCCTGGGCTCGCTTGGCGAGCACGCGCTTGCGCAGGGCCTTCATCTGCGGCTCGCGCTCCTTGAGGTCGGCGACGAGCGGCGTGGCGATGAAGATCGAGGAGTACGCACCGGCCGCGAGACCGACGAACAGCGACAGCGAGATGTCGTTGAGCATGCCGGCGCCGAGGAAACCGCCACCGATGAACAGCAGCCCCGCCACGGGCAGCAGCGCGACCACGGTGGTGTTGATGGAGCGGACCAGAGTGCTGTTGATCGAGTGGTTGGCGATGTCGCTGTAGGTCCACCGGGTCTGTTTGGTGATGTCCTTGGTCTGCTCCTTGAGGCTGTCGAAGACGACGACCGTGTCGTAGAGCGAGTAACCGAGGATCGTCAGCAGACCGATCACCGTACCGGGCGTGACCTCGAAGCCGACGAGGGAGTAGATGCCGACCGTGATGGTGATGTCGTGGATCAGGGCCACGAAGGCGGCGACCGCCATGCGCCACTCGAAGGCGATCGCCAGATAGATCACGACGAGGACCAGGAAGATGCCGAGGCCCTGCCAGGCCTTGTTGGCGATCTGGTCACCCCAGCTGGGGCCGACCAGTTCGGCGTTGAGCCGCTCCGGGTCGAGCCTGAGGTCCTTGGCGAGCTCCTCCTTGATCTGGTCGGCGCGGTCGGTGTCGATACCGGCGACCTGGATACGCAGGGTGTCGTTGCCGAGCTTCTGGACGATCGCGTCGTGGCCGGAGGCGTCTTCCGCGTACTCCTCCGCCTGGGAGACCGACACGCTCGTCTTCGGAGTGTTGAAGACGGCGCCGCCCTGGAACTCGATGCCCATGTTCAGGCCGCGCACGGCCAGGCCGGCGATGGCGACGATGGTGATCAGGATCGAGATGCCGTACCAGATCTTGCGGTTCTTGACGAAGTCGTAACCGATCTCGCCACGGTGCAGTCGGGCGCCGAGGTCGCCGAGCTTGGACATCTCTCACGCCTCCTTCGGTTCGATGGGGGCGGAGGGACGGCGGGTGCGGCGCAGCGGCGGCTTGGCACCCAGGCTCTTCGGGTCGAGACCCGACCAGCGATGACCGCCGGCGAAGAACTTCTTGCGGGCGAGGATCGTCATCAGGGGCTTGGTGAAGAAGAAGACGACGACCACGTCGAGCAGAGTGGTCAGGCCGAGCGTGAACGCGAAGCCCTGCACCTTGCCGACACTGACCACGAACAGCACGGCCGCGGCGAGGAACGACACGAAGTCGGAGACCAGGACGGTGCGCCGGGCGCGCGGCCAGGCCCGCTCGACCGCGGGGCGCAGCGAACGGCCCTCGCGGATCTCGTCCCGGATGCGTTCGAAGTACACGATGAACGAGTCCGCGGTGATACCGATCGCGACGATCGCACCACACACCGCCGGCAGGTTCAGTGCGAAGCCGATGGCCGGGCCCAGCAGCGACATGATCGTGTAGGTGAGGGCGGCGGAGACCAGCAGCGAGAGGACGGCGACGAACGACAGGCCGCGGTAGTAGACCAGCAGGTAGAGGACGACCAGGGCGAGTCCGATGGCGCCGGCGATCAGACCGGCCTCCAGTTGGTCGCCACCGAGGGCGGGGCTGACGGTGGTGACGCTCTGTTCCACGAAGGACAGCGGGAGCGCGCCGTACGACAGCATGTTGGCGAGGCTCTGGGCCGACTCCTGGTTGAAGTTGCCGGAGATCTCGGCGTTGCCGCCCGTCAGGGCCTCGCGGACGAAGGGGTCGGAGACCACGTCGCCGTCCAGGACGATGGCGAACTGGTTCTGCGGGGACTGGTTCTTGGCCAGCTTGCCGGTGATGTCGGCGAACTTCTTGGCGCCCGCGCCGGTGAACTTCATGGTCACGGTCCAGCCGGCGCCGGACTGAGTGTTGAAGACGGCCTGGGCGTCGTCGACGTCGGTGCCGTCGACCTCGGCGGGGCCGAGGATGTACTTCTGCCACTGGCCCTGCGAGTTCTGACCGCAGGCGACGGTGGGTTCGGAGGGCTTGGCGCCGTCGCCCGCCTTGGCGCGGGCCGACTCCTTGGTGCAGTCCAGGGCGGCGTACTGCGCTTCGAGCTTGCCGCTCGCCGGGTCACCGGTGGGGCTGCCGCTCGCGGAGGGAGAGGCGCTGTCGGACGGCGTGGGGTCGGCCTTCAGGGCGTCGGTGACCGCGCGGCCCTGGGTGGTGGAGCTCGCCGACGGGCTGGCCGAGCCGGAGGGAGTCGCCTTGTCGGTCGCCTTGTCGCCGGAGTCGGCCGGGGCGCTGCCGGAGGCGCTCGGCGTGGGCGTGGGAGTCGCGGCGCCGCCGGAGACCTCGGTGGCGAGGACCGGGCGGAAGTAGAGCTTGGCGGTGGTGCCGACCTGGTCCCGGGCCTGCTTGGAGTTGGTGCCCTTGGGGATGTTGACGATGATGTTGCTGTTGCCCTGCGTCTGCACCTCGGCTTCTTGGACGCCGAGACCGTTGACGCGGCGCTCCATGATCGCGACCGCAGTGTCCATGTTGGTCTTGTTGATCGCGTTGGGCTGGCCGGGCTCGTTGCGCGCCTCCAGCGTGATGCTCGTGCCGCCGGCCAGGTCGATGCCGAGTCGCGGAGTGGTGTGCCCCGAGGCGAACATTCCCCCGGTGAGCGCCGCGATGGCGATCAGGATGAGGGCCAGCGAGCGCCCTGGCTTGCTCTGGGCGCTCGCGTTCCGGCCCCTCTTAGGTGCTGCCACCTTCTCGTACTCCCTCTCGGGCCGTCTCGCCCCGGGTCGGGGGACGGGCGGCCATGGCATGGTGTCGGGATCCCGTGCGAAGTCGGCATGCCCGGGGGCGCGCAGGCGCGGCCCGCGCGCCCCGGAACATGGCTACTTCGCGTCGGAGTCGCCGTCGGTCTTCTTCGACTCGTCGTCCGCCTTCGCGTCGGCGGTCACGGCGTCGGACGGCGCGTCCGCCTCTTCCGTCTCGTCCTTCTTACCGAGGTCGACGGACTTCTCGTCGGAGGCGGCGGCAGCGGCGGGCTCGTCGGTCTCGGTGAGGGAGGAGGCGTCGTCCGGGACGACGTCGGACTTCAGGTCGTGCTCGATGCCGTGCACGATGCGGTTGTACTCGTCGTCGGAGAGGACGGCACCGATCGCGTTCTTGGCGAAGAGGAGCTCCACGCCCGGGCCGGCGTCGAGGAGGACGGTGTCGTCGCTGACCTCCTTGACGGTGGCGTACATGCCCCCGATCGTGCGGACACCGGATCCGGGCTGCATCTGGTTCCGCATGTCGGCGGCCTGTTGCTGCTTCTTCTTGGCCGACCGGGTCATCAGGAACATGGCCCCGATGAGCACGATGAACGGGAGGAGGGTCACGAGACTCACGGGTCGGAACTTCCTTCACACGACCGCGATGGTGAGCGGCCTGATGGTTGGGGGATTTGTGTGCCGCCGACAAAGGCGGCATCGGCGGAGTCTAAGCGAGCATCCGCGCATGGAACAACGCTCAGCATGGCACCGGGGTTCCTGCTCCGGCCACTGAGCTCGCCGTCACAGATCCATCACGCCCCGAACAGGTCCTGTTGTCCGTTTCCCGCGGCGGAGCGGGGCGGGGTGAGGCCGAGGTGGGCCCATGCGGCGGGGGTGGCGACCCGGCCACGGGGAGTGCGGGCGAGCAGGCCCTCCCGCACCAGGAAGGGTTCGGCCACCTCCTCGACGGTCTCGCGCTCCTCCCCCACCGCGACCGCCAGCGTGGACAGCCCGACGGGACCGCCGCCGAACAGCTTGAGCAGGGCCTCGAGGACGGCGCGGTCGAGCCGGTCCAGGCCGCGCTCGTCGACCTCGTACACGGCGAGGGCGGCTCCGGCGATGTCCCGGGTGATGATCCCGTCCGCCTTGACCTGAGCGTAGTCGCGTACCCGGCGCAGCAGGCGGTTGGCGATACGGGGGGTCCCGCGGGAGCGGCCCGCGATCTCGGTGGCGCCGTCGGCCTCGATCTCGACGTCGAGCAGGTTGGCGGAGCGGTGGATGACGCGCTCCAGTTCGACGGGCTCGTAGAACTCCATGTGCGCGGTGAAGCCGAAGCGGTCGCGCAGCGGGGGCGGCAGCAGGCCCGCGCGCGTGGTGGCGCCGACCAGGGTGAACGGGGGCAGCTCCAGCGGGATGGCGGTGGCGCCCGGACCCTTGCCGACGATCACGTCGACGCGGAAGTCCTCCATCGCCATGTACAGCATCTCCTCGGCGGGCCGGGACATGCGGTGGATCTCGTCGAGGAAGAGGACCTCGCCCTCCTGGAGGGAGGAGAGGATCGCGGCGAGATCGCCGGCGTGCTGGATGGCGGGGCCGGAGGTGATGCGGATGGGGGCGCCCATCTCGGCCGCGATGATCATCGACAGGGTGGTCTTGCCCAGGCCGGGCGCACCGGAGAGCAGCACGTGGTCGGCGGTGGCGCCGCGCGCGCGTGCGGCGCGCAGGACGAGGTCGAGTTGCTCGCGCACCTTCTCCTGGCCGATGAACTCGCCCAGGTCCTTCGGGCGCAGGGCGGCCTCGACGGCCTGGTCCTCACGGTCGGCGACAGAGTCCACCAGCCGCTCGGGGGTGGGGGTGTCGGTCGTGTCGTCCCAGTTCATTGAGTGTGCCTCGGGGGTCGCAATGGGTGTCGTACGCGGGTGTCTTCACGTGGCCGGTCAGCGTGCTCGGTTGAGGGTCTGCAGCGCCGCCTTCAGCAACTGGCCGACCTGCGGCGTGCCCTCGGTGGCCTCGGCCTGCGGGGTCACCGCGGCGACCGCCTCGTCGGCCTCGCGGGTCGCGTAGCCGAGGCCGATCAGCGCGGCGTGCAGTTGGTCGCGCCAGCCCTGGGTGACCGGGGCGCCGACGGCGGGCGCGCCGATCGGTTCGCCCAGGCGGTCCTTCAGCTCCAGGAGCAGCTTCTGGGCGCCCTTCTTGCCGATGCCGGGGACGGCGGTGAGCGACTTCTCGTCGGCGGTGGCGACGGCTCTGCGCAGGGCGTCGGGCGAGTGCACCGCCAGCATCGCCTGGGCCAGCCTCGGGCCGACGCCGCTCGCGGTCTGGAGCAGCTCGAACGTCTGCCGCTCGTCGTCGTCCGCGAAGCCGTACAGCGTGAGGGAGTCCTCGCGGACCACCAGCGAGGTGTGCAGCTTGGCGGGCTGGCCGAGGCGCAGCGTGGACAGGGTGTTCGGCGTGCACTGGACGGCCATGCCGACCCCGCCCACCTCGACGACCGCGGCGTCCGGAGCGAGTGCGGCCACTGTGCCGCTGACGAAGGCGATCATGCCGTACGGCCTTTCGGTGCTTTGGCGGTGTGCAGGGCGACGGCCTGCTGGAGTCGGTTCTGCGCGGGGGCGCGCCAGATGTGGCAGATGGCGAGCGCGAGGGCGTCGGCGGCGTCGGCCGGCTTGGGCGGGGCGCTGAGCCGCAGCAGCCGGGTCACCATGGCGCCGACCTGGGCCTTGTCGGCGCGCCCGCTTCCGGTGACGGCGGCCTTGACCTCGCTGGGGGTGTGCAGTGCCACGGGGATGCCGCGGCGGGCGGCGCAGAGCATGGCGACGGCGCTCGCCTGGGCGGTGCCCATCACCGTGCGTACGTTGTGCTGGCTGAACACCCGCTCCACGGCGACGCATTCGGGCCTGTGCTCGTCCAGCCAGGCTTCGATGCCGTGCTCGATGGCGACCAGGCGATGGCCCAACTCGGCGTCCACCGGCGTGCGGACGACGCCGACGCCCACCATCGTCAGCGGACGGCCCGCGACCCCCTCGACGACGCCCACACCACACCGCGTCAGTCCGGGGTCCACCCCGAGTACGCGCACCGCCCCTCCTTCGATCGCCTGTTTGTGCAGGCTATCGGGTACCGCTGACAATGCGACGGGCCGACGGGTGTGTCCCGTCGGCCCGTTGAGCCGTACAGCTCGCGGCGGCGTTACGCGTCGACCTTCTCCATGATCTCGTCGCTGACGTCGAAGTTGGCGAAGACGTTCTGCACGTCGTCGCTGTCCTCGAGCGCGTCGATCAGCTTGAAGATCTTCTTGGCGCCTTCCTCGTCCAGTTCGACCTGGACGGAGGGCACGAAGCTGGAGTCGGCGGAGTCGTAGTCGATGCCGGCCTCCTGCAGGGCGGTGCGGACCGCGACCAGGTCGGTGGCCTCGCTGATGACCTCGAAGGACTCACCGAGGTCGTTGACCTCCTCGGCGCCCGCGTCCAGGACGGCGGTCAGGACGTCGTCCTCGGTCAGCTCGCCCTTGGGGACGATGACGACGCCCTTGCGGCTGAACATGTACGACACCGAGCCGGGGTCGGCCATGGAGCCGCCGTTGCGGGTCATGGCGACGCGGACGTCGGAGGCGGCGCGGTTGCGGTTGTCGGTGAGGCACTCGATGAGCACCGCGACGCCGTTCGGGCCGTAGCCCTCGTACATGATCGTCTCGTAGTCGGCGCCGCCGGCCTCGAGACCGCCACCGCGCTTGATCGCGGAGTCGATGTTCTTGTTCGGCACCGACTGCTTCTTGGCCTTCTGAACGGCGTCGTAGAGCGTCGGGTTGCCGTCGAGGTCGACGCCGCCCATGCGCGCCGCCACCTCGATGTTCTTGATCAGCTTCGCGAAGAGCTTGCCGCGCTTGGCATCGATGACGGCCTTCTTGTGCTTCGTCGTGGCCCATTTAGAGTGGCCGGACATCTGCCTGTCTCCTTCGCGTAACCCATCTATGAACGAACGCCAGAGATCCTACAAGGACTCGGCTGCCCGGTTCGCGCGCACCATGTCGACGAACAGGCCGTGCACGCGGTGGTCGCCGGTCAGTTCCGGATGGAACGACGTGGCCAGCGCGTTGCCCTGGCGGACCGCGACGATGTGGCCGTCGTGCTCGGCGAGGACCTCGGCCTCGGCGCCGACGGACTCGACCCAGGGGGCGCGGATGAAGACGCCCTCCACAGGATCGCCCGCCACGCCCTTGATGTGGATGGCCGCCTCGAAGGACTCGTTCTGGCGTCCGAAGGCGTTGCGGCGCACGATCATGTCGATGCCGCCGATCGTCTCCTGGCCCGAGCGCGGGTCGAGGATCTTGTCGGCGAGCATGATCATGCCGGCGCAGGTGCCGTAGACGGGCATGCCGTCGCGCACGCGCGCGCGTAGGGGCTCCATCACGCCGAAGAGGACGGCCAGCTTGGAGATGGTCGTGGACTCGCCGCCGGGGATGACGAGGCCGTCGACCTCGGCGAGCTCTTCGGGGCGCCGCACCGGCCTGGCCGCGGCGTCGGCCGCGGCCAGGGCGATGAGGTGCTCCCGTACGTCGCCCTGGAGGGCCAGGACGCCTATGACGGGGGTGTCGCTCATGGAATCCGGTGCCTTACCAGCCGCGGTTGGCGTAGCGCTCGGCCTCGGGGAGGGTGTCGCAGTTGATGCCGACCATGGCCTCGCCGAGGTTGCGGGACGCGTCCGCGATGATCTTCGGGTCGTCGTAGAAGGTGGTCGCCTTGACGATGGCGGCGGCGCGCTTGGCCGGGTCGCCCGACTTGAAGATGCCGGAGCCGACGAAGACGCCCTCGGCGCCGAGCTGTCGCATCAGGGCGGCGTCGGCCGGGGTGGCGACGCCGCCGGCGGAGAACAGCACGACCGGGAGCTTGCCGAGTTCGGCGACCTCCTTGACCAGCTCGTACGGGGCGCGCAGCTCCTTGGCGGCGGCGTACAGCTCGTGGTTGTCGAAGCCGCGCAGCTTGGCGATCTCGTTCTTGATCTGGCGCAGGTGGCGGACGGCCTCGACGACGTTGCCGGTGCCGGCCTCGCCCTTGGAGCGGATCATGGCCGCGCCCTCGGCGATCCGGCGCAGGGCCTCGCCCAGGTTGGTGGCGCCGCAGACGAAGGGGGTCGTGAAGGCCCACTTGTCGGAGTGGTTGACCTCGTCGGCCGGGGTGAGGACCTCGGACTCGTCGATGTAGTCGACGCCGAGGGACTGCAGGACCTGGGCCTCGACGAAGTGGCCGATGCGGGACTTGGCCATGACCGGAATCGAGACGGCGTCGATGATGCCCTCGATCATGTCCGGGTCGGACATACGGGCCACGCCGCCGTCCTTGCGGATGTCGGCCGGAACCCGCTCCAGGGCCATGACGGCGACGGCGCCCGCGTCCTCGGCGATCTTCGCCTGCTCCGGCGTGACGACGTCCATGATCACGCCACCCTTGAGCTGCTCGGCCATGCCGCGCTTCACGCGGGCGGTACCGGTCTCGGGGGTCTGGATTTCGGAGATGGACACGGGTGACCTCACTCGGTGGAAAAAGAGGGTTACTGCAAGCACCGAGGAAACGGGAGCGGACCAGGCCACAGCAAGGGCCAATGAGCAGCCGGTGGATCCTTTTCCGGCCCGGTGGCGCGAACGCGCTGGTCAGGCGGCCCGGTCGGCGAGGGCCGCCGGCGGCTCGTCGTCCATCTCGAAGGCCATGGGGAACGGCGCGTGGCCGGCCAGCCGGAACCAGCGGACCTTGCGGTGCCTGCGCAGCGCTCTGGCGGCCCGTACGGCGTCGTTGTGGAAGCGCCGGGCCATCGGTACCCGGCGGACCGCCTCGGTCAGCTCACGGGCCGCTTCCTCGCCCCCGGGCGCCTCCCGTACGGCCTCCACCTGCTGGGGCACGGAGAACACCGCCCGCAGCGCCTGGCTGAGGTCGCTCTCGGCGACCTCCCGCAGCTCCTCCTCGGCCTGGCGGGCGGCGTGGGCGGACTCGTACAGGACGATCGACGCGGCCGGATCCAGTACGCCGGAGGTGGCCAGCTCCTGGGCCACCGAGGCACGGCGCAGCAACTGCGCGTCGAGCGCGGCGCGCGCCGCGTCGATCCTGGCGTGCAGCCGGTCGAGGCGGCCCGCGGTCCAACTCAGGTAGAGGCCGATGACGACGAGGGCGACGAGGATCCAGATGAGGGTTGCGGTCACGGCCGCACCTTAGCTCCGCGGGGTGAGCCGTACGCCGTGCGGGGCGCTGGTGGTGCCGTTGCCGGACGCGGTCGCCCCCAGAGCCCCGCTTCGGCCCTGAAGGGGGCCTCGCCCTCAAACGCCGGACGGGCTGATTTCCACCGACCGGCGCCTTTACATCAACCGGCGCCGAAAGCCCCCAGGCGCCCCGTCACTCCCGCGCCAACCCCAACCGGGCCCGCAACCCGCTCCCGCCGCCCCCGGCCCGCTCGTCCGCCGCCACCGCCGCCGCGCCCGCCGTCACCGTCTCGTACACCGACAGGATGTCCGCGCCGACGGTCGACCAGTCGAAGCGGCGTACGTGCGCGCTGCCCCGCTCCCGCAGTTCCGCCCGGCGCGCCGGGTCCTCCAGGAGGCGTACGGCCGCCTCGGCGAGGGCGTCCGCGTCCTCGTTGGCGAACAGTTCGCCGGCCGCGCCCTGGTCGAGGACCTGGGCGAAGGCGTCGAGGTCGGAGGCGAGGACGGGGGCGCCGGCCGACATCGCCTCGACCAGGATGATCCCGAAGCTCTCGCCGCCGGTGTTGGGAGCGACGTACAGGTCGACGCTGCGCAGGAAGCGGGCCTTGTCCTCGTCGCTGATCATCCCGAGGAACTCGACGCGGGCGCGCAGTTCGGCGGGGAGGCTCTCCACCGCCTCCTTCTCGTCGCCGCGTCCCGCCACGAGGAGCCTGGTCTGCGGGCGGGCGGCGAGGATCTTCGGCAGAGCCTTCATCAGGACCGGCAGGCCCTTGCGGGGCTCGTCGATGCGGCCGATGAAGCCGATCGTGTCTCCCTGCCAGTCGGGGTTGGGCTCGGCCTTGGCGAAGAAGTCGACGTCGACGCCGTTGGGGATGACCACCGCGTCGCCGCCCAGGTGCTCCACCAGCGTGCGCCGGGCGTACTCGCTCACCGCGATCCGGGCGCTGATCTTCTCCAGGGCCGCCTGGAGGATGGCGTACGCGGCGATCATCGCCCTGGAGCGGGGGTTGGAGGTGTGGAAGGTGGCGACGATGGGGCCCTGGGCCGCCCAGCACGTCAGCAGGCCGAGCGACGGTGACGTCGGCTCGTGGATGTGGATGACGTCGAACCGGCCGTCGTGCAGCCAGCGGCGCACCCGGGCCGCCGACAGGAAGCCGAAGTTCAGACGGGCGACCGAGCCGTTGTACGGCACGGGGACGGCGCGGCCCGCCGAGACGACGTACGGCGGGAGCGGGGTGTCGTCGTCGGCGGGGGCGAGGACGGACACCTCGTGGCCGAGCCGGATGAAGTACTCGGCGAGGTCGCGGATGTGGAACTGGACGCCGCCTGGGACGTCCCAGGAGTAGGGGCAGACGATGCCGATCCTCACGAGGGTCCCTTCGTGGGGTCGAGGTCGTCGAGCCACAAGCGCTGGAGCATGTGCCAGTCCTCCGGATGTTCGGCGATTCCCGAGGCGAAGGCGTCGGCCAGCGCCTGTGTCATGACAGACGTCTTCTCGGCCCGGTCACCTGTCCCGGGTACCTCGACCGGGGGGTGGACCCTGCCCTGCATGACCGGGGAGTCGTCGTACCAGAGCGTCACGGGGAGCAGCAGCGCCCCGGTCTGCTGGGCGAGCAGTGCCGGTCCGGCCGGCATCCGGGCCGTGGCGCCGAAGAAGTCGACCTCGACGCCGGAGGCGGACAGGTCGCGGTCGGCGACCAGGCAGACCAGGCCGCCGTCGCGCAGCCTGCGGGCCAGGGTGCCGAAGGCGGTGCCGCCGCTGTGCGGCAGAACCTCCATGCCTAGGCCCTCGCGGTAGGCGACGAAGCGGTCGTAGAGCGTCTCGGGCTTGAGGCGCTCGGCGACCGTCGCGAACGGCGTCTGCAGCTTGGTGGTGACCCAGGCGCCCGCGAGGTCCCAGTTGGCCAGGTGCGGCAGGGCGAGGATGACGCCCTGGCCGGAGGCGAGGCCGTCGGTGAGGTGGTGGACGTCCTTGGGGTCGAAGCCGTTCTTTATGCGCTCGGCGCTCCAGGCGGGCAGCCGGAAGGACTCCATCCAGTAGCGCAGATACGAGCGCATGCCCGCGCGCGAGAGCTCGGCGAGGCGCTGCGGGCTCGCGTCGGGCACCACGCGCGCGTAGTTGCTCTCCAGGCGCTGGACGCCCTTGCCGCGCTGCTTCCAGGCGATGTCGGCGATGGTGCGCCCGAGGCGTACGGCGGCCGGCTCGGGGAGTTTCCTGACCGTGCCCCAGCCGAGCCCGTACAGCGCGTCCGTGAGCCGCTCCTGGGCACTCACTTGGCTGCCTCGCTCCCTTGAGAGGCGTTCTGCTGAGAGGCGTTCTGCGGCTTCTCCTGCGCTCCCTCGGCGGCCTCCACCTCGGCCGACTCGCGGCGGACCGTGACGACCCGCTGGATCAGCGTGACGAGGCTGCCGACGGCGACGATCCACAGGGCGACGGGCAGCAGGTACTGGATGCCGGGTACCCCGAACTTGTGCATGCCCGCGAGACCGGCCGCGACCAGCGAGATCACCAGGCGCTCGGCGCGCTCGACCAGGCCGTTGACGGCCACCGGCAGGCCGATCGACTCGCCGCGGGCCTTGGTGTACGACACCACCTGGCCGCTGGCCAGGCAGAAGATCGACACCGCGCACAGCACGAGGTCGTCGCCGTCACCGGCGTACCAGAGGATGAAGCCGCCGAAGATCGCGGCGTCGGCGACCCGGTCGAGGGTGGAGTCCAGGAAGGCGCCCCAGCGGCTGGAGCGGCCGAGCTGGCGGGCCATGTTCCCGTCGACGAGGTCGGAGAACACGAAGAGCGTGATCACGACCGTGCCCCAGAAGAACTCGCCCATGGGGTAGAAGACCAGGGCGCCCGCGACCACACCGGCGGTGCCGATCAGGGTGACCGTGTCAGGGCTGACGCCCCTCCTGATCAGAAATGCGGCGAACGGCGTGAGGACACGCGTGAAGAACGCACGCGCGTACTTGTTCAGCATGGCCTTCCCGAGGGTCGGTGTGGCACCGTGCGGCCCCTGCTGGCCACCGGCTGGCCCATCGTAGCCACGCGCGCGTCAGTGCGACCGCCGGGCACTCGTTGCGGGGGTCGGCGGGGAGATCCACCGGCGTGGGACGGCGCGATCGCGTCCGCCGTATGGACGCACCGTGACGGGAGTGGAAAGCTCGAAGGACCGCGGGCGTCACCGGAGCCGCCATCGCACGCGGATCCGCGTGTCCGCGCCCACAGTGACCTCACCGTGTACGGGAGGCAGGATCATGGGCGACAAGGCGAACGCACACCCTGGAGCCGCCGGCAGGGCTACAGCGGCCGACCACCCCGCGTCCGTACGGAATGTGGTGCTGGTCGGCCACTCCGGATCGGGCAAGACCACGTTGGTGGAAGCTCTCGCGCTCACCGCGGGGGCAGTGAATCGGGCGGGCCGCGTGGAGGACGGCGGCACGGTCTCCGACTACGACGAGATCGAGCACCGGCAGCAACGCTCGGTGCAGCTCTCCCTGGTGCCGGTCGAATGGGACGGCATCAAGGTCAACCTTCTGGACACCCCCGGGTACGCCGACTTCGTCGGGGAGCTGAGGGCCGGTCTGCGAGCGGCGGACGCGGCCCTTTTCGTCGTCTCCGCCTCGGACGGCGTGGACGGCTCGACCCGCATGGTGTGGGAGGAGTGCGCGGCCGTCGGCATGCCGCGCGCGATCGTCGTCACCCACCTGGAGTCCGCGCGGGCCGACTACGAGGAGATGACGCGGATCTGCGCGGAGGCGTTCGGCGGGGACGACCCCGACGCCGTGCTCCCGCTGTATCTGCCGCTGCACGGCCCGCAGGGCGCGGACGGGCACGCGCCCGTGACCGGTCTGATCGGGCTGCTGTCGCAGAAGCTGTTCGAGTACGCGACCGGGGAGCGCAAGGAGTCCGAGCCGGGCGAGGACCAGGTGCCCGGGATCGAGGAGGCCCGCAACCGGCTGATCGAGGGGATCATCGCCGAGAGCGAGGACGAGACCCTCATGGACCGCTATCTCGGCGGTGAGCAGGTCGACGTCAAGACGCTGATCGAGGATCTGGAGCGGGCCGTCGCGCGCGGCACGTTCTTCCCCGTCCTGGCCGCGGCGCCCGCCACCGACGGAGCCCGCCAGGGCCTGGGCACGGTCGAGGTGCTGGAGCTGATCACGCGGGGCTTCCCGACCCCGCTGGAGCGCCGGGCGCCGGCGGTGACCACGATCGACGGCAAACCGCGCGAGCTCAAGCCGTGCGATCCGGGCGGGCCGCTGGTCGCGGAGGTCGTGAAGACCGCGTCCGACCCCTACGTCGGCCGGGTGTCGCTGGTACGGGTCTTCTCCGGCACGCTGCGCCCCGACGAGACGGTGCACGTCTCCGGGCACGGTCTGGAGGACCGCGGGCACGAGGACCACGACGTCGACGAGCGGATCGGCGCCCTCTCGGCCCCCTTCGGCAAGCAGCAGCGCACGCTCAGCCACTGCATCGCCGGCGACCTGGCGTGTGTGGCGAAGCTCAGCCGCGCGGAGACCGGCGACACGCTCTCGGCCAAGGACGATCCGCTGCTGATGGAGCCCTGGCAGATGCCCGATCCGCTGCTGCCGCTGGCCATCCAGGCGCACAGCAAGCCGGACGAGGACAAGCTGTCGCAGGGCCTGGCCCGGCTGGTCGCCGAGGATCCGACGATGCGGCTGGAGCAGAACCAGTCCACCCACCAGGTGGTGCTGTGGGCGCTGGGCGAGGCGCACGCGGACGTCGCCCTGGAACGGCTGCGCAGCCGCTACGGCGTCCAGGTCGACGTCGTGCCGCACAAGGTCTCGCTGCGGGAGACGTTCGCGGACAAGTCGGCGGGCCGCGGGCGGCATGTGAAGCAGTCCGGCGGCCACGGGCAGTACGCGATCTGCGAGATCGAGGTGGAGCCGCTGCCGGGCGGCTCGGGCATCGAGTTCGTGGACAAGGTGGTCGGCGGCGCCGTGCCCCGGCAGTTCATCCCGTCGGTGGAGAAGGGCGTCAGGGCCCAGGCGGCCCGGGGTGTCGCGGCCGGTCATCCGCTCGTCGACATCCGGGTCACGCTGCTCGACGGCAAGGCGCACTCGGTGGACTCCTCCGACGCCGCGTTCCAGACGGCGGGCGCGCTCGCGCTGCGCGAGGCGGCGGCCGACGCGAAGATCCATCTGCTGGAGCCGGTGGCCGAGGTGTCCGTGCTCGTGGGCGACGACTACGTCGGCGCCGTGATGAGCGATCTGTCCGGGCGGCGCGGCCGCGTCCTCGGCACCGAGCAGACCAGCGGTGGCCGCACCCTGATCAAGGCCGAGGTGCCCGAGATCGAGATCGGCCGGTACGCCGTCGATCTGCGCTCGCTGTCGCACGGCACCGCGCGCTTCAACCGTTCCTACGCGCGGCACGAACCGATGCCGCCGCAGATCGCGGAAAGGATTCGTGAAGAGGCGCGCGACGCCTCGTAGTTGGCGCCGGGCGCCGCCAAGTGGCCCCTGAGCGCCACCGAACGGCCCTTGCGGAACGCTCCCCTCCGCGTCGGCGGGCGGCTTTGGCCGTCCGCCGACGATTGTCGGTGCCTGGGGATACTCTGAACATTGATCAACAGGTGTGCGCAGTACGGAAGTCGGGAAGGCCGCAGAAGCGACAGTGCGGCGATCGGGGGCGGGAATGACCGTTGAGAGCGGTTACGCGGACATCTTCGGTCCGCAGGTGCCTCGCGTGGCGGGCGAGAGCCAGACGGCGACGTTCGCGCTGGCCTCGGCGGCCTATCGCGACAACCCTTACGAGGACATCAAGAAGGCCGACAACGAATGGCATCAGACCGATGTCAAGGAAGGCCGCAAGTGGGCCAAGATCTTCCGGCCCAACCTGGGTGAGGCCTACTCGCGGGCCGTGGTCGACCGCATGCTCGGCAGCGGCCGCAAGCCCCTGATCCAGTCCTTCGGCACCGAGCCGCAGGTCGTCGTCGAGCACTGCCTGGCCGCCAACAACATCCGCAAGGACCGCGACCGGCTGCTGAGCGCCATCACGGTGATCTGCGGCGTGCTGTTCCTGCCCGGCCTGCTGCTGTGGCTGCTGGTCTTCCAGTTGCGCACCACGATCGCCAAGCGGGACCAGAAGCGGGGCGGCGCGCTCGCCTCGGTGCTGCTCGTCGCCGCGGGCGCGCTCGCCGTGATCTTCTTCATCCGCATGCCGTTCACCGGCTTCTGGGCCTGGTATGCGCGAGCCTCGGTCGTCATGCCCGTCCTCGGCTGGTTCTGGGCCAAGCAGGTCTGCGAGCGCACCGCGAAGGACCTGCGGGAGCGGTGGGACAGCCTGCTGGCCGGCAGCAGCGTCGGCGCGAAGGTGCCGGAGGCGGTGCCGACCAGCCCCACCGAGACCCAGGCCGAGCAACTGCGCCAGTCCCTGGCCAAGCTCAGCGCCGAACAGCAGTCCAACTCCGTGTTCTACGCCGGGCCCAAGGGGATACTCGGCATGGGCACGCGCTGGGGCAGCTGGCAACTGGCCGAGGACCTGGTGCCCGCCGACCCCACCCGGGAGATCCACCCCTTCCGTAGCTGGGACGTGATCCGCTCGATCCACGACCAGTTGCGGATGCTGGAGCGCGGCCCGCTGAACACCGGCGGCTTCCCGAAGCCCTCGATACGGCACTGGGTGGTCACGCCGATCGCCGAGGGCGCCAAGGCGGTGTCCCGTCCGGAGGGCACGGACGTCGAGGCGTACCAGGTGAAGTCGCACGCGATCCAGGACATCTGCAACAAGCAGCAGTTCGGCAGCGGTGACCGGCACTACCTGGGCGTGCAGTGGACACTGTGGGACGGGCAGTTGATCATCACGATGCTGATCACGGTGACCGTGCTGCACGAGACGCTGCGCATCGAGGTGACCGGGCACGCCCTCGGCCCGGTGAACGGGCTGTTCCACGACAAGCCCGAGGCCCCGACCAAGGAGGTCACCAAGTCGTTCAAGCCGTGGGAGACCCGCAAGATCAAGCTTCCGCTGGTCAACAGCGACGAGGTGGTGCGGCTGGCGGTCCGGGCCCCGATCTCCTGGTATCCGCCGCTGCTCAACTGGCTCGGCGGGACGATCGGGCTGCCCGAGCCGTTCGGACTGCGGCACGCGTGGGCGGATCAGCCGTGGCGGCACCGCTTCATGGCCGACGACGCGCTGCGCGCCGCCACGCCGGTGCTGCGGGTGGTGCATGCCTCGGCGATCAAGGTGCTGGAGGAGAACGGCGTGAATACGGAGAAGTTCGGCACGCGCTCGGCGTTCTTGAGTACGGCCGTGCAGGATCCGACGCCGCGGAAGGCCGACGTCTACGACGCGTAGGCCTCCGGCGGTTGAGCCGGGTGGGGCGGGCCCGGGTTGCCGGCCCTGGGGGCTGTGCCCCCAGACCCCCCCTTCGGCCTCAGCGGCCTCGTCCTCAAACGCCGGACGGGCTGATCGGTGTCACCGTCGGCCGACCGATCACGCCGTCGGCCACGCCTCCGCCAGCATCTTCCTCGTGTCGGCCAGGAGCTGCGGCAGCACCCGCGTGTGGCCCACCACCGGCATGAAGTTCGTGTCGCCGCCCCAGCGCGGGACGATGTGCTGGTGGAGGTGGGCCGCGATGCCGGCGCCTGCGACCGTGCCCTGGTTCATGCCGATGTTGAAGCCGTGGGCGCCGGAGGCGGTGCGCAGCGCGGTCATCGCCTGCTTGGTCAGCGCGGCCAGCTCGATGGTCTCCGGCTCGGTGAGGTCCGTGTAGTCGGCGACGTGACGGTAGGGCACGACCATCAGGTGGCCGCCGTTGTACGGGTAGAGATTGAGGACCGCGTACACCTGCTCACCGCGCCTGACGACCAGCCCGTCCTCGTCGGACTTGGCCGGGATCGAGCAGAAGGGGCAGCCGTCGTCCGCACCAGGACCGGTCGGCTTGTTCTCACCCTGGATGTAGGCCATCCGATGGGGCGTCCACAGGCGCTGGAAGGCGTCCTGGATCCCCACTCCCCACTGCTGCTCCGGCTCACTCGTCATGCGTGCAGCATATGGCTTCGTCCGTTCACGGCGTGTCGCCGGGGCGGCCGGGCCACGGGCACCGGCCAAGCTTGGCCGGTGGACGACGACAGCCTTTACACCCGCTGGGAACAGCGCACCGAGATCCCGCTGTTTTTCGCCTCGCTGCTCTTCCTGGCCACCTATGCCGCCCGCGTCCTTGCCGTGAGCATGCCCCCGGGCTGGCGGGGCGTGTGCTGGTTCACGCTGCTCGCGCTCTGGCTGCTGTTCGCCACGGACTACATGGTGTGCTGGATCCTCAGCGGGCTGCGCTTCCCGCGCTTCGTCAGGACCCACTTCCTGCACACGGTCGTGGTCGTCCTGCCGCTGCTGCGCCCGCTGCGGATCGTGCCGCTCTACGACGCCATCCAGCACCGGCAGGGGGCGCCCCGGCTCTCCCTGCACGCCCGCGTGATCGCCTACGCGAGCCTGTCGACCCTGCTCCTCGGCTTCGCCGGCGCCCTCGCGGTGTTCCAGCAGGAGCGCGGGGCGCCCGGCACCACCATGCGAACGTTCGGGGACGCGGTGTGGTGGGCCGCCGCGACCATCAGCACGGTCGGCTACGGCGACATCACGCCGGTGACCGCAGGCGGCCGGGCGATCGCGATGGGGATGATGGCCGGCGGGCTGGCCCTGCTCGGCGCCGTGACGGGGTCGTTCTCCTCCTGGCTGCTGCAGATCTTCTCCCGCGAGGGCGACAAGAGGCCCCCGGAAGGCTGAGCCTTCCGGGGGCCTCGGTCACGGCCCGGTCAGACCTGCGTCCGCTCCTCGACCACCTTCGCGATCTTCGCGATGGCCTCGTCGAACGGGATGCCGTTCTCCTGCGAGCCGTCGCGGTAGCGGAAGGAGACGGCGTTGTTGGCCATGTCCTCGTCGCCCGCGATGACCATGAAGGGCACCTTCTGCTTCTGGGCGTTGCGGATCTTCTTCTGCATCCGGTCCGAGGACGAGTCGACCTCGACGCGCAGGCCCTTCCTCTTGGCGGCCGCGGCGAACTTCTCCAGGTAGTCCACGTGCCCGTCGCCGATCGGAATGCCGATCGCCTGGACCGGGGCGAGCCACGCCGGGAAGGCGCCCGCGTAGTGCTCCAGGAGCACCGCGAAGAACCGCTCGATGGAGCCGAACAGGGCCCGGTGGATCATGACCGGGCGCTGCTTGGAGCCGTCCGCGGAGGTGTACTCCAGGTCGAAGCGCTCCGGCAGGTTGAAGTCGAGCTGGATGGTCGACATCTGCCAGGTGCGGCCGATGGCGTCCTTGGTCTGGACGGAGATCTTCGGCCCGTAGAAGGCGGCACCGCCCGGGTCCGGCACCAGCGGCAGGCCCTGCTTCTCGGCGACCTGGCGCAGCGTCTCGGTCGCCTCCTCCCAGACCTCGTCGGAGCCGACGAACTTCTCCGGGTCCTTCGTCGACAGCTCGAGGTAGAAGTCGGTCAGGCCGTAGTCGCGCAGCAGGCCGAGGACGAAGGTGAGCGTCTTGTCGAGCTCCTCCGACATCTGCTCGCGCGTGCAGTAGATGTGCGCGTCGTCCTGGGTGAAGCCACGCGCGCGCGTGAGGCCGTGCACGACGCCCGACTTCTCGTACCGGTACACGGTCCCGAACTCGAAGAGGCGCATCGGCAGTTCACGGTAGGAACGACCGCGCGCGTCGAAGATCAGGTTGTGCATCGGGCAGTTCATGGGCTTCAGGTAGTAGTCCACGCCCTCGTCGAGCTGCATGGGCGGGTACATGCCCTCGGCGTACCAGTCCAGGTGACCCGACGTCTCGAAGAGCTTCCCCTTCGTCGCGTGCGGGGTGTAGACGAACTCGTAGCCCTCCTCCTCGTGCCGGCGGCGCGAGTAGTCCTCCATCACGCGGCGGACGACGCCGCCCTTGGGGTGGAAGACCGCGAGACCGGAGCCGATCTGCTCCGGGACGGAGAACAGGTCGAGCTCGTTGCCCAGCTTGCGGTGGTCGCGCTTCTCGGCCTCGGCGAGGAAGTCCAGGTACGCCTTCAGCTCGTCCTTGGACGGCCAGGCGGTGCCGTAGATGCGCTGGAGCATCGGGTTCTTCTCGCTGCCGCGCCAGTAGGCGGCCGCGTTGCGCATCAGCTTGAACGCCGGGATCGCGCGGGTCGACGGCAGGTGCGGACCGCGGCAGAGGTCCTTCCAGCACAGGTCGCCGGTCTTGGCGTCCAGGTTGTCGTAGATCGTCAGCTCACCGGCGCCGACCTCGACGTCCGCGCCGTCGTCGGACGAGGCGGAGCCCTTGAGGCCGATCAGCTCCAGCTTGTAGGGCTCGGAGGCCAGCTCCGCACGCGCCGCCTCGTCGGTCACGACCCGGCGGGAGAAACGCTGCCCCCGCTTCTGGATCTCCTGCATCTTCTTCTCGATGGCCTTGAGATCCTCGGGCGTGAACGGCTTCTCGACATCGAAGTCGTAGTAGAAGCCGTCCTTGACGGGCGGGCCGATGCCCAGCTTGGCCTCGGGGAAGAGCTCCTGCACGGCCTGCGCCATGACGTGCGCGGTGGAGTGCCGCAGGATGCCCAGGCCGTCCTCGGAGGAGATCTCGACGCCCTCGACCTCCTCGCCGTCCGCGAGCACATGCGACAGGTCCTTGAGCTCGCCGCCCACGCGCGCGGCGATGATCGAGCGCTCGCCGGCGAAGAGGTCGGCGGCCGTAGTGCCCGTCGTCACCACGCGCTCTTCCCGCTCGGAATCGCGTTGGATGATCACACGGACGTCTGACACCGGTCTCTCCTGACTGAAGGTGGGGTGCGGCGCCATACCAGGAGCGCGCGCATTACGCGATCGTACCGACCCCGGACGGTCGACCGCGAAACGGTCACGCTCCGCTGGGAGGGCCGCGATGGGTCGGCGGTCGTCTGCGGGTTCGTCGTGGCGGGTCGCGCCCACGCGGCGAAGCCGCACATCGATACAGCCCCGCGCCCCTTCAGGGCACTGCCGAACCGGAGCCGGCTCCGCGACCGAGCCAGACCTTCCACACCTCAGCTGCAAGGCCCAGCCCCGCAACCGCCCCCCTCAGTCCCCGGCGTCCTCCCCGCCGCACGCCTCCTCGAAGAAGTCCAGATCCTCCTGGAGCGACTTCATCAGCCGGTCCCGTTCGGCCTCGTCCACCTGGACCGGTACGACGCCGGAAGCCCCGGTGATCTTGCGGAAGCCGCCCCGGCTCTCCAGCCTCCCGTGCACGCGCACCGGCAGCCCGACGAGGTGGGCGTGACCGGCGATCCGGTACGACTCCTCGTCCAGGGTCAGCCGGACGTGCGGCACCTCGGCTCCGGCGATGACCCGCAGCCGTACGGTGCCCTCGCCGCGCGGCCCGGACCTGCGCATCCGTACGACCGCGCCGGTGAGCCTGACCGGCACGGACGGCTCCTCGCGCAGATAGCGCGCCGCGGCCTCGCGCAGCACCGGCAGGTCGCCCGGCGAGAACTCGACGGGCTCGACACCGGCCCCGCAGTCCTCGGGCACGCCGGCCGCCGGCGCCCACTCGACGGCGACGCGCGCGCCCTCGGTGCCACGCACCAACGCCACCAGCGCTTCGGTGAGCTCGCGGCTGACACCCGCCTCGACGGCGCCGTCGAAGGCGTCCATGCCGCCGGTGGCGCGCTGGTAGTCGATGGCCTCGCGGGCGGCGTACAGGGCCTGGTGGAGGCGTACGGCGAGCGGGCGGCCCGTGCCGACGGGCACGAAGGCGGCGAGGTGGTGGCCGCCGGCGCCGGAGCCGACGAGGACGTTCTCCAGCATCGCGGCGGCCGAGCGGCGGTGCCGGGCGCCGTAGTAGCCGGCACGCGCGCGTGTGGCGAGCGCGGCGGCGAGGAGCATCTGGCGGGCCGCGGTGCGCAGTTCCTCTTCGACGGTCCAGGGCGCGGCCCCCGCGGGCCCGCTCGGCGCGTCCCGCCACCAGCGGATCTCGTCGCTGGGCACGGCGAGTCCGACCAGCACCTCGCGCGCGGAGGGCGTGCCGCTGCGGGACAGGGCGAGGAGCGCCTCGCCGAGCAGGTCGTCGCTGTCGGGGAAGGCGCGGGACTCGGGGACGAGCAGGCTGGTGCCGCTGCCGCCCGGTCCGGGCGGGGTCCAGCGGCCGTAGCGGCCGGCCGCTCCCCCGCGCCGCTGCCAGCCGTGCCGGCGCAGCAGGGCGCCGAGCACGGCGGGGTCGACGTCGCCGGGCTCGGGGGGACGGTCCCAGGAGGCGTCGACGGGGTGCGGCCGTACCGGTCGTAGTGGTTCCTCCAGGGGGCGATGCGTCATGGTCTGCCTCCCGTCCCGACCCGCGTCATGATCTCGCAGAGCGCCCGGTCGTCGAAGATGCGCGCGGTCGGTATCCGCACGGTGGTGCGGCGCCGCCCGGTGATCGGGTGTCCGGCCAGATTGACCCAGTAGCAGCAGTGCCGCAGATCGAGCCGGTCGTGGCCGGCGCGCAGCCACTGATCCCGCGAACGGGGCACGATCATCACGACCAGGATCTTGTGCACCGACACCGGGGTGCGGGCGAGCTTCGCCAGGTGGTCGTTGTCGAGCGTGAAGGAGAAGGAACGGCCGGGCGGGTTCGGCGGGATCTGGTACGTCGCCTTGAGCTGCACCTTGATGGTGACCTCGTCGTCGACCGTGTGGCCGGGCGCGCTGTGGCTGACGTGCCAGTCGATGCCGTTGTCCGGGAACGGCTGCGACAGCGAGCACCCGGCCGCCGCCGCGACGGCGTGCAGATAGCCCACCTGCAGTGTCTCCATGCAGGCGGTGGTGGCGAGTGAACCGCGATGAGGGCCCGTGCGTTCGGGCAGCAGCCCGCCCCGCTCGGGCTGCGCTATCGCCATGACGAACAGCCTTCCACGCCAAGTGAATCCCCGTCCGGGTCGCTGAACTGCAAGGACCCGCACTCCTGTTGTGTCCTTCCGGCGTACGCCGCAAACGGCCCGGGTATCACCAAACGGGCAGAAGACGGTACGTCATCTGCCGTGGGTGAACGAGGGGTTGTGTAGGTATGGCGTGCTGGTATGAGGGCCCGCTGGCGGCATTCGACACGGAGACGACAGGCGTGGACGTCGAGACCGACCGGATCGTTTCGGCGGCCGTCGTCGTCCAGGACGCCCCGGGCACCCGGCCGCGGGTGACCCGGTGGCTGGTGAACCCGGGTGTTCCGGTGCCCGAGGCGGCGACGGCGGTGCACGGACTGACGGAGGATCATCTCCAGCGCAACGGCCGCTGGCCGGCGCCGGTGATGCAGGAGATGGCGGAGGAACTGTCCGGGCAGGCCGCGGCGGGCCGGCCCATAGTGGTGATGAACGCACCGTTCGATCTGACGCTGCTGGACCGCGAGTTGCGCCGGCATCGCGCGTCGTCCCTGGGCCACTGGTTCGAGCGGGCGCCGCTGCTGGTGCTCGACCCGCGCGTCCTGGACAAGCATCTGGACCGCTACCGCAAGGGCCGCCGCACCCTGACCGACCTGTGCGCGCACTACGGCGTCACGCTGGACGGCGCGCACGACGCGGCGGCCGACGCACTGGCCTCGCTGGAGGTCGTACGGGCGGTGGGGCGCCGTTTCGCGGCCCGTCTGGAGCGGCTGTCCCCGGCCGAGCTGCACACGCTCCAGGCGGTGTGGCACGCGGCACAGGCGCGCGGTCTGCAGGCGTGGTTCGCGCGCAGCGGCAGCGAGGAGGCGGTGGACCCGGCGTGGCCACTGCGCCCGGATCTGCCGGCGGCGGCGTGAGCGACGAAAAAGCCGGAGCAACGCTGAGCAAGGCCTGAGCAACGAAAAAAGCCGGTCCGCATCGGACGGACCGGCCTTCTCCCGGTGGGCGATACTGGGTTCGAACCAGTGACCTCTTCGGTGTGAACGAAGCGCTCTCCCACTGAGCTAATCGCCCGGGAACGCACTGAACAATACAGGTCCCCGCGCGTTTCCTTCAAACCGCTTGATGACCACCGGCCAGGTGGGCCAGCAGGCCCCGCCGCCCGGCGCGCATCATCAGCCAGTGGTTGGCCCGGAAGACCGGCCTCCCCGGCACCGCGAACCGCCGCAGCAGCGGCTTGTTCACATCGACCTCCTGGTCGTACCGGACGAGGCTGCCGGGGCCGCGCGGGGTGATGGTCCAGCGCGCCCAGCCGTCGAAGTCCCCGGACATGGCGATCTCCAGCACTCCGGCCTCCCGGTCCCGCCGCACCGCACGCGCGACGAAGACCATGTCGTACGGCAGGGCGGAGCGGATCGTGATCACGCCGCTGGTGTCGTCGATCCGGTTCACCTCGCGCACCTGGGGCCACCACCGGGGGTAGTCCTCGGCCTGTTCCAGCACGTCGTACACGGCGGTGGGCGGTGCGGGCAGGGCCCACCGGGTGCGGAAGCGGTAGTGGCTCCAGTCCATGCGCCGAGTCTGCCCGTGTGCGGTGGGTTTCCCCCGCATCTGAGTACGTTCTGAGTACGCGCACTCATGCCGTACGACGTGACGCGGACCACACTTCTGCCATGACGCACATTCCGCCACCGGCCGAGGAGTTGCGGCTCCTCGACTTCGAGCTGCGCCAACTGGACGCCCGCCGGGCCCAGTTGCTGCACCGTCGGGCCTGGCTGGTCACCGCGCTGCAAGCGGCGACGCCCCCGTCGGCCCCGGCCCCCGTCGCACCGCCGCGCCCCGAGGCCTCGGCGCCCCGGGTCCAGAACGTCCTGCTCGCACTCGGCGGAGTTCTGCTGACCATCGCCGCGATGGCGTTCACGCTGGTCGGCTGGGGTCACCTGGGGATCGCCGGGCGGGCCCTGGTGCTCGGCGGGGCCACGGTGGCGGTGCTGGCCGCGCCGGTGCCGCTGCTGAAGCGGGGCCTGCGGTCGACAGCCGGGTCGGTGGCCGGGCTCGGGCTCGCGCTGACCGTGCTCGACGCGTACGCGCTGCACGAGGTCGGCCTGCCCGACGTGGACGCCACCGGCTACGCCGCCGCCGCATCGGCGGTACTGGCGGCGCTGTGGACGGCGTACGGCCTGCTGCCGCGCACCTCAAAGCTGCGTCTGCCGCTGCCCGCCGCGCTGGTCGCCGCCCAACTCCCGCTCACCCTCTGGGCGGTGGCGGCCGACGCCGGCCTGTTCGGGATCACGGCCGCCGTGCTGGTGACGGCCGGGTTCGACACGGGTGTGGCGCTCCGGGTGCCCGCCGGGTCCGTACGGATCACCGCCGCGATCGGTGCGTACGGCATGGGCGCCTGGGGCGTATGGGCCGCCGGTTGGCTGTCATGGACGGCCACCGGCCCGAGCGCCGCCGCCCGTGCGGCGGCGCTCCTCCTCTTCGCGGCGGGCATCGCGCTGACGGCGGCCTGGCAGCGGGTCGCCGAGCAGCAGGCGGGCGGCCTCGCCGTCACCGCCGGCCTCCTCACGGTCGCCGCGCTCGGCGGCACGGCCCGCTCCGCGCTGCCGGAGGCGTGGACGGTTCCGGCGTATCTGGCGTGCGGGATCGCGCTGCTCGCGACGGTACGGGTGGACCGGCTGCCGGAGACAGTACGCGGCGGGCTGACCCGGGCCTCCGTCGCCGTACAGGGGCTCGCCGTGCTGTGGACGCTGCCGCTGGTGGGGATCGCCCTGCTGGGTCCGGTCGCGTGGATGGAGCGGGTGTGGTCCGGGGCGCCGGGCGACGTGCGTCAGGCGGTGACGGTCTACGCGTCGTGGCCGCCGAACGCGGAGACGGTGCCGGTCGTCCTGGCGATCGTCGCCGCGGTCCTGCTCGTCGCGATGCGGGACGCGGCGTGGCGCCCCCGAGCCCTGACTGGCGCGCTGCTGCCGGCGTGGGCGACGGCGCTGGTCCTTCCGGCGGTGCTCGAAGTCCCGTATGCCGTGGGGCTGGTGGCCCTCGGGGTGACGACGGCCGGGGCGCTGGCGACGGCCGCGTGGCTTCCGCCGGTCAAGCACGTGGGGCCGGGTACGGCGACGGTGGAGCCATCCGTGGCGTCGGAGGAGTCCGTGGCGGCTGCGGCGGAGCCCTCAGCGACGTGGGAGGAATCTTCGACGGCCACGGCGAAGCCCTCAACGGCATCGGAGGAATCCGCGACAGCCACGGCGAAGCCCTCAGCGACGTCGGAGGGGCTCTCGGCGGCTGCGGCGGAGCCCTCGACGGCCGCCCAGGAGCCCTCGGCACCCTCCGCCCCCGTCGGCTTCCCCACCCCGCGCTCGACGGCCACCGTCCTCGCCCTCCTCACCTCCCTCCCCCTCGCCTTCCTCTCCCTGTCCACCGAGCCCGCGACCCTCGCCGTGCTCTCCGCTCTCACGGCACTGTTCGCGGCGGCCTCCTGGAAGCGGCACCTCACGCCGTTCACGGCCCCGGCCGCGCTCGCGTACGCCACCGCGCTCGCCTGCGCGACCGGTGCTGCGGCAGGTTGGGCGCCGCAGTACACCGCCCTGCTGGTCCTGGCGGTCCCGGTGGCGGCGGCGTTGCTCGCGGCACGGCTCGGTGACGCGCGGGCTGCGGTGCCGGTCGAGGTGGCGGGCGCGTTCGCCGCGCTGCTCGCCGTCGGACTGGCCGCGGCCACGGCCGACCTGCCGATGCTCGCCCTGGTCCTGGCGCTGTGCGGGGTGATCACCGCCGGTACGGCGATCCGCCCGGACCGCCGCCCCGTCGGCTACGCCTCCGCCGCGCTCTTCGTGCTGGCCACGTGGGTACGCCTGGCGGCCTGGGACGTCGGAATGCCCGAGGCGTACACCCTGCCGGTCACCGTCCCGGCGCTGCTGGTCGGCGCCCTGCGCAGGCGCCGCGATCCGCAGGTCTCGTCCTGGACGGCGTACGGCCCCGGACTCGCCGCCACCCTCGTGCCGAGCCTCCTCGCGGCCTGGGGCGACGTGCACTGGACGCGCCCCCTGCTGCTGGGCCTCGCCGCCCTGGCGATCACCCTGCTGGGCGCCCGGCACCACCTCCAGGCACCGCTGCTGATCGGCGCCTCGGCGCTCGCCCTGGACGCCCTGCACGAACTCGCCCCGTACATCGCCCAGGTGACCGACGCCCTCCCCCGCTGGGTGCCGCCCGCCCTGGCCGGACTCCTCCTGCTCGCACTGGGGGCGACGTACGAGCAGCGCCTGCGGGACGTCCGGCGCATGCGGGACGTTCTGGGAAGGATGAGCTGACGCGCCCCAAAGGGGCGCGGGGAACTGCGCGACCAGCCACCACGGACCCGCAGTTCCCCTCCGCCCCCGGCGAAACATCACGGCATCTTGTCGCCCACCAGCGCCAAGTTCTGAATCGCGGCCAACCCATACAGCGCGGTCGCGTTCGTGGACACCCACGACGCCTCGCTCCCGGGGACCAGCGCGGTCGGCCCCTCGATCTTCTTCGTGGACCAGTCCGTGGACTCCTTGTAGTCCCAGGTGTCCCGGCTGTTGTAGAACTGCTGCCACGCCCGCGCGGCCAGCGCGTCGTCGCCCAACTGCACGGCGGCGTACGCGTCCTGGCGCGAGTGGCCCTGGAAGAGCAGCAGCGTGCCGAAGTTGGAGCCGTAGCGCGCGGCCTGTTCGGCCTTGCTGGCGTTGTAGTAGCGGCAGTAGTCCAGCCAGGCCTCCTTGAACTTCGGCATGTCGACCTGGTCGATCAGCTCGGCGCACAGCTCGACCAGGCCGAACATCGCCGACAGGTGCGATACGCCGACCTTGGGCTCCTTGTCGATGGCGAACTTCCCGGTGTCGAGGTCGTACAGTGCGTTGCCCTGGACGAAGCCGTTGGGCTGGGCGGCGATGGTCTCCATCGTGGACAGGACCCTGGCCTTGGCCTTCTCCCACTTGGGTCCGCGCCGCTCCCACTCGGTGAGCCAGGCGGAGACCAGTCCGCTCCAGTCGGTGCCGAAGCCGATGGAGAGGGCGTTGCGGTCCGGCTCGTACGGCTCGGTGCGGATCTTGCGGATGGGGTCGAGGACGAGGAAGGTCTCGTCGGAGTCGACGTTGGCGTGCATGAGGTCGCCGACGCGTTCGTCGGCGGTGAGGAAGTAGAAGTAGCGGCGGTACGTGGTGTTGGCGATGCGCTGCTGCTTGGCGCTGTCCGCGTAGTGCTGGACGCCGTGCCGGGTGCCGAGCCCGGCCCACTTGCCGAGGTGGTAGACGTCGACCTCGCCGGTGTGCCGGGTCATGGCCTCGGCGAAGCGGTAGATGTCGGCGCGGCCGGAGCGCAGGTAGGCGAACCACAGCCACAGGTCCGGCGAGAGCTCGGAGTTGTCCCAGGCGTAGCCGCCGACGTCGTAACGCCACTGGTGCCGCGCCTCGTCGTAGGAGTGCATGATGTCGCCGTAGTCCCAGAAGCCGTACCAGCGGCGCATCTCCACCTGGTCCTTGTAATAGGTGAAGAGGAAGTCGAGGTGGTCCTCGATCTTCGCCTTGGCGTCCGTGGAGCGGTCGGGCTCGGCGAACAGTCCGCCGAAGACGCCCGCCTTGATGAGCTGCTTGGGCGGGGCGGCGAGCTGCGGCGGGGTGCGTACGGCCTCGACCTGTTCGGCGAGCTTCTCGGCGCTCGGGGTCGAGTCGTTGGCCCAGAAGAGGAGTTCGGAGGTACGGGCGATGCCGTAGGGGGTGCCGAAGCCGGGCTCGTAGTCCTCGTAGGTGATGTTGAGGCCTTCGAGCTGCTCGGGGTAGGTGTCCTGGCCCATGCCGTCGTGGTAGAAGCGCAGGTCCATGGGCTGGGCCTCGGGCGACCAGAGCCACATGGTGACCTCGGCCTCGTCGGTGTGGGCGTCGCGGATGTCGAGCTGGGCGGGGAACTTCTCCCAGAAGTCCCTGAGGCCGAAGGAGAACCCGCCGCTCGCGCCGCCGACGTACCCGAAGCCGGACGCCCGCCGGCCACCGCCGGCGCCGACCCAGCCGTAGCCCTTCTTGGTGCGCTTGCGCAGGGTGAAGCCGTCGGCGGAGAGCTGGGAGAGGGTGTAGTCGCCCCACTCGGGGATGTACTGGAGCCGGGTCGTCACCCGCTGGTCCCAGGTGGACGGGTCGGGCAGCTTCTCGCCCTTGAACTGGGCCGCCTGCACGGCCGCGCCCGGGTCTCGGCGCAGTCCGGTGATGCCCTTGACGGCCTCGCGGAGCAGGCCGGTGCCCTCGCCGCCGATGCGGATGTGGCGGTCGTAGGCCTCGTCGCGCATCGGCACGGTGAAGCGGATGCCGAGGCCGCGGATGAAGTCGCCGCCGGCCTTGCCCGGCTCCTGCTTCCCGTCGTAGGTGATGGTGTGCACCATGCGGAAGGAGTCGGCGCCCGCGTAGAAGTAGAGGCGGATGGAGAAGGGGAGCCAGCTCCGGCTGCCCTTGCGGTGCTTGCCGTCGATGCGGACGACCGCGCGGACGGGGCCGTCCTGCTCGACGTCGACCTTCGAGATGGCCCCCTCGAAGCGCTCGGTCCTGACCGCGCCCTGGTCCTCGTCCTCGATCTCGGGCTGGCGGATCAGCACGAGCCGGCCGTTCCTGGCGATCTCGGTGGAGCCGCGCCTGACGGACTTGATCAGCGTGGCGCCGGACTTGCCGATGCTCGCGGTGATGACGCCGGTCGAGACGTCGATGGTGCCGCCGCTCTTGTCGACGGTGACCTTCTTGGCGGGTACGGCGGCCTCACCGGCGGCGAGGGTGAGCTTGCCGTCGCCCGAACTCACCGCGTGGGCCGTCCACTTCAGCGAGCCGTCCGGCCAGTAGGCGATCGGCCAGGACTGCACGGGCACGGCGTTGCCGTCCGCGTCCGTCAGCGCGAACGTCTGGTCCGCCTCGTACGCGCCCTTCGGCCACGGCACACCCACGGTGGAGCCGGGTGCGGCGCCCAGGCCGCCGTCCTCCAGCCAGTCCAGGGTCACGGGATCGGCGTCGGCCGCCTCGGCTCTCGGCGCGGCCTGTGCGCCGTTCGCCCCTAGTGCCCAACTGAACTGCGCGGCGGCTCCGGCGACCGCGGCCGCCTTGATGAGGGACCTGCGAGGGATGGGAGACATAGAGATGCAGCCTTTCCTTTCCGTGCGGGAGAACTTCCTTGCAAGCGGTCAGGGGCATGACAGTGAGAGGTACGGCGCCCGGGGCGCCGACCTGGTGCGAGGGCACCGCGCGTCTGCGGTGCCGACTGCGTGCTGGGTGCGGGGGCACCGCCGCTCAGCGGTGCCGGTAGCGCTCCTCCACGGCGACGGCCGCGGCCACGACGGCCCCGAGGACGGGCACCGCCAGCGGCGCGGAGAACCAGGCGGAGGCGGCCACGACGGCCAGCCCTCCGATGATCAGGAAGGACCCGGCGGGATCGAGCACGGTGCGCCGCCCGGCGCCCGCGAGCAGCGCCCGCCAACCGGCGTCCGGCGTCCAGGAGGCCGCCGCCCGCAGCAGCGCCACGACGGCCCCGATCAGCGCGAACAGCCCGATCGCCCCGACGAGCGGCCCACCGGGAATCCCGGCCCGCGCGGCCTGGACGTCCACCCAGACCGCGGCGGCCACGGCCCACCCGGCGAGCCCGACGACCCACCCGCCGCGCACCGCGGCCCGGAAGTCGGCGACGAACTCCCGCAGGCCACCGCCCTCATGGGCGATACGGCGCCGCAGATGCCGGGCCCCGGCGGCGAAGGCGGCCGGGTAGGTGACCACCCCCAGCGAGGCCACCGCGATCCACACCCCGGTGAGCAGGCA
The DNA here is from genome assembly GCF_049974585.1 of Streptomyces sp. UG1. Taxonomy (NCBI): domain Bacteria; kingdom Bacillati; phylum Actinomycetota; class Actinomycetes; order Kitasatosporales; family Streptomycetaceae; genus Streptomyces; species Streptomyces sp. UG1. The sequence continues at coordinate 5,843 of NZ_JBNGGG010000064.1, read as the reverse complement.
CTCGGCGAAGACGCCGAACCGCTCGGCGAACACCGACTCCCCACGAGCCGTACGAGCCTTCACCCGCGCCCCAGCCATCGTGACCGCCCCTCAGCCCTTCAGTCCGGACGTCGCCATGCCGTCGATCAGATACCGCTGGAAGGCCATGAAGAAGGCGAGGACCGGCAGCAGGGCGACCAGCGACATGGCGATCATGCCGCCGTAGTTCGCCAGGCCCTCCTGGTCGACGAACATCTTCAGGCCGAGGGAGACGGTGTACTTGTCGGGCTCGTTGAGGTAGATCAGCGGGCCCATGAAGTCGTTCCAGGAGTTGATGAAGGTGAAGATCGCGCTGGTGATCAGGGCCGGCCGGCACAGCGGCAGCATGATCGACCAGTAGATCCTCAAGTGCCCGCAGCCGTCGAGACGGGCCGCCTCGTCGAGTTCCTTGGGCAGGTTCCGCATGAACTGCACCATCAGGAAGACGAAGAACGCCTCCGTGGCCAGGTACTTCCCCAGCAGCAGCGGGGTGTAGGTGTTGATCATCTCCATGTTGCGGAACAGCACGTACTGCGGGATCAGCAGCACGTGGTACGGCAGCAGGAGCGTGCCGATCATCAGTGTGAACAGCAGATTCCGGCCCGCGAACCGGATCCTCGCGAAGGCGTAGGCGGTCAGCGAGCAGGACACCACGATCCCGATCACCGAGCCGACCGCGAGGAAGAGCGAGTTGAAGAAGAAGGTGGAGATGGAGATGTCGGCGATGCCGTCGGCCAGGCTCGTGTAGTTGGCCAGGACCGGGTCGCCCGGGAACAGGTCCAGGCTGCCGACGATGTCCTCGCTCTTCTTGAAGGAGCCGCCGATGACCCAGATCACCGGGTAGAGGATCACCGCGAGGATCACCAGCGACCCGATGTGCCAGGCGAGGGAACCGGGCAGCCTGCGGCGCAGCGCCCCCGACGCCCGCGCGGTCGAGAGATCGTGGGTGCTCATCAGGCGCCCTCCTCGTAGTGCACCCAGCGCTTCTGGGACCAGAACAGCACCGCCGTCACCAGGGCGACCGCGACGAGCAGCATCCAGGCCATGGCGGAGGCCAGGCCCATCCGGCTGTTCTCGAAGCCCTGGACGTACAGATAGCAGGTGTAGACCATCGATCCGTCGGCCGGACCGCAGGCGTTGCCTCCGGCGCCACCGCCGACGATGTACGCCGAGCTGAAGATCTGGAAGGAGTGGATGGTCTCCAGCAGGACGTTGAAGAAGAGGACGGGGGAGATCATCGGCAGGGTGATGTTCCAGAACCGCCGCAGCTTGCCGGCCCCGTCGACCTCGGCCGCCTCGTACAGCTCCCGCGGGACCTGCTTGAGTCCGGCGAGGAAGATCACCATCGGGGCGCCGAACTGCCAGACCGTGAGCGCCACCAGGCTGTAGATGATCAGGTCCGGGTCACCGGTCCAGCCGCCGACGTCGATCCCGAAGATCTTCTGGGTGCGGTCGACGATCGCGTCGTCCGAGAAGATCGCCTTCCACACGATCGCGACGGAGACGCTCGCACCGATCAGCGAAGGGGCGTAGAAGGCGGCCCGGTAGAACGCCTGCCCGCGCCGCTTCTGCGCCAGCAGCAGGGCGACGCCCAGCGCCGCGAGCAGCTTGAGCGGCGTGCCGACGACGACGTACCAGAGCGTCACCCGCACCGAGTGGCGCCAGCGCGGGTCGCCGAACATCTCGGAGAAGTTGTCGAGGCCGATCCACTGGGGCGCGTCGAAGAGGTTGTAGTCGGTGAAGGCGAAGTAGAGCGAGGCGACCATCGGACCCGCTGTGAGCAGCAGGAACCCGGCGATCCAGGGGGACATGAAGAGATAGCCGGCCAGGTTCTCCCGGCGGACCCGCCGCTTGAGGGCGGCGGGTCGCTCGGGCCCCACCGGACCGTGCCGCGGCTCGGAGTCCTTGGCCAGGCCCTCCATCGCAGGGGCGTGTGTCACGGTGGTTCCCATCAGCCCGCGAGTGCCGTCTTCGACTCGGTGAAGAACTGCTTGACGGCGTCACCGACCGAGCGCTTGCCCAGGCCCAGTTCCTCACCGATGCGCAGGAAGGCGGCCTCGCAGATGTCCGCGCCGGCCGGATGCGGGGTGATCGGTTCGAGGACCCCCGCCTCGACGAGGGACGTCTCGTAGGCGGCGATCGCCTTGTTGACCTCGTCCGTCGGCTCGAACGCGTCGAACTGCGCCTGCGTGGCCGGCACCCCCCGGTCGTAGCCCATGATCTTGGCGACCTCGGGGTCGTGCACCATGAAGTCGATGAACTGGGCGACCTCCTTCGGGTGCTCGGTGCGCTTGGAGGCGCTGAGCATCAGGGAGCCGAGGTACTGGCCGGTCTTCTTGCCGTCGGTGGTCGGGATGGGGGCCAGGCCGTACTCGCTCTTGCCCTCGGCGGTGTAGCGGATGGTGAAGTTGTCCCAGGTGAACTCGCCGGCGGCGATCTCCCCGGAGACCGCTGACTTGGGCTTGATCTGGATGACCTTCTTCTGGTCGGCGTAGAGCCCCTCCTCCACGCTCTTCTCGGCCTTCGTCCACCAGTCCGTCAGATCCGCCTCGGTGAAGCCGAGTCCGTCCTCGGTGAAGAACGCCTTGCCGTTCTGGCGCAGATAGAGGTCATAGAGGTACATGACGTTGTACGGGCCGGTGTCGCCGGCGCGTCCCGCCTTGTCGCGGATCTTCCGCATCGCCGCGTGGTAGTCGTCCCAGGTCCAGCCCTGCTCCGGCGTCACGCCGGCCTTGGTGTAGACGGGCTTGTCGATGACGAGGGCCATGGAGTTGGAGCCGACCGGGACGCCGAGGAGCTTTCCGTCGATCTCGCCGAACTTCTCCAGGCCCGCGCGGAATCCGTCCATGGAGAGGTTGCCGGCCTTGACCTGCTCGCTGAGATCGAGCAGCACATTCTTCGCGTCGTATTTGCGCAGGAATCCAATGGCATTCTGGAAGACGTCCGGCGGATTCCCTCCGGAGGCCTGGGTGTTGAACTTCTTCCAGAAGTCCGTGTACGGCTGAAAGTCTGTCTTGACCTTGATCTTCGGGTACTTCTTGTGGAAGAGGTCGATGGTCTTGTTGATCCGCTGGGCGCGGTCCTCGGCGCCCCACCATGCGTAACGGATCGTCACCGTCCCGTCGGCGGAGGTGCCCCCGTCACCCCCGCAGGCCGTGGTCGAGGCCAGCCCGAGCGTGGCGGCCGTGGCGCCGGCCGCCTTCAGGATCGTGCGCCTGTCGACATTCCTGTTGGTACCCACAGTCGGGCCCCTCCCCGCAGCGTCGATGCCGCCTGCATGAATCGTTTCAAGTAAGCGCTTGCTGGCACAAGTTACGGAGGGCCTCGGGGTGCGTCAATGATTCGGACAGGAATTTCTTGTGGGCCTGCGCGGCGAGTTGACGGCGCATCAGAGCGGACCGACCGGGTCGGCGGTGCGATCTCGCAGGTGAGGGGCGTCCGGCCGATGGATCGAACGGGGAGCGGGCACCGATGCGCGGACATCGGTCGACCGAAAGCCGCCCGACGGCGGGCGAGCTGACGGGGCGTGACCTTGAACGGGCCGGGACCGCACGGGCACCGCCGCCCGAGGCGTCAGAGGTGGAAACGCCGACGGCCCGTCCGCACTGTCGCAGACGGGCCGCCGGATCCGGGTGGGCGATACTGGGTTCGAACCAGTGACCTCTTCGGTGTGAACGAAGCGCTCTCCCGCTGAGCTAATCGCCCGGGCGCAGGAAGAACATTACCCCATGTCAGGGGGTGCGTGTGACCAGCGCGAACCCGTACCGGCCGACGTCCGCACCCCCCGCGCGGATCACTGGTCCTTGATCTTCCAGGGCATGACGATGCCGAACTTCCACAGATAGATCCCGACGAGCACACCGACGATCACGAGGCCGATCGACGTCAGGATGATGTTGCGGCGCCGCACCTTCGGATCGAGCGCCTTCTGGGCCGCCTCGGTGACCTTGCGTTTGGTCCAGCGCAGCACGAGCTGGGCCCAGACGAACTCGGTCGCCCAGACGGCCATGCCGCCGAAGATCACGACCCAGCCGGGACCGGGCAACGGCAGCATGATGATGCCGGCGATCACTATCGCCAGACCGATGATGAACACGCCCACCTGCCAGCTCAGGTGCAGCACCCTGCGCGCCTTGATGAACTCCGGCGCTCTCGAGCCCAGGCCCTGCTCGTCGCGGTTCACACCGTCCACTTCAGTCTCGTCAGTCGCCACGGCAACCCCGCCCGGCTCGTTACTCCCCGTATTCATACGGCCAGACCCTACCGGAGGGAAACGAGTCACCGGAATGGTCCTACCTCGCGAACGGGTTCTCGGCCGGAAGAGTTACGTAAAGCCACGCAAAACACTCAGAGGGGTTTACAACGGCACCGTAGGTGGCATGTCGATTTCGCCGACGTGCGAATCCCCGAGCGCACACTGAGCGAAAGGCCCTGGCGCTTATGAACACCACGGTCAGCTGCGAGCTGCACCTGCGCCTCGTTGTGTCGAGCGAGTCCTCCCTGCCTGTCCCCGCAGGCCTGCGGTACGACACGGCCGACCCCTACGCCGTGCACGCCACCTTCCACACCGGAGCCGAGGAGACCGTCGAGTGGGTGTTCGCCCGCGACCTCCTCGCGGAGGGCCTGCACCGGCCCACCGGCACCGGCGACGTCCGCGTCTGGCCGTCGCGCAGTCATGGTCAGGGCGTCGTCTGCATCGCCCTGAGCTCCCCGGAGGGCGAGGCGCTGCTCGAGGCGCCCGCACGGGCTCTGGAGTCGTTCCTGAAGCGGACGGACGCCGCCGTGCCCCCCGGCACGGAGCATCGGCATTTCGATCTCGATCAGGAGCTCTCTCACATCCTGGCGGAAAGTTAGGGCGAGGTCCCACGAAGCCGCCCGGCGCCGTCGACTCGGGGAGACGGCTCGGGCCAAGACAACCGCATACGGCACACAGCAGCGCCGTCTCCGCTCCGCGGGGGCGGCGTTGGTGTTGCGTGTGGGTGACGGGGCTCGTGGTGCGACAGGGGCTGCGAGGAGGGCTGCGGCGAGGGCCGTCGAGAGAACCAGCCCCGGGCGGGAACCGTCGGCACCCCTGCGGCGTTGTAATCGCAGCAATGTGCGAGCGCGGCCCCTGTGCGGGCTTCGCGAGCCACTACCATCGGCCAGCATCGGCGGGCACCGCGCCCGACCCCTCCAGGCCAGGGAGCGAAACGTGCTGATCACCCATGACACCCGGTGTGCTCTCGATGCCGTGGTGGATCTGGTGAACACCGCACCGGAGGACGACGGGACGCCGGAGGGGCTGCCGGATGTCGCGGCGCTCAAGGAGTTCGTACGAAAGCACGAAATCAGCGATGTCGGGGTGCTGTCGGAGTTCGATCTGTCGGCGGTGCGCAAGGTGCGCGGGCGGTTCGCCGCGGTCTTCTCGGCGCCGGACGCCCGGGCCGCCGCGAGTCTGATCAACGAGCTGGTCGCCGCCGCGGGCACCACGCCGCAGCTCACGGACCACGGCGGCTACGACTGGCATGTGCACTACTTCGCCCCAGGCGCCTCCGTCGCCGACCATCTGGCGGCGGACTGCGGTATGGCCCTGGCCTTCTTCGTGGTGGCCGGGGAGCAGGAGCGGCTGCGGCGCTGTGAGGCGCCGGACTGCCGGCACGCCTTCGTGGATCTCTCCCGCAACCGTTCGCGGCGCTACTGCGACAGCCGCACCTGCGGAAACCGTCTGCATGTGGCCGCCTACCGGGCCCGCCGCAAGGAAGCGGCCGGCTAGGGCCTGTTGTGAAAGTGCTGGTCACAGCCACTCGTTGATGGCTGCGACCAGCACGGTCGCTTCGTAGCGGACC
>NZ_JBNGGG010000063.1:0-44018 GCF_049974585.1 Streptomyces sp. UG1 | reverse complement strand
CACTTCCTGGCCTTCACCGCCATCGCCTGCAGCCTCATCTGCTACCGCAGACTCACCAAATGAGACGACGTCTAAGAGCGGGCAGTGATGCGCCGTGCCGGACGTGCGGCTCAGAAGCCCGTTCGAAAACCCCGCCCCCGATGCCACGCGCCAGAAGCGCTGACGGCCTCTTGCTGGCACAGGCTGAGCGGTGTGGACTGCCTCGGTGACCAAAGTCCTGTATCTGATCTCCTGTGCCGCCCCGCCTGTCCGGACCATCGCCACCGGCATACGCAAGGCGCAGGCCGCCGGGTGGGACGTCTGCCTCGCCCTCACGCCGTCCGCACACCGTTGGGTGGAGCCGGACCTCGCCGAACTCCGTGAACTCACCGGCCACCCGGTCCGCCAGAGTACAAGCACCCCGACGCGGCCGACGTTCTGCCTCCGCCCGGCGCGATCCTCGCCGCCCCATCACGCTCAACACCCTGACGAAGTGGGCCGACGGACACTCGGACACCCTGGCGCTGGGCCTGGTCACCGAGGCACTCGGCCTCGAACTGCCCCTGGTCGCACTGCCGTACATCAACCGGGCTCAGGCGGCACATCCCGCACTTGCCCGTGGCGTGTCCCTGCTACGAGAGTGCGGGGTGACCGTGCTGCTCGGAGAGGGAGGCTTCATTCCTCACGAGCCCAAGCACGGCGACGTGGACGCCTACCCCTGGGATGCCGCGCTCGCCGCCTTGCCCACGCCGCGTAAGGCAAACGGCTGAGTATCCGGGGAACAGTACGGCCCCGGTGCGCTTGCGGACCTCCGCAGAGTCGATGGCATGCATCCGTGAAGGAGCCCAGCATGGAGAACACCGTCGTCCGCCCCTTCGAGGACACGGACCTCCCCGGCGCGGCCACCGCGCTGACCGACGTGCACGCCACCGACGGATACCCGGTCGAGGGCGTGGCCCACCCCGAGGCCTGGCTGCGGTCGGACGACGTACTGGCCTCCTGGGTCGCGGAGTCAGGACAGCGGATCGTCGGCCATGTGGCGGTGATGCGGCCACGCGGCGAGGGCGCGGTGTCCCTGTGGACCGAACGGAGCGGGGCCGACGAGCACCGCATCGGGGTGCTGGCCCGCCTCTTCGTCGTCAGGGACGCGCGCAAGCGCACCGTGGGCGAGCGACTTGTCCGGACAGCCATGGACTACGGGCTGAGCCACAACCGCCGCCTCGTACTGGACGTCATGGTCAGGGACACCGCCGCCCTACGTCTTTACGAGCGCCTCGGCTGGCGCAGGACCGGTCGGACCGCCACCACTACGACAACGGGCAGCACATCGCAGCCATCTGCTACGTGGCACCCGGAACCTGACCGGCCCAGGCGGAACATGCTGGCCTGCCGGCTCGGTGGGCGAGTGCTTCTGGGACCCTTCTCCTCATGAGCACACCACCAGACGGACTACCCATCTACCGAGTCCTGACCGGAGCGGACGACGCCGCATTCTGCCGACGTGTGAGCGAAGCGATCGGCCTCGGCTACAAACTGCACGAAGGCCCCACCATCACCTTCAATGGTGAGAGCGTCATCGTCGCGCAGGCGCTGGTCTGGCCGACACAGTCGTAGAGAAGGGCTGCACGGGGGTCGGTGGTGACGTTCACCTGGGCCCGTGCGGCCTACTCTCATCCCGCTCCGTCCGGACACAGCTCTTATGCCGCCGTCACCGGGGCCGCCGTACGCCGCCGGATCACCAGCGACATCAGCGCCGCCGCCGCGCACAGCGCGCCCGAGGCGTACCAGACCACGTCGTACGCGCCGAAGACGTCCCGCGCGACTCCGCCGAGGAAGGCCACCAGCGCGGCGCCGACCTGGTGGGAGGCGAGGACCCAGCCGAAGACGATCGCGCTGTCGTCGCCGTACTGCTCACGGCACAGGGCGACGGTGGGCGGGACGGTGGCGACCCAGTCGAGGCCGTAGAAGACGATGAAGAAGAGCATCGGCGGGCGGACCGACGGGGCGAGCAGCATCGGCAGGAAGAGGAGGGAGATGCCGCGCAGGGCGTAGTAGACGGCGAGCAGGCGGCGCGGCTCGAAGCGGTCGGTGAGCCAGCCGGAGGCGATGGTGCCGACGACGTCGAACACGCCGATGACCGCGAGCAGTGAGGCGGCGGTCGTGATGGGCATGTGGTGGTCGTGGGCGGCGGGCACGAAGTGGGTCTGGATGAGGCCGTTGGTGGAGGCGCCGCAGATCGCGAAGGTGCCGGCCAGCAGCCAGAAGGGGCCGGTGCGGGCCGCCGAGAACAGGACGGTGACCGCCCGGCGAGCGGCGCCCGGCGTGGGTGGCGGCTTGGGTACGAACTCCTGTGCGCCGTACGGCTTCAGGCCCACGTCGGCCGGGTGGTCGCGCAGCAGCAGCCAGACGAAGGGGACGACCGCGAGGGCGGCGAGGGCGACCGTGACGGCGGCCGGGCGCCAACTGTGCTCGGCGACCATCCAGGACAGCACCGGCAGGAAGATGAGCTGGCCGGAGGCCGAGGCGGCGGTGAGGATGCCGGTGACCAGGCCGCGGCGCTTGGTGAACCAGCGGTTGGTGACGGTCGCGGCGAAGGCCAGCGCCATGGATCCGGTGCCCAGGCCCACCAGCAGGCCCCAGCACAGCAGCAGTTGCCAGGCCGCCGTCATCCAGTACGTCAGACCCGAGCCGAGCGCGATCACGCTCAGCGCGACGGCCACGACCCGCCGGATGCCGAAGCGGTCCATCAGGGCGGCGGCGAAGGGGGCGGTGAGGCCGTACAGGGCGAGGTTGACGGAGACGGCGGCGCCGATCGTGCCGCGCGACCAGCCGAACTCCGCGTTCAGCGGGTCGATGAGCAGGCCCGGCAGGGAGCGGAAGGCGGCGGCGCCGAGGATCGTTACGAAGGTGACGGCGGCGACGAACCAGGCGCGGTGGATACGGGTACGGCGTGGCGTCAGCGGGGGCTTGTCGACGGTGGCGGCAGTGGTGGCAGTGGCGGTGGAGGCTTCGGTTGTCTGCGTCACGTCAACGAGCTTCGGGCATGCGCGGACGCGGATCGATTGGCCCGAAGGACAGCATTCGTTAGGATCGGGCCATGAGCAGTGAGTCGGGACCCCGTCCGTCCTCGGATTTCCGCCCGCACCGCGTCGTCGTCCTCGCCCTCGACGGCCTCCTCCCCTTCGAGCTGGGCATCCCGCACCGGATCTTCGGCCGCCCCAAGGACGCGCGGAAGCGGCACCTGTACGAGGTCGTCACCTGCTCGATCCGGCCGCCGGGCCCGGTGCGCACCGACGCGGACTTCGCCATCCAGGCCGAGCACGGCCCCGAGACGCTGGCCACCGCCGACACCGTGATCATCCCGGCGTCGTACGAGCTCGGGCCGGTCTTCGAGGAGGGCGTACTGACCGACGAGCTGGCCTCCGCGCTCGCCCACATCCGCCCCGGCACCCGGCTCGCCTCCATCTGCACCGGCGTCTACGTCCTGGCCGCGGCGGGACGGCTGGACGGGCGCCCGGCGACCACGCACTGGGCGGACGCCGAGCGCTTCCAGCGGCTGTTCCCGCGGGTCGACGTCGACGCGGACGTGCTGTTCATCGACGACGGTGACGTGCTGACCTCGGCCGGGGTCGCGGCCGGGATCGACCTGTGCCTGCACATGGTGCGCCGTGACCACGGCACGGCGATCGCCAACGAGGTGGCCCGGCGCACGGTCGTACCGCCGCATCGGGACGGCGGCCAGGCGCAGTACATTCACCGTCCCGTCCCCGACCCCCAACAGTCGTCCACGACCAACGCCCGCGCCTGGGCCCTGGGCCGCCTCCACGAGCCCATCCAACTGCGCGACATGGCCGACCAGGAGGCCATGTCGGTCCGCACCTTCACCCGCCGCTTCCGCGAGGAGACCGGCATCAGCCCCGGCCAGTGGCTCACCCAGCAACGCGTCGAACGCGCCCGCCACCTCCTGGAGTCCACCGACCTCTCGGTCGACCAGGTGGCCAGGGACGCGGGCTTCGGTACGGCCCAGTCGATGCGACAGCACTTGCAGGCGGCCCTGGGCGTGACGCCGACGGCGTACCGGCGCACGTTTCGACGGGCGGCGGGCACTCGCGCCGCTTAGTGGACGTCGGGTGCGCGGTGCCGATCGCAACCACCACTACTCACAGCGTCCCTACGACTGCGTCGGCCAGACCAGCGCCTGCGCGACGATGACGCTCTCACCGTTGAAGGTGACGGCGGGCCCTTCGTGCAGTTGGTAGCCAAGACCGATCGCTTCGCTCACACGTCGGCAGAATGCGGCGTCGTCCGCTCCGGTCAGGACTCGGTAGATGGGAAGCCCATCCGGCGGTGTGCTCATGAGGAGAGCGTCCCAGAAACACTCGCCCACCGATCCAGCAGGCCGTCATGTTCCGCGCGGGCCGGTCGGATTCCGGGTGCCACGTAGCAGGTGGCTTCGATGCGCCGGCTGCAAGCGCGCCTAGTTCGCGTCGACTGGGCCTGGGCCCGGGCGCGTTCCCATGCATCAAGCCCGGCAGCGAATCTCGGATGCGGCGCGGCACCGTTCCGTGGTGGGATGCGCCGCATGAGCGACTCGCTGCGTGCTCGCATCGAGCAGTACTACGCCACCGTGCCGTTGCTGTTCGCCGATGCCGAAGAGTTCGGGTCGTTACGGCTGTTTGTGCCAAAGGGGCCGGGCGCCCCGTATTACGGCGGCCCCAGTCATGCCCAACCCACCACGGACGGCGCGTCGGCCGTTACTGCTGCCGACATCGCCCGGGTGCGGGCCCGGCAGCGCGAACTCGGCGTGCCGGAGGCCTTCGAGTGGCTGGCCGAGACGGCGCCGACGCTGCGTTCGCGTATCGAGGCGGCGGGTCTGCCAGTGGCGGAACGCCCGCTGATGGCTCTGGATCCGCACCACACGGTTCGGCTGCCGCCGTTGCCCGAGGGGTTGACGCTTCGCGTGCTGACAGCCGACGACCCCGCGCTGCCCGCAGCCCTCGCCCTGCCCCGCCTGGCCTTCGCCGACGAGGGCACCAGGGTGGGCTCGGCGGGGCGTAAGGAACTGTCGGCTGTGGCCGAGGAGATGACGGCGGACGGCACGGTGGCAGCGATTCGCCCTGTGATCCGCGCCGGGCGCAAAACACTCATCGCCGCCCTCGCCTCTGACGGCACCCCACTGGCCGTCGGCCACTATCACCCGGCGAACGGCACCACCGAGATCGGTGGCATCGGTACTCTTCCCGCCGCCCGCCGCCAGGGTCTGGCCGCCGCCGTCACGGCGGCCCTGGTCACCCACGCGCTCGAGGCCGGGGTGAACACCGTCTTCCTCGCCTACGCGCAGGATGCCGTCGCCCGCATCTACTCACGCCTGGGATTCCGCCCCGCCGGCAGCACCTTTCTGATCGCCAACCAGCCCGCGCGATCGTAGGCTCGCACGCTGGTTACTCACCGGCATGCCCACGACGATGAGGTGGTCGCCATCGGTGCGCACCGCGTATGCAGGCCGCAACTCGCCCTGCCCATGGGCCAGACGATGGCAGAGACCACCGACATCCGGCCGGGAGCGGCTGCTGCGGTTCGCCGGCTTGGCGCAGAAGGTCTTGGTGGATCCGGAGTAGGACGAGGTCTTTCGGCAGGGAGGCGGCCGCGGCGGTCTGGGCCGGTCAGGTTCCGGGAGACACGTAGCAGACGGCTTCGATGTGCTGCCCGTTGCCGTAGTGGTGCACGGTTCCTCCGGTCCTGCGCCAGCCGAGGCGCTCGTACAGGCGTAGGGCGGCGGTGTCCTTGACCATGACGTCCAGTACGAGGCGGCGGTTGTGGCTCAGCCCGTAGTCCATGGCTGTCCGGACAAGTCGCTCGCCCACGGTGCGCTTGCGCGCGTCCCTGACGACGAAGAGGCGGGCCAGCACCCCGATGCGGTGCTCGTCGGCCCCGCTCCGTTCGGTCCACAGGGACACCGCGCCCTCGCCGCGTGGCCGCATCACCGCCACATGGCCGACGATCCGCTGTCCTGACTCCGCGACCCAGGAGGCCAGTACGTCGTCCGACCGCAGCCAGGCCTCGGGGTGGGCCACGCCCTCGACCGGGTATCCGTCGGTGGCGTGCACGTCGGTCAGCGCGGTGGCCGCGCCGGGGAGGTCGCTGTCCTCGAAGGGACGGATGACGATGTTCCCCATACCGGTCTCCTTGTGGGCTCGGTGTTCACTCCACGGACAGTTCGTAGAGCAGGCCGGTCAGGTCGGCACGGTGTACGTATCTGGACACCTCGAAGGCCGTGTCCTGCTGGTTCAGGCTGGTGTGCAGGACTTCGATGACGGGGATGCCGGAGGGCAGGTTCAGCACTGTCGCTTCGGCCGGTGTCGGCATGCGCGCGGTGATCTCGTCCCGTACGCGGGTCATGACGTGGCCGAGTTCTTCGAGTCGGCCGTAGATACCGTCCTTGCCGGTCCTGGGCTTCGTCAGCGGTGTGCCCTGGGCTTCGTCCCACCGGAGGTAGGTCGACCCGATCTGCACGGGTTCGTCGTCGGCGAAGTAGTGGTTCTCCCTGTGCAACACGCTTTCCTCTTCGGCCGGGACGGCGAGGCGCTCGGCGATGTCCTGGGGCGGACGCTCCCGGGTGATGCCCACGACGTCGATGCGCGCCTCCTTGCCCTGACGCTTGGCTTCCAGCCGGAAAGGGGTGAGGCCGGTCTCTCGGTTGCCGCGCGAGTAGCGATCACTGCCGAAGCGGAACAGCCGCTGCGCCTCTCGCACGAAGACTCCACTGCCGTGACGGGCCGTCACCAACCCTTGCTCTGCGAGGAGCCGGATCGCCTCACGAGCCGTGTTGCGTGCGGCTCCGTACCGCTGGGCGAGGGCGCGTTCGGAAGGCAGCTTGTCGCCGGGTGCGAGGTGTCCGGCTTTGATGGCGGCTCGCAGCTCTTCCGCGATGCGTCTGCTCGGCGGTTGGTTTGCGGAGGGGGCGGGCGTCGTCATGCTCCCAGCATAACAACTGGCTTAAGCCAATCACTTGACGCGTGTGACGGTCCGTCGCCAGACTGGCTTGAGCCAGTAACCGGGCCGTTGTCGGCCGGACAATGCCGGGGCGGCGTCCTACCGCCAAGCAGACACACCGCCCCGGCTCCCTCAGAAGGGAGCTTTCATGATGCCTGTGACGCCCACGGCCGCGGGAGGGGTGAGCGCGTGAGCTATGACCGAAACGCCCTCACAGCGCCGCCTCCGGGTCTGCGGCTGCTGCCCTGGGAGACAGACACCGGCAAGCCATGTTTCCTGTCCGCCGACGGCGTGGACGGCCCGTTGTCCCGGCTCGCGGATGAGATCGAGGCGGACCAACTCCAGGATGGGGCTGACGTTTTGGCGGGTGCGAGAGCTGTCCTGGACGATCGCAAGGCGGGCGAATACGCGTTACGGCGTGCGCTGCGGGCCGCCACGCAGGTACTCGGCGATGTGCTGCGTGTCGCCGACAGCAGGGGTGCGCGGTTGACTCAGCGGGGTGATGGCCCGTGACGGCGACCGACGTGCCTGCGCTGTCCGCCGAGTGCACGCTGGCGCGCAAGCCTGGCTACGAGGACGTACACGCCCGGTGTCGGCAGCTCAGGGACGTACCGCTGCCGCACACCACGCGTGTCCTGCTCGTGGCCCGTTGCCGCTGCTCGTGCCATCGACAGTTGATGGGCAAGGACCCCTTATGAGGGCGCTCACCGGCCTACTGGTGTACGTGGCTGTTGTGACTGCCCCTGTCCTCGCCTTGGTGCTGGCGCAGGCGCCGACGCCCTACTAGGTCCAAGTCCAGTCGCAGCCGGACATAGTTCGCGTCGGCTGGGCCTGGGCGTTGGTGGCCGTCAGGGGTCCAGCCGTGGCGGACGTAGAAGGCATGGGCTCGGGTGTTGCTTTCCCAGGCTTCGACGACCTCGGTCGTGAGTGACGCCTCGCGCAGGAACCGCACGAATGCGGCATGCAGTTGGCTGCCGATCCCTTGGCCCCAACTGCCCGGACGGACGTGGATCTGGTGCAGTTGGCCGGCAGTCGTGGCGTCCACGTCGACGTCCACCGGATCGCCCATCGACAGGATGCCCACCAACTCGCCTTCTCGCACGGCACACAGCACCGTCCGGTTCTCTGCTTGGAGGGCGCGCATCCACGCATCCCGTCGAGCGGACCGCGCCTCGGTGGAGGCGAGTTCCGCTTCCGGTATTCCACCTGCCCGGTAGTAGGCGGTGCGGCCTGAGTGTGCAGGTCGGTGATGCCGTCCAGGTTGTTCTGGCTTGCATCGCGAAGCATCGTTTGAAAAGTCGTCACGAGTACATGACGCACTGCTCGCGGTACAGAGTTCCTCTCACAGAAACCGCCCCTTGTGGAACAGCAGCGGCGCCGCCTCGTCCCTGTCGCTCGCCCCCAGGGCGTCCACCCGTCCCACCACGATCAGATGATCGCCGCCCGTGTGCACCGCGTGGATCGTGCAGTCGATCCAGGCGAGCGTGCCCGCGAGACGGGGTGAGCCCGACGCGGGAGCCGCGTCGTACGGAACGCCCGTGAACTTGTCCGCCCCGCTCACCGCGAAGGCGCGGCACAGCTCGCCTTGCCCGGCGCTCAGGACGTTCACGCAGAAGACGCCCGCGCGGGCGATGCGCGGCCACGTCGTCGACGTACGGCCGACCATGAAGGCGACCAGGGGCGGGTCGAGGGAGAGGGAGGAGAAGGACTGGCAGGCGAAGCCGGCGGGGCCGTCCGCGCTGTCGGAGGGGGGTGCGGTGACGATGGTCACGCCGGTCGCGAAGTTCCCCAGGACGCGTCGGAATTCGGCTTGATCCACCGGGGCGCGCTCGTCCTCGCGGACGCACCGCAGCTCCGGGCGTGGCAGCGCTTCGACGGGGGCCGGGGCCCTGGCCGATCCGAGGTAGCGGACGGCGGCGGCCGCCATCCCTGCGTGTCCCATCACGTTCTCCATTGAAGCTGACGGGGTGTCAGATGGGAAGGGTCGAAGGCCGGTCAATGGCCTCTGTAGTCGGGGGGCCGCTGCTCCACGAAGCTGCGTACCCCTTCCCGCGCGTCTCGCGTCGTCATGTTGATCTCCTGTGCCGCTGCCTCCGCCGCGAAGGCCGTGGCCCGGTCGGAGTCGAGGGAGGCGTTCACGAGCTGCTTGGTGAGGGCGAGGGCGCGGGTGGGGCCGTTGGCCAGGCGGTCGGCCCATTCGCGGGACGTCTTGTCCAGCTCCCCGTCCGGGACGACGCGGTTGACCAGGCCCAGCCGCTCCGCGTCCGCGGCGGTCAGCGCGTCGCCGAAGAACATCAGCTCCTTGGCGCGGTGGGGGCCGATGAGGCGGGGGAGGAGATAGGCGCCGCCGCCGTCGGGGACGAGTCCGCGTCGTACGAACACCTCGATGAACTTGGCCGACTCCGCGGCCAGTACGAGATCGCAGGCCAGCGCCAGATGCGCGCCGAGGCCGGCCGCGGTGCCGTTCACCGCCGCGATCACCGGTTTCTCGCAGTCCAGGACGGATGCGATGAGGCGCTGGGCGCCGAGCCGGATCGTGCGGGCGACGTCACCGGCTACGCGCTCGGCGGCGCCGCTCGCCGCCGTCACCCGCAGGTCCGCGCCCGCGCAGAAACCGCGGCCCGTGCCGGTCAGCACCACGGCCCGTACGGCGGGGTCCGCGGATGCGTCGGCCAGCAGTTGGATGAGGCGTTCTCGCTGGTCAGGGGTGATGGCATTGAGGGCTTCGGGGCGTTTGAGGGTGATGCGGCGGACCTGATTGTCAGTGGCGTGCTGTACCAATGAATCCACGGAATCGACGACGTTTCCGCGCACACGGGGGGAATCGGCCATGTCCATCTCAGCTACACACCGCCAACGCGTCCAGTGCCACCGCGCCCTGCCCCCTGGGCAGCACCATCAGCGGATTGATGTCGAGCTCCGCGAGATCGTCCCCGAGCTCCAGCACCATCCGCTGCACCCGCAGGACGACTTCCACGAGCGCGTCGAGATCCGCGGGGGGCCGCCCCCTGACCCCGTCGAACAGGGCCCGCCCGCGCAGCTCGGCACACATGTCCCGGGCCTGCTCCTCACCGAAGGGCGGCACGCGTACGGCGGTGTCGTTCAGGACCTCCACCAGCACCCCGCCGAGCCCGACCGTCACGGTCGGCCCGAACAGTTCGTCGTGCCCGGCGCCCACGACCATCTCGACGCCCCGCTCGACCATCTGGCAGACCAGCACGCCGTCCAGGGAGACGTCCTCGTAGCGCGCGATGTCGGTCAACTCGCGGTAGGCGTCCCGGACCTGGCTGGCGGAGGTCAGCCCGATCTTGACCAGGCCGAGCTCGGTCTTGTGGGCGATCCGTGCGCCGGACGCCTTCATGACCACCGGGTAGCCGACCAGTCCCGCGGCCCGTACGGCCGCCGCCGCGCTGGTCACCAACTGCTCGCGCGGGACGCGGATGCCGTACGCCCGCAGAAGCTGCTTCGCCGCGTGCTCGCTGAGCTGCTGGCCCGGGCGCATCAGTGCCTGCGCCTTGCGGTAGGACGGCGAGGGGGTGCGCGGGGCCTCGTCGAAGGGGGAGCGGTAGTTGGAGACGAAGCGGTGGTGGTCGAGGTAGGCGCGCACAGCGGTGATGCAGTTCGCCACCGTGCGGAAGGTGGCCACCCGGGACGAACCGAGCAGGACCTCGCGGTACGCCGGCTCGGTGCCGACCGGCGATCCCCAGATCACGCAGACCAGCTTGTCCGTCCGCTCGGCGGCGGCCACCAGGTCCTGGACGAGCCGGTCGCTGAGGGGCGGGAAGGGGCCGGTGACCGGGCAGATCAGCACCCCCACGGAGGGGTCGTCGAGGATGGCGTCGATGATCTTCCGGCCGCGGTGGTCGCCCACCGGATGCCCGCCGTTGTCGACAGGGTTGGCCACGCTCAGGTACTCGGGGATCCACTGGTGCAGCTCCGCCTGCTTGGCCTGCGACAGCGTCGGCAGCCGCAGCCCCGCCTCGGTCGCCAGGTCCGCGAAGTGCGCGCCCGTGCCGCCCGAGATCGAATAGACGACGACGCCCTCGGCGCGGGGCGGCCGCGCGCGGGCCAACAGGGCCGCCGTGTCCTGGAGTTCGTCGAGTCCGTCGACCCGGATCACGCCGTACTGGCGCATCGCCGCGTCCACCACCGCGTCCGCGCCGGTCAGCTTGCCGGTGTGTGAGGCGGCCGTGCGGGCGCCGGTCTCGGTGCGGCCCACCTTGACGGCCACGACCGGCACCTTGCGGCGGGCGGCGCGGTCGGCGGCGAGGAGGAAGGCCCGTCCATCCTTCAACCCCTCGACGTAGCAGGCGATGGCGCCGACCTCGGGCCGCTCGGCGAAGTAGGAGATGAAGTCGGCGGTCTCCAGGTCGGCCTCGTTGCCGGTCGGCGCCCAATGGGAGAGGCGGATGCCGAGCTCCTGGAGGGCGAAGACGGGGCGGCCCTGGTGGCCGGACTGGGTGATCAGGGCGATCGCGGGGCCGTGCAGGTCGTCCCGGAACCGTTCGAAGGCGTTGAGGTTGGTGTTGGGGCCCAGCAGCCGCATCCCGGACCGCTCGACGGCGGCGGTGAGCCGCTCCTGCGCGGCGGCGCCCTCCTCCCCGGTCTCCGCGAACCCGGAGGCGAAGACGACGGCGAACTTCACCTTGGCCTCGGCAAGCTCCTCGATCACCGCAAGGGGGTCGGCGACCAGCAGTACGGCGAGGTCGACCTGCTCGGGCAGGTCGGCGACGGAGGGAGAGCAGGGGATGCCGAAGACGGACGTACGGCTCGGATGCACCGGGTGGAGCCGGGCGCCGACCCGCTCGGACCAGGCGATGAGCTGGCGGGTGACCCCGGTGTTCGGCCGGCCCTCGGCGTCCGAGGCGCCGATGACGGCGACCGACTCCGGCCGGAAGAAGCGGTCCAGATCGGGCACGTCGCAGTACAGGGGACGGCCGCTGACGTCGAGATCGTCGACCTCGGCGGGCCGGCCGTGGACGGCGGGCCCGGGCTGCTCGCCACAGGCGATGACCCGGGCCCGGCGGGAGTCGGTGGTGAGGGTGCCGTGGGTTGATCCAAGCATCGGTCCGCCCGCTCCTGTGTGACAGCGATTAACTGACGCAGTGTCAGATTAAAGGAACTGACACCGTGTCAGGAACGGCTGTGCACGCAAAGTTGGGCGGCGGCGCGCTGGACCGGCCCCGCGCGGGGCACGCTCACAGCACTGCCAGCACCTCCTTCGCCACCCGCTCGCCCGACCGCACCGCCCCGTCCATGAAGCCCATCCAGTACGTGGAGGTCTCCGTCCCGGCCCAGTGGATGCCGCCGACCGGTGCGCGCAGGGCGGGGCCGTACTGGGTCAGGACGCCGGGCGCGGCGATGGAGACCGGGCCGCCGCGGGTGTAGGCCTCGTTGTTCCAGCGTTGCAGGACGAAGGAGGAAGGGGAGGCGGCTTTCGCGCCGAA
The DNA here is from genome assembly GCF_049974585.1 of Streptomyces sp. UG1. Classification (NCBI taxonomy): domain Bacteria; kingdom Bacillati; phylum Actinomycetota; class Actinomycetes; order Kitasatosporales; family Streptomycetaceae; genus Streptomyces; species Streptomyces sp. UG1. The sequence continues at coordinate 31,599 of NZ_JBNGGG010000063.1, read as the reverse complement.
GTACGTCGTGTAGTCCTTCAGCACGGCGGCCCGGACCTCCGCCTCGCTCGCCGCGTCCAGCTTCCGGGCCTCGTCGGCCTCGATGAAGCCCATCAAGGCGCCGTAGGAGGCGTCGGGCGGGGAGTTGTCGAAGGTGGAGCTGATCACGCCGGTGTCGCTGACGACCTGGCCGTTGAATCCGTCGGCGCGCCAGAAGGGGGTGTCGTAGATCGCGATGGCCTTGCCGACCGAGGCCATCGGCAAGCGCTGGGTGAGCTGGTCGCGGGCGGCCGGGAGGAGCGGGTCGTAGGTGATGCGGGCGGCGAGGGGCGGGGCCAGGGCGACGACGACCTTGCGGGCGTTGACGGTGATGCCGTCGGCCGTGACGACGTACCCGTCCGCGGACTTGGCGATGGTCCGCACCGGGGCGCTGAGCACCACCCGGTCGCCGAGCGAGGCGGCGAGCTTGATCGGCACCAGTTGGGAGCCGCCGACGAAGCGCAGCTCCTGGGCGCCGCCCGCGGTCTCGGTGAGGCGTTCCAGGGTGCCGGGGTTGGCGGCGTCGCCGGCGGCGGCGATGTAGAAGAGGACGAACAGGAAGGAGAGTTCGCGGGGCTCGGCCGAGAAGATCGACGTACAGGCCACGTCGAAGAGGAACTTGGCCGACGGGATGACGGCGTTGGCGCGCAGCCAGGTCTCGAAGGTCTGCCGGTCCCATTCATCGGCCTTGGCGGCGGTCCAGGGCGCGTCGACCGGGATCTTCTTGGCCAGGTCGTCGAGCTTGGCCTGCACGATCGCGGCGTTGGCGAGCCCGGCGGCGTCGATGGGCGGGACCGCGCCGAGGATGCCGTCGGTGGCGTAGGGGGTCTTCTTGCCGTCCTTGTAGAGGAGGTTGTTGCCGGTGTTGTAGGTGGTGAAGGTCTGCACGCCGAGCGAGTCGGCGAGGGCCTTGATGCGGTTCTGGGTGGGGCCGATGAACTCGCCGCCGCCCTCGGTGATCCCGCCGTTCGCGAGGTCGAGCCCGACGACCCGGCCGCCGACGCGGTCGCGGGCCTCCAGGACGACGACCGACTTGCCGGCGGCGACCAGATCGCGGGCGGCGGTGAGTCCGGCGAGCCCGGCGCCGACGATCGCGACATCGACGTCGCGGGACGTCGCGGCCGAGGCGGTGCCGGCGGTGGTGGCGCTCAGAGTGGCGGCGCCGACGGCTGCGGCTGTGCCGCCGAGCAGGGAGCGCCGGGATATCCGGGAGAGCTGTCTTTCACTTGCCACGTGCGTCCTCCGTCGGGGCGAGAGGGGTGGAGCAGGAAAGTTGAACAGTGCTCACATTCTGGCCCCGTGCGGCAGCGCAGTACAGCGCCCTCGTCACAACTGACGCTCAGGTAACAAGGGAGATACGTAAGAGAGTTGAGGGTGTCTAGGTCACCGGCAGCCGGGAGACCAGTGGGCCGCGGGTGCGGTCGCCGGCGATGGCCTTGGCTATCTTCCGGGCGTCGATCGCGATCTCGCGGAGGTTGCCGCTGATGGGGGCGGTGAAGCCGGTGAAGTAGAGGCCGGGGGCCTCGGCCGGGGTGCGGGCGCCCTGGACGACCGGATTGCCGCGTTCGTCGAGGACGGCGAGATGGCCGACGAGGCCCTCCAGCGCCCGGACGTATCCGGTGGCGGCGATGACGACGTCCGGTGAGACGAGAGTGCCGTCGGCGAGGTGGACCTTGCCGTCCTCGAACCGGTCGACGGCGGCCACGATCTCGACCCGGCCCTGGCGCACGGCGTCGATGAGCCCGACGTCGAGCACCGGGATCGCGCCCTCCTTGACCCGGCTGTAGAGCCCGGTGTCGGGACGCGGCAGCCCCTGCTCCGACAGGTCCGGCACGCTGAGCCTGGCCATGGGCCGGGCGAGCCGGTCGACGAGCCGCACCGGCAGGCGCCGCACGAGAATGCTGGTGAACTGGCTGGCCCACCCGGCGGTGGAGCGGCGCACGATGTGCGGGGTGGTGCGGACGGACAGCCGCACCCTGGAGGCGCCGCCCTCCACCAGGTCCACGGCGATCTCGGCGCCGGTGTTGCCGATGCCGACGACCAGGACGTCGCGGCCGGCGTAGGGCGCGGGGTTGCGGTACTGGCCGGCGTGCAGGAACTCGCCGGCGTAGGTGTCCCGTCCGGGCCAGTCCGGAATGCGCGGGGTGTGGTTGTGCCCCGTGGCGACGACGACCGCGGCACCGGTCAGCTCCCGTCCGCCGGTGGCGCGCAGCAGCCAGCCGGAGCCGTCCGGCGAGGGCTCGACCGTGGACACCTCGACGCCGGTGACGATCTCCAGGTCGTGGAACTCGGCGTACTTCTCCAGGTATCGCACGACGTCGTCCCGCGACACCCAGCGCCCGAAGCGCCGCGGCATCGGCAGCCCGGGCAGGGCCGACAGCCGCCGGGTGGTGTGCAGATGGAGCCGGTCGTAGTGGCGCCGCCAGGAGGCCCCCACCCGGTCCGACTTCTCCAGCACGACGGCACGCAGCCCCCGGGCGCGCAGGGCGTACGCGACGGAGAGTCCGCCGGGGCCGCCGCCTATGACATAGACGGGGTGGTCTGTGGCGGGGTGGCCCTTTGTGTGGTGGTCCGTCGGGGGGTGGTCGGTGCGCTGGGGGGTGTCGGCCATGGTCCGGAGCGTAATCACGCAGCCGCTTGATGGGTCTCGGTCAAGACCGGAATTGGTTGCGGATCGATCACGGCTGTGGGAGGGGTGGGTGGGGATTATGGCGTAGGTCACCTGGTTGTGGGGGTGGGGTGGAGGGCTGCCGAGCCTTCAGTCGCCCTTCCGGCTCGGGAAGGCCCCGCGTTCAATGGCCCAGCCCGGCGCCCCCGTCGACCGGGATCACGGCGCCGCGCACATATCCGGCACCGGCCAGGAACGCCACCGCGTCGGCGACCTCGTCGGGGTGGGCCGGGCGGCCGGCCGGGGTGCGACTGAGCAGGTGCCGGCGCTGCTCCTCGGTGAGCGCGCGGGTCATGTCCGTTTCGGTCAGGCCGGGTGCCACCACGTTGCAGGTGATGTCGCGGGGGCCCAGTTCGTGGGTCAGCGAGCGGGCGAACCCGACCAGTCCCGCCTTCGCCGCCGCGTAGTTGGTCTGCCCGGCGGCGCCGTGCAGGGCCGCCGTGGAGGAGACCAGCACGATACGGCCGTGGCCCTGCACGATCATCCCGCGCACCGCGCGGCGGGCGACCCGGAAGGCCCCCGTGAGGTTGGTGTCGATGACGGAGGTGAAGTCCCTCTCGCTCATCCGTATGAGCAGCCGGTCGTGGGTGACACCCGCGTTCGCGACCAGGACGGTGACCGGACCGTGGGCCGCCTCGGCCTCCTTGAAGGCCTGGTCCACCTGCCCGCCGTCCGTCACGTCGCACCGTACGGCGAGGAGGTTCTCGTCGGCGGGTGGCCGGTCACCGCGAAAGGTCACCGCGACCCGGTCTCCCGCCGCCGCGAAGCGGCGCGCTATGGCCAGCCCGATGCCCCTGTTCCCGCCGGTCACGAACACCGAGCGGGCTGCCGTCTGTTCCCTCGTGCCTGCCACTTCAGTCCCTTTCCCGCTCGCTGTTGACGCCCCGTGCGCGCAGCCCCACGACGGCTGTGACGAACCCGACGAAGGCCAGTACGGCCGTCCAGAACGTTGCCGAGTACATGGCGTCGAGGAAGGCGCGGTCGGCCGCGGCGGCCAGCTCCGGCAGCCGGAGCGAACCGGCCAGGGAGCGGGCTGTCTCGGCCGAGGTCCGGGCCTGCGCCGCCGCTTCCGCCGACAGCCCCTGCGGGCCGACGGGCAGGGCGGTGTCCGCCATGCGGTCCCGGTAGACGGCGGAGAGGATCGAGCCCGCCATCGCCACCCCCAGCGTTCCGCCGACCTGCCGGGTGACGCTGTTGACGGCCGATCCGGCGCCCGTGAGCTGCGGCGGCACCCCGCGCATCATCACGGCCGTGACCGGTGTGCCGACCAGGCCCATGCCGAAGCCCTGCACCCACAGCAGGGCGGCGATGACCGGGATGGGGGTCCGTTCGTCCAACCAGAGATAGGCGGCGTACGTGGCCGCCGTGGCCAGGACGCCGGCCGCGATCGTCCAACGGGCCGACAGCAGGCGGCTCATCGCCGGGGACGCCTGGCTGCCCAGGACGACACCGACCGCGGCGGCGATCATCACCGTGCCGGCCTCGGAGGGGGAGAGTCCGCGGGGTCCCTGGAGGTAGAAGGCCGCGTAGAACAGATGTCCTGCCAGGGCCATGAACGTGATCAGCAGCACCACGCTCCCGGCCGTGAACCCGGGCTGCCGGAAGAGCCGCAGGTCCAGGCTGGGCGCCGGGGATCTGCGCTGACCGGCCACGAACGCGGCGAGCAGGGCACCGCCCAGCACCAGCGGCAGCAGGACGTGGGCGCCGTACCAGGTCCGGCCGTTGCCGAGCTCGATGATGCCGTAGACCACACCGCCGAGGCCGAGCACCGACAGCGCGAGGCCGGGCAGGTCGAGCACCCTGCGCCCGGGGCTCTTCAACACGGGCACCACGGTCGCCACCCCGGCCAGACACAGGGCCACGATCGGCACGTTGGCCAGGAACACCGAACCCCACCAGAAGTGGTCGAGCAGCAGCCCGCCCACGACCGGGCCGACCGCCACACCCAGACCGCTGGACGAGCTCCAGATCGCGATGGCCCAGGTGCGTTTCTCCTCCGGGGTGCTCTGCACGATGACCGACAGGGTCGCGGGCATCAGCAGCGCACTGCCCGCGCCCATGAAGGCCCGAGCCACGATCAGCCATCCCGCGTCCGGTGCGAACGCGCCGGCCGCGGAGGCTGCGCCGAACAGTGCCAGACCGGCGAGGAGGGTGGCCCGGGGGCCGAAGCGGTCCGCGAGCGCGCCGCCCGCGAAGAGGGCACCGGCGAAGACCAGGGTGTAGGAGCTGGCCACCCACTCCAGTTCGGCGGGGGTCGCGCCCAGGCCCTCGGCCGGGTCGGCCAGCGTGCTGACCGCGACGTTGAGGACCGAGGTGTCCAGCCAGATCAGCATCTGGGCGCAGACGACGACCAGGAGGACGGGCCATGAGCGGGTGGGCGGCGCCTGTTCCTCGGTTCTGCTGACGGTGGTCATCGCGTGCCTTCCTCGTGAGGGGTGAGGCCGACGTCCCCGGAGTCAGCGGTGACGTCGACGGCCCCGTATCCGCGCAGCGCCCGGTCGACCAGTGCGTCGGCCGCGCCCGTGTAGCCGGCCGGGTCGAGGAGCTGGGCCAAGCGGGCTGGGGTGAACCGGGCCGACAGGTCGGGGTGTTCGCGGAGCACGTCGGCGAGCGGGCGTCCGGTGTCGGACGCCTCGGCCGTGGCGGCGGTCAGCAGCGTCTTCGCCCGTGCCTTGCCGAGCGCCGGGGCGAGCGCCACCGTCAGCCGCTCGGCGACGACGGCGCCGCCGGTCAGTTCGAGGTTGGCGAGCATCCGCTCCGGGTGCACGACCAGTCCCTCCGCGAGCTCCACGGCGGTGTGCGCGGCGCCGCCGGCCAGCCGCAGCGCCTCCCGGAGCGGCTGCCACTCGGCGTGCCAGGCCCCCGCGGGCCGCTCGTCCTCGGCGAGCATGCACTGCGCCAGGACGAGGGCGTGCGCGGGGACCTGACGGGCGGCCGACACGATCAGGGTGGCGAGTACGGGGTTGCGCTTCTGCGGCATCGCCGAGGAGGCCCCGCGTCCGGTCGCCGCGGGCTCGGACACCTCGCCGATCTCGGTGCGGGACAGCGTCTGCACATCGAGTGCGAACTTCCCGAGTGCCCCGGTGACGAACTGCAGCACCGCCGCCAGGTCGGCCACGGGCGTGCGCGCGGTGTGCCACGGGATCGTCGGCTCGGCCAGCCCGAGCGCCTGCGCGAATGGCCGGAGCAACTCGGTCCCGTCCGCGCCGTCGCCCTCGATCTGCCCGCCGTCCAGTACCGCGTACTCCCCGTACGCCGCCAGCGTGCCGGCCGCGCCCCCGAGCTGGGCCGGGAGCGTGGCCGCGACGGCCCGTACCCGCACGAGGGCGTCGGCGGCCAACTGGAGCCAGCCCGCCGCCTTCAGGCCGAGGGTGGTGGGCACCGCGTGCTGGGCCAGGGTGCGCCCGGCCAGCACCGTATGCCGATGGGCGTCGGCCAGGGCGGCGAGGGCGGCGCGGACGCGTTCCAGGTCGGCGGCGATCAGGCCGAGCACCCGGCGGGCGACCAGCATGGCCGCCGAGTCGAGGATGTCCTGGCTGGTCGACCCGCGGTGTACGTACTCGGCCGCGGCCGGGTCCTCGGCGGCGACCAGCTCGGTGAACGCGGTGACCAGCGTGACCACCGGGTTGGCCGTGGCCCTGGCCGCGCGGGCGAGGGCGACGAGGTCCAGCCGGTCCGCGCGGGCCGCCGAGGCGATCGCCGCCACCGCGGCGGCGGGCGTGCGTCCGACGGCGTACTGGGCCCGGGCCAGCGCCACCTCGGCGTCCAGCATGGCCTGCAACCAGGCCTCGTCGGTCACCTCGGCAGCCGCCGGCGTGTCCGCCCAGGTGGGGGCGAGCAGGCCCGCGTCAGTGCCCACGGACAGCGCGTTCACGTTCGTCGACTCCCTGTCTCGACTGTCTGATGCGAGGTCAATGTCTGATGTGATGTCAAAGGCGTGGAGCGTAAGGAAGCTTCGGCCTCCGGGAGCAGCAATGCCGCCCGCGCGATCGCGTCCGAGTCCTCCAGCGTCACCGAGCCGACCCCGGGCCTGACCCCGACCGCCGTCACCCAGCGCACCCCCTCCGTCGGCACCCCGAACGCGAACCGCCGCGGGTGCGTCCGGCCCGCCGCGTCCACCAGCCGGGGCGCGCCGCCGGTCACGGCCAGCCCGCCCGTCTCGTGACCGCCCAGCCGGTACGGGACGCAGGCACCGGCCGAGAACAGCGATCTCAGCAGGGGGTTGGCCGTGCCCCGCAGATCGATGCCGGGCAGCCGTGCCTCGATCAGCGCGTCGACCGGCACCGGCGGCTCGGACACCCGCTCCGCGTCGACGAGGAAACCGCCCGCGTGGGCGGAGGGCCGCACCCGCATCCCCGGTCCGACGACGTGCACCACCCCGGCCTCGATCAGCGCGATCAGCTGCTCGATCCGGAAGGCCGGCGGGCCGATCGAGGTGAAGGCGTTCAACGGCGTGTACCAGCCGTCGAGTTCGCCGCGGTAGGACTCGCCCAGGACGCCGCCGTGGTCGATCACCAGCCGGATCTCGTTGCGCAGGTCCCGCAGGGCGTCCAGCGCGGCCTTCAGCGGTCCGTCCACATTGCCGAGGCGGGCCTGAGCCACGTCCCGCCGCAGGTACTCCAGCAGCCAGTGCCGGAAGTCGTCGCGGCCGGCGAAGACGCGCTCGCCGTACGGGCGCTCGACGCGCCGCCAGTCCCACCGCTCGCCGGCCGGTATCCCGTACCGGTCGAGCAGGTCGGCCTCGGGACACCGGCCGGTGACAGCGGACAGTACGAACTCCTCGGCGGCCCCGGCTCCTTGGGCCGCGCGGATCCACGCCTCGTAGTAGACCGTCCGGACCTCCCGGTCGATCAGTGGCCACAGGTCGCGGCGGAAGCCGACCGGGCGCCGCCGCAGTCCGGCGATCACCTCCGGGGTCAGGAACCGGGGGTGGTGGCGGCCGAGCGCGCCCTTCTGGTTCTCGCCCCGGGAGTGGTATGGCACCCCACGCCGCGAACCGGCGTACAGCACCGGCTCGTTGCCGCTCGGCAGGTACACCAGCCCGTTCTCGCTGTCCTTGAACGTGCCGCCGCGGCCCTCGGTGAGCAGCGCCAGATGGTCGAAGAAGTTCAGCCCCAGGCCGCGCAGGGCGACCGGTGTGCCGGGCGCGATCTGCGCCGTTTCGGCATCGGCCGGGTTGGCGGGGCCCACGTACGTCAGACCGTGCCGGCCGGCGAAATCCGCCAGGGCGCGTTCCTGCCGGCCGGGAAGCTGCTCCACGTGGCCGAGCGCCAGCACCACCGCGTCCATCCCGGCCAACCGGCCGCCGTCCGCCAGCGTCACCGTCTGCCGTCCGTCGGGGGTGTCGTCCAGCGCGACCGCGGTCGACCGGTGCGCGTGGACCGTCACCTCCTCGGGCGCGGTGCGCAGGAGGTGCCGGAACACCCACTCCAGGTAGTGGCCGTGGAACGCCCGGGTCGGATAGGAGTCCGGGCCGAGCCGGCGTGCCTCGTCCAGGACCTGGGGCGGGTGGCACCCGGTGCCCTGCACGATCATGCGCGCCCAGTCGTACAGGCTGGGCCCCGGCACCGACGGCCCCGCGCAGTCCACGCTGTCGTCGGTGAACAGGGTCACCTGGGAGGCGACCGTGTTCATCAGCAGCTCGCCCGGCTGGCCGGTGCGCCACACCGCGCCCGGACCGGGCGGATACGGGTCGACGAGGTGGACCGCGACCGGCCGGGCGGTGCCCGCGGCGTTGGCGCAGATCCGCTCCAGGACGGACAGGCCGCGCGGCCCGGCGCCGACCACGCAGACGGCGAGGGCGTCGCCGGGTGCGGTCATTCCTCGCCCAGCCCGTCGCGCCAGCTCGGGTGCAGCGGCTTGAAGCCCAGTGCCGTACGCGCCCGGTCGTTCGCCGCGCCGTGTGCCTCGGTGAGCTGATGGGCCATGAACCAGCCCAGCAGCCGGGGCGCGAGCGCCGCCGGGACGGTGCGCGGGGGCGGGGCGCCGAGCGCGCTGGCGTAGTGCGGGAGCCACTGTGCGGCTGGGGCCGGGTCGTCGTCGGTCACGTGGAAGACACCGGTCGCCTCGGACTCGACGGCCGCTACGGCCGCCTGCACCGCGTCGTCCACGTGCAGGAACGACGTGATTCCGGCGCCGCCCTCCGGCAGCGGGAGCTTCCCGGCCAGTACCCGCAGCCCGGTCCCGCCGTCCCGGGCGTACGCGGTCCCGGGGCCGTACAGCGTGCCGTACCGCAGCACCACCCCCGCGAGGCCGCTGCCCGACACCAGCCGCTCCAGCTCGGCGACGGCCCGTACGGTGGCGGCCCAGCCGGGGTCCGGGGCGTCCACGTACAGCGGCGCGTCCTCGTCGAGGACCGGCGCCCCGCCCGGCGCGGCGGCGAAGGCGATGGACTGCGCGACCAGCCGCCGCGCACCGGCCGCGCGGGCTGCCTCGACCAGGTTGGCGGTGCCCTCGGTGCGCAGCCGCGCGGTCTGCGCGAAGGCCGCCGGAGGGTCGTCGCGCAGCAGCCGCAACGCCGACAGCTGGTGGACGACCGCCTCGGGCCGGGCGGCCGACACCGCCGACAGCACGGCCTCCCGGTCGAGGGCGTCGGCGACCACGACCCGGTCTGCCTCCGGGGCCCGCGACGCGTCCCGTACCAGTGCGCTCACCTCGTGGCCCCGCGCCCGCAGCGCACCCACCAGCGGGTGTCCGATCACGCCGGTTGCCCCGGCGACCAGCACACGCATACGTCAGCCCTCCCCACCGGCGGTCAGGGGCGTGGCGACCCGCATCAGCAGACGGCACGCCTTGTCGCCGTCCCGCAGGCAGCTTTCGGCCCTGTTCTCCGTGAGGGTCACGCCGAGCCCCTCCGACCAGCCCGCGTGGATGTCCGTGCAGGGGCAGCGGTAGCCCTCCAGCGAACCGGCCATCCGCACCATCGTGACGGCGAAGCTGCGCTTCAGGGTGAGCACGATCAGGTCGTCGTCCTCGACCTCGGTGGAGGCGTTGCGCAGCTCCGGCGGGAACATCCGGTCGCCGCAGTCGTCGTAGCGGCGGCGCAGTTCCTCCAGGTCCTTGCGGGTGTCACCGGTGTCGGGGAGCGGACCGCCAAGGCGGGCGACGCGCTGTGCGACCTGCAGGGCGATCTTGCGCAACGCCTCGGCGTTGATCTCGTTGGCGGCCTCCTGCCCGAACCGCGCGACCACTCCCTGGTACCAGTTGGCGTCGTGCTGCCACCACAGCCGGTAGGCCTCACTCGCCCGGGCGCGGTGGTTGACGCCGTCGCCGCCTGCTGTGCTCGTGCTCATGCGGGCTGCTCCTCGGCGACGAACCTGTCGCGCATCACTCGTTTGAGAACCTTGCCGGTGGCGCCCTTGGCCACGTCGTCGGGCCGCATGCGCAGGGCCCGGTGCACCGGGGGGTATCCGGCGGCCGTCAGCACGGAGTTGACGCGCTCGGTCCACGCCTCGTCATCGCCGGTGCCCTCTTCGTCGGCCACCTGGAGCAGCGCGTACGCCTCGCCCTCTCCGTCGCCGTCCCAGTCCGCCCGTACGCCGTCCGGGGCGATGCCGACGACCGTGCAGTCGGCCAGCTCGGGCAGCTCGGCCAGCAGGAGTTCCTCGGTGCGGGTGCTGAAGACGATGCCGGCCCGGGTGCGGACGGCGTCCGGCGCGCGGTCGAGGTGGTAGAAGTTGCCGTCCTCGTCCTGGTGGGCGAGGTCCCCGGTGAGCCAGTAGCCGCCGAGCCGCATCCGGTTCCAGGTCAGCGAGTCGTTCCAGTAACCGGGCGTGAGGGTCGGGGACTTGAGGCCCAGGCGGCCGATCTGTCCGGGCGGCAGCGGGGTGCCGTCCTCGGAGAGTACGGCGGCCTCGGCGAAGCTGATCGGTCTGCCGATGCAGCGGGAGTAGGCGTCGGTGTCCTTGGTGTGCCGGTTGTGGAAGACGGAGTAGCCGGCCTCCGACGAGCCGAGCCCGTCCACGAAGACCGAGCCGTCGACCCGTACGCGGCGCAGGTCCCGGTCGATCTTCTGGTGACTGCCGTGCTGCACCAGGGCGCGGATGTGCGCCTCGTGCGCCGCGTCGCCGGTGTTGAACCACACCTGCACGCTGGACAGGTCACGCCGCGTCAGGTCCTCGGCGGCCATCTCGCCGAACGTCCCGGCGAAGGCCAGCACGGTGGTCGGCCGGAACTCCTCAACGGCGTCCAGCACGTCGGCGCCGCGCTGGCTGGACAGGAGCTTGACGTCGGTGCGCAGCAGCAGGCAGTACAGCAGCGTCGCCACCATGGCGTTGTGCGCGCCCGGCAGCCCCACCAGGGTGCGCTCCATGTCGGTGCCGGTGGAGTAGCGCAGCCGGTGCACCTGGGCGTACATCAGGGTCCGGTGGGTGTGCGGTACGCCCTTGGGCATGCCGGTGGTGCCGGAGGAGTGCGAGATGAGCACCGGGTCGGTCGGGTCGTGCCGGTACGGGTACGACGCCGGCAGCGAGGCGCGGTGCTCCGGGCGGATGCCGGCGGCGGTGACGTGGAAGCCGAGCCCGCAGTCCGCGAGCACCTCGCGATGAGCCTCGTCCGTGAACGCGCCGACCGCGCCCTGGCGGCGCACGTACTCCCGGGCGATCTCCGGGGCCAGATTGCCGTTGACGAACGACGGGATCGCGCCGAGGGACGTCAGCGCCAGGAAGTTCACCGCGAACTCGGCGCTGGAGTACGAGTGGAGGGCGACCGGGTCGCGGGGCCGTACCCCGTGGGCGGCGTACCAGCCCGCGTACGTCTCGACCGCCTCGTACAGCTCGCCGAGGGTCAGCACCTCGGGGCGGCTGCCGTCGGGCGCCTGCCAGGTGCCGTCCGTGCGCAGTACGGGTTCGTCGAGCGGGCGGCCGTACGCCTTCAGGCGCGCCAGGACGTTGCCGGCGCCCAGTTCGGTGTCGGAGCAGATCCGCGCCCGCTCCTGCCTACTGATGAGCATGGGTCTCCGTGTCGTCGGTGGTGTCGGCGGTGTCGGTGGTGAGGAGGAACGCGGCGGGGCCGGGCAGGAGCAGGTTCCCGCCGTCCCGCAGCAGCCGGCGGTGGGCGTCGGCCAGGTCGAAGAGGCCCTGGATACTGCCGGGACGGTTGACGGCCCCGGGGTCCGCGTCGTCGGCGGCGGGCTCCGCCTGCCGGACCGTCACCGGCGTCCCTGCCCCCGGGCGGCCGAGCAGCACCGCGGCCGCCAGACCGGCGGATGCGGGGAGGTCCGGTACCGGGCTGTCGCCGTCGGCGGTCAGTTCCCGCCGCATGGCGGCCAGCCGTTCGCTGCCGCCCAGCTCCACGCCCAGCACCAGGACCCGGTCCAGCTCCGGGTCCTCCAGCAGCAGATCCGCCATGGCCAGCAGTTCGGTCACCGGGTCGTCGAAGGTGGAGATGCTGAACATCTGCCCGGTGATCTGGAACTCCCGGCTGGTGTGGCCCAGTACGGAGTTGGGCGTGGCCTGCATGAACAGCAGCGGGTTGTGGACCTTGCCGGAGACCATGCGCCGGCTGGCCAGGTCGGCGGTGGTGGTGTCGCCCAGCAGACTGGCCAGCGCCACGGCGGTGCGCGAACCGTCACCCGGCCGCTCGGTCAGGCACCGGCTGCTCACCTCGTACGCCAGCGGGCTGAACGCGGACTCCACGAAGCCGGGCAGCCGCGGCAGCGGGATGTCGTCGTCCCGGCCGGTGCCATGCGTGGCCGTAGCCGAGGCGAGGATGCCGAGGGGTCCCCGGAGCACGGTCTTCTCGCTGGTTGTCACGGCCGCTCCAGCACGAGTGCGGTGTTGGCGCCGCCGAACGCGGCGTTGACGTTGAGCGCCCGGCGCAGGTCGGCCCGGCGCGGCCGGTTCGGCACGTAGTCGAGGTCGCACTCCGGGTCCGGCGCGGTGAACCCGGCGGTCGGCGGCAGTACGCCGTCCGTCAGGGCCAGCAGCGTGATCACGAACTCCACGACGCCCGCCGCCTCCAGGAGGTGGCCGGTGGTGCTCTTGGTGGAGCTGACCGGTATCGACTCCGCCCGGTCCGGGAAGGCGGCGCGCAGTCCGCGGGTCTCGGCGCCGTCGTTGTACTTGGTGCCGGTGCCATGGGCGTTGACGTAGCCGAGGGTCGCCCCGTCCGGATCGCCGGCCAGCCGCATCGCCTGTCGCGCCGCCCGCGCCAGCCCCGCCCCCTCCGGGTGCGGTTGGGCGATGTGGTGGGCGTCCGTGGCCGCGCCCCAGCCCACCACCGACGCCAGCGGCCGGGCACCCCGGCGCCGGGAGTGCTCGGCGGACTCCAGCACGACGACCGCCACCCCGTCGCCCAGCAGCAGCCCGCTGCGGTCCGCGCTGAACGGGCGCACCATGCCGTCCTGGGACAGCGCCCGCCCGGAGTCGAACTTCCCGAAGGTCTCCTCCTCCACCAGGTAGCCGCCGCCGCAGACCGCCACGTCGGTCCGCCCGGAGGAGATCAGCCGGCAGCCGTGGATGATCGCGGCGGCGGAGGCGACGCAGGCGTTGGTGAAGGTCAGCCGCGGCCCGGTCAACCCGAGGCGGGTGGCGAGCAGTTCGGCGAGCTGTGCGGGTACGGCGTCGGCGGTCCGCGCGGGTTCGGCGTCGTCGGCCTCCCGCCAGTACCGCGTGACGCTGGTGTGGTCGCCCGCGACGCCGAGCAGGACCGCCGCTGCGGTGCCCGGGCCCAGGCCCGCCATGTCGAGGGCCTGCGTACCGCACTCGGCGAGCGCGTGGCGCAGTGCCCAGTGCTCGACCGCGTCGGGGCCGTCGGGGGCGGCGGCCGCCACCGGCGTACGGTACGGGCCGGTGTCGAACCGGGTGGTGGGCGCGAACGCGGGGACTCCGGCGAAGACCCCGCGCCGCACGGCGTCGGCGCCGTTGCCGAACGCGGTGCGCACCCCGAATCCGGTCACCGTGACCTGACCGCTACGGCTCATCGTGGCCGCCCTCCTCGACGGCACACAGGAACGCGGTGAGCCGCCGCAGTGAGGTGAGCCCGGAGATCTCCTCGTCGCTGGGCTCCACGACCAGGCCGTGGCGCTCCTCGATCACATGCAGGAGCCACACCAGCCCGAGCGAGTCCAGGACGAGTTCGTCGTCCTCGTCGAGGTCGTCGGGCAGCCCCGGGAAGATGTTGCGGTCCGACAGCAGTTCGCGGACGGAGTCGGTGGTGAAGGTGGCCGTACTCATGGCTTCACTCACGCCTTCGCACCGCGACGGATCACCTCGGCGACGAGTCCGCCGAGGGTCAGGGAGGCCAGCGGCTCGATGTCGGTGTCCGGTATCTCCACGCCGAACCGCGACTCCAGCCGCATCGTCAGCTCGATCAGGCTCAGTGAGTCCACTTCCAGCCCGCCGACGGTCATCGGGCTGTCGTCCGTGATGCCGTCGCGGCTCAGCAGGACGTTCATCTCGTCGATGACCGCGGTCAGGACGAACTCGCGGATCTCGTCTTCCAGGGTCGACGTACTCATGATCGGTGTCTCCAGAGAATGATTTCGGTGAGAGGGTCGAGCCAGCAGGGGTGGGGGAGCCGCGCGGTACCCGGCTCACACAGCGGAGTGCGTACGCAGTACCGCCGCCTGGCGCAGCAGCTTCCCGTTGGACGTGCGGGGCAGGGCATCCAGCACCCGGATCACCCGCGGCAGCTTGTAGTCGGCCAGCCGCTCCCGGCACCAGCGCAGCAGTTCCGCCTCGGACGGCTGTTCGGCCCCGTCGGCCACCGCGACGTACGCCTCGGTCACGCCCTCGTGGACCAGGACCGCCTGCTGGACCGCCGGATGCTCGCGGAGCACGTTCTCGACCTCGGACAGGTCCACCTTGAGGCCGCCGATCACGACGAGGGAGTCGGCGCGGCCGTGCACCCGCACCGTCCCGGAGGCGTCGACCGTGGCCCGGTCCCGGGTGTGCAGCCAGCCGTCCTCGTACTGGGTGCCGCCGGAGTCGAAGAGGTACGGCGACTCGTCGAGGGCGACGTCCAGTTCGCCCCGGTGCTCCCGTACCACCACGCCCGGTGCGGCCGGGCCGACCGCCGGCCGCAGGGTGCCGCCGGCGTCCATGGCGACCACGCCGGTCTCCGTGGTGCCGTAGGACTCGCCGACCGCGATTCCGTACCGCTGCGCGAACCGCGCCGCGACCTGCGGGGGCATCAGCTCACCGCCCGAGACCGCGACGCGCAGCTCGGGCAGCGCGGGGGGATCGGAGGCGGCGGCGAGCAGTTCGTAGTGCATGGGCACCCCGAACAGGGTGGTGATGCGGTGCTCCACCGCGGTCCGCAGGATGTCGCGGGCGGAGATCCGCGAGGCGAAGACGACGTGGACCCCGGCCACGAGCGAGTGCAGCAGCCCGGCTATCAACCCGAAGCTGTGCGCCGTCGAGCTGAGCAGCAGCAGCCGGTCGCCCGCCGCCGGCATGCCCGGAATACGGGTGAACCGGTCCACCTCGGCGGCGAGGGAACGGGCGGTTCTGCCGATCACCTTCGGCCGCCCGGTGGAGCCCGAGCTGAACTGGACCAGCCGGTGGCCGGTGCCGGCCGGACGACCACCGCCGAGGCGCTCGGTGACGACCTCGTACTCGGACCGGAAACCGAACGTCGCCCGGACGTTGACACCCGCGCTGACCATGAACTGCGGTCGGCAGGTGGCGCACAGCGCGGCCACCTCGGCCGGTTTGAGCCGGAAGTCGAACAGCAGCACCTGGGCGCCGAGCCGCCACAGCGCGAGCAGCACCTCGACCTGGGTGAAGCTGGGCGGTGTCCGCAGCCCGACGGTGCTGCCCGCGCCGATGCCGTGTCCGGCGAAGACCGCGGCCTGCTTGGCCACCCGCTCGCGCAGCTCGCCCCGGGTGAGGAGCTCCTGGCGGTGGGCCAGACAGGGGAGTGCGTCGTCGTGCGCGTCGAAGAGTCTTCGGACGAGGGAGGTCATGCCGTCGTCGGAGCCGGCCACGTCCGCCGTGAGGTGCGCAGCGAGTTCGCCCATGGGGCTCAGACCTCCTTGCAGAACTCGCCGATGGGCAGGCCGACATGGCGCTTGTCGGTGGCCAGGTAGCCGAGCAGCTCGTCCCCCGGCTGCAGTTCGGTGACGTTGAGGACCTTGCCGCCCGGGCCGAGTAGGCGTACGTGCCAGTCGTCCTGCACGGTCAGACTGACCAGCCGTCCGTCCTCGGCGTGGGTGCGGATCTCCAGCAGCGGCCGGGACTCCAGCTTGGCGCGGCCGACCACCACCCGCCGGGTGCGCCCGTCGGCGCCGACCGCCAGCAGGGCGGTGCCGGAGCCGACCTCGCTGAGGTAGTTGGTGCGGTTGTCGGGGCCGAGCGTGTACGAGTGCAGGGCACCGGCGTTGACCCGGAACGGCCTGGTCGGCATGTACGGCAGCGGGTGGGTCTCGGAGCAGCACAGCACGAACCCGGAGGAGTAGGAGCCGACGAGGATGCCCTCGTCCTCCTCGAAGTGCGAGCAGGTGTCCACGCAGACCCGGTCGCCGAGCCCGACGTGCCGGATGCTTTCCACGGTGAGTGTGGACAGCTCCAGCTGCGGTGTGGTGGCCTGCAGCAGCCGCGCCAGGGCGAACACGTCGTCGGCGCCGCGGGGCGTGAACAGGATGCCGTCCGAGCCGCGCTCCAGCACGTCGAAGACGATCGCCGCCTCCTCCAGGCCGTCGACGACGGTCACCAGCTTGCCCTCGGCCGGCTCGGCCGCGGCGAGCACGATCTCCAGCGGGATCTTGGTCGGATCGGCGAAGTGGATGACGGTGTACGGCAGCGCCATGGCGCCCGCGCACGACAGTTGCAGGGTGCGGTCGTCCCGTACGTCGACGAAGCCGGCG
Source organism: Streptomyces sp. UG1 (assembly GCF_049974585.1). Classification (NCBI taxonomy): domain Bacteria; kingdom Bacillati; phylum Actinomycetota; class Actinomycetes; order Kitasatosporales; family Streptomycetaceae; genus Streptomyces; species Streptomyces sp. UG1. Next base: position 15,106 of record NZ_JBNGGG010000063.1, on the reverse strand, counting down.
ACAGGGGTGCCGGTGCGATGATCGGCGGCGAGGGCGTCCAGCTCGTCCTGGGTGGTGAACTTCCGCAGGAGGACGTCGTATCCGGTGGCGGGCTCGGTCTCCTTCGAGGACTTCGAGGGCTCCTTGGCCGCCTTGTCCTGCGTGTCCTTCGTGTCCTTGTCGACGGCGGTCTTCTTCGCGGCGGCACCGTGGGGCATCAGCACCCGGGTGACCGTCGGCGGCAGGGTGGCGAGCAGTTCCGCGTCGGCGGAGACCACGCCTGCCATCCGGGCGTGGACGGCCGCGTCCACGACCGCCTGGATCTGCTGTCGGGGGACTTCACGGAGATCGATCCATGCGAACCTCATGCGACACCTGCCACGATCGTCGAGTAGTCGGTGGGGGATGTGGTGGGGGAACTCGTGCTCATGCCGGTGGCGCCGCCCGCGTCCAGGGCACGCCCGTGCACGACGGAGGCGAGCCGGGACACCAGCGCACCGGGGGAGGGGGCCGAGAAGATCCGGCGGCCGATGGCCAGCCCCCGGCAGCCGGTGGCCATCACCGCGGAGCCGTATGCCACGAGGTCGGAGCCGTCCGGCGGACCCCCGGCCGCGAGGATTGGGATGGGGCTGTCCGCCACCACCTCGGCCATCCGCTCCAGCGGCAGGGCGACGGAGGTCTTCACCATGTCCGCGCCCAGGTCGGCGGCCACATTGGCCACATGCGCGAGAAGGGCCGGGTCGCGCGGGTCCGTGATCCGGGGGCCGCGCGGGTAGACCATCGCGATCAGCGGCATGCCCCACGCGTCGCAGGAACGCGCCACCGCCCCGAGATCGGCGAGCTGCGCCGCCTCGGTGTCCGAGCCGATGTTGACGTGGACGCTCACCGCGTCCGCACCGAGCCGCAGCGCCTCCTCGACGTCGGCGACCAGGACCTTGGCGTGCACGTCGGCGGAGTGGGCGGTGCTGGCGCTGAGGTGCACCACCAGCGCGCAGCTCTTGAGGATGTCCGGCGCGAAGGCGCGGGCACGCCCCTTGTGGACGATGATCCCGTCGGCCCCGCCGTCCACCAGCGCGCGCAACAGGTCGTCCCACTTGTCGGCGGAGACGATCGGGCCGTCCGAAACGCTGTGGTCGAGCGGCACGAGAAGATGCCGGCCGTCGCCGGCCAGCGAAAGTCTTCTCAAACGAAATAGCTTGCCGGTTTTCAGCATGCGTAATATGCCTTCCCCGTCCGGAGAGTGTTGTCCGCAGTTCCTTCCAATGCCTGGCCAATGTCTGAAAATCGACGGTTGTACAACTTTCAAGTTCCCCTGGGTGTCAGCATTTCGTGCGTGATCGGCCGTTGGCAAGACGTAGTGGCCGATGAATATTCATTCTGGGTCGTGTATGAATATTGACAGGGAGTTGACAGGGGTTGAGGGTTGACGCCCTGGTGGGACGCATACTCAGGGTGATTCGGGCGCAGTTCGATGCATAAGATTGATCTGTCCGAACTTGCGTCTGCATCGGATGTTTCATCTCTGGTAACGCGTGTAAATAGACTATTCCGTCGTCCGGCTTTTCGAACGACGTGGCTTCCTGGTTGAATTCCTTGTCGAAATTCAATTCCCGGGCTTAGGGTGCCGGTGCTTCCCACCCCCCCGTCGGAATGGATTCCCCATGCCCGAATCGCCGTCGCATGTCGCTCCCGTGACTGTCACGTCCCCACCGTCGGCGTCGCCCGGGACCGCCCGGACCGATGCGCCGCGGGTCGCCGCCGCGAGCCTGGTCGGCACGACGATCGAGTACTACGACTTCGCGGTGTACGGCACCGCCAGCGCACTCGTCCTCGGACCCGCGTTCTTCCCCTCCGGCAACGCCACCGTCTCCTCGCTGGCCGCGTTTCTCACGTTCGCCGCGGCCTTCGTCGCCCGCCCCCTCGGTGTCGCGCTGTTCGGGACGATCGGCGACCGCCTCGGCCGCCGCCGCGCCCTGGTCGCCTCGCTCCTGCTGATGGGCGTGGCAACGGTCGGCGTAGGACTGCTCCCCACCTACGAGACCGCCGGACTCCTCGCCCCCGTCCTGCTGGTGACGCTCCGTCTGCTGCAGGGTGTGAGCATGGGCGGCGAGTGGGGCGGCGCGGTGCTGCTCGCCGCGGAGCACGCGCCGCCCGGACGCCGCGCGCTGTACGCGTCCATCCCGAACGTCGGCCCCTCGCTCGGCTTCCTGCTGTCCAGCGCGGTCATCCTGCCCACCCTGAACATCGCGGGCCGGGACGGCTTCACCGACTGGGCCTGGCGGGTCCCGTTCCTGCTGAGCACGCTGCTCGTCGTGGTCGGCCTGTGGGTGCGTACGACGGTCTCCGAGTCCCCGGTGTTCACGCCGCCGGCCGAGGCTTCGGCGCCGGCGAAGGCGCAGGCGCCCGCGCCGGCATCCCGCTTCCCGCTCGGCACGCTTGTCACCCGGCACCCCGGCCGGCTGCTGCTCGGCATCGGCGTCGGGCTGGGCGGCTCGGCCGTCTACTACATCACGATCGTCTACAGCCTCTCGTACGGGCCGAAGACGCTCGGCATCCCGCAGAACACGATGCTGACCGCCGCGAGCGTCGGTGCGGCGGCCGGAATCGCCGTCACCCTCCCGGCCGCCAGGCTGGCCGACCGGATCGGCCGACGCCCGGTGATGCTGACCGGAGCCGTGGGCAGCGTGCTGTGGGCCGTGCCGATGTACGCGTCGCTGAGTTCCCGCGACGCCTGGGTGATCACCGGCGCCTACACGGTCGGACTCGCGCTGCTCGCCCTGATGTTCTCCCCGGTGGCGGCCTTCCTCCCCGAGCTCTTCCCGGCGCGGCTGCGCTACACCGGCGCCTCCGCGGCCTTCATCCTCGCCAACACCCTCGGCGGCGGCTTCGCCCCGCTGGTCGCCACCTGGCTGAACGGCAACTGGGACTCACCACTCGTCCTCGGCTTCTACACCGGCGGCCTCTGTCTGCTGAGCCTTCTGTGTCTGCTGGCCCTGCCGGAGACCCGCGACCACGATTTCGACGCCTGACGGCACAGGCGATTGTCAGGCTCCCCTCATCTGACGTACCGTCAGATACATGGACGCGATCTGGCTCACAGGTGCGCAATGGCTGGCCGTGCTCCGGATAGGCCTCGGGCTGTGGTGGCTGGAGAGCTGGCGGCACAAGGACAAGAAGAGCTGGTTCGAGGGGGCGGGGATCGCCTGGGCGGCGGACGTCGCGGCCAAGCACCGCTGGAACGCCGTGCGGTCCGGCTTCGACGTCGTCGTGGCCCCGAGGCCGCGGACCATGGCGTACGTCGTGCTCTACGCCGAACTCGCCCTCGGGCTCGGGCTCGTCCTCGGGTTCCTCACCCCGATCGCCCTCGTCGGCGGGCTGCTGCTCAACGTCCTCTACTTCACCCTGATGATCCACGACTGGGCCGAGCAGGGGCAGAACTCGATGATGGCGCTGATCTCGGTCGTCGCGCTGTTCGGGATGTCCTGGCAGTCGTGGTCGGTGGACAGCGCGCTGGGGCTGTTCTGATGCCGGGGCTGTTCTGATGGGGGAGCAGCGGTACGACATCCCGGAGGCCGACGCCTTCACCCGGACGTACTGGGACGCGGCGGCCGAAGGGCGGCTGCTGGTCCGCCGCTGCCGGGCCTGCGGACGCGCCCATCACTACCCCCGCGAGTTCTGCCCCCACTGCTGGAGCGAGGACGTCGACTGGGAGACCGCGAGCGGGCTCGCCACCCTCTACACCTGGTCCGTCGTGCACCGCAACGACCTGCCGCCCTTCGGGGCGCGCACGCCGTACGTCGCCGCCGTCGTCGACCTCGCCGAGGGGCCCCGCATGATGACCGAGGTCGTGGAGTGCGCGGACGCCGGGCTGCTGCGGGCCGGCGCGGAGCTGGAGGTCGCCTTTCGGGACGGAGTGCCGGTGTTCCGGCCGAAGACGGTGCCGGGTTGATCGTCAGGGGCTTGAATGGGCTCATGACCATCGCCGGCGGCCGGCCTCACGCCCAGCCCTTTCCCGACCTGTACGGTCACGGCCTGCGTCTGCGTCCCTGGAACGCGGACGCCGAGACGGACGTCGAGACGTGGTTCCGGGGGCGTACCGACCCGGAGTTCCGGCGCTGGAACACCCCGCTGCGGATCACCACCGACCTCGACAGCGCCCGCGACGCACTGCGCACCGCCGTCGAGAACATGGCCGACGGCACCTCGGCGCCGTACTGCATCACCGACGCCACGACCGGCGTGCCCCTCGGGCACATCGGCGTCAACGTCATCAACCCGGTCATGAGCTCCGCCCGCGTCGGCTACTGGGTACTGCCCGAGGCCCGCGGCCGCCGCGTCGCCACCCACGCGCTCGTCATCGCCGCCCGCTGGGCCCTGACCGAACTCGGCCTGCATCGCCTCGAACTCGACCACGCCGTCGGCCACGACTCCTCCTGCCACATCGCCGAGCGGTGCGGCTTCCGCTACGAGGGGACCCTGCGGGGCGCGATGTGGGAGGCGGGGCGGCACGACGCGTACCGGGACATGCACCTGCACGCCCGACTCGCGACCGACCCGGACGTCAGCGCCTAGGCCTTCGGCCGCGGGGGCGCGAGGGCCGCGGCGGGAGCGGATCGGTGGGATGCCGCGCACGAGAGGCTCGAGTGCCTGACTGTCGTGCAGGCTCGCGCCAGAGTTCTTGCCCGGGCCAAGAACGGCTGCCATGTGCGGCCCGTCGTGGCCACGAAGGTGATCGGACTCGGTGCGGGTCCCTGACATCTGTCAGGGACCGTTGGGGACGGCGGCGCCCTAGGTTCCTGTGCGCACCACCTCTGTCTCTCCCCTCCCCGCTTCCTCGTTCACACCCAACGCGAGAGGACGTCATGCGCAAGGCCGTGATCAGCCTGCTCCTTGTGTCGGTCGTCATCACCGGCTGTGACAGCGCCAAGCACCCTCCGGCGAAAGCGGGACCTCCGTCAGCCGCAGGAGCCCGGCAACTGACCGATGCCGAGCAGTTGCGCATCTCGGACGCACAGCAACGGCTGATCGGCGCGTGCATGAAACGCCAGGGTTTCGAGTTCTGGGAGGCCGAGCGGCTCAGCCTGGAGGAGAGCCGCACGCTCGGCTATGTGCTGGACGATGTCGCCTGGGCCCGCAAGTACGGGTACGGCAGCCGCCTCCGGGCCAAGGATGCCGCCGCCCGGGCCGCCAACCCCAACCTCGCCTACCGCAAGCGGCTCTCCGAGCAGCGGCGCCAGGCCTACGACGAGGCTCTGGACGGCGGGGTCGACGTGCCCGTCATCGCCGTCGAGATCCCCGGTGGCGGGAGCGTGCGCAAGCAGATGGGCGGCTGCGTGGCCGAATCCGAGAAGAAGCTGTACGGGGATCCCCGGGAGTGGTTCCGCGCGGAGAAGACCGCCGGGCATCTCCGCGCGCTCTACGTGCCCCGGGTGCTGGCCGACCAGCGGTTCTCGGCAGCGCAGAACGCCTGGTCGCGGTGCATGAAGCGGTCTGGCTACGACTACAAGGACCCGGGAGCCTCCCGCCGGTCGGCGGTCGCACAGTCCGAGCGGGTGGCCGAGCCCAAGGTCTTCGAGGCCGAGCGGAAGCTCGCCGTGGCCGACGCCACCTGCGCCAAGGACACCGGCCTTCGCTCCATCGGCGAGGAGCGCGAGAGCCACTACGTCGCCCAGCTGCGCGACCGCTACGGGGAAGCCCTCGACACATACCTCCGGTTGCAGCACCGAGCGCTCGACCGCGCCAAGAAGATCGTCGGCCCTCGGGCCTGACCACCCATCACCTCCACGACGGGTTCGTGGAACCGCATGCCTCACCAGAGGCGGACACCAAGGAGTACGTCATGCGCAGATCAGCCATAGCCGCCACCGTCATCGCCCTGACATCCCTCGGGCTCATGGCACCGACCACCTCTGCCGCGGCGGCGGACGACAACCTTTGCGCGGCGAGATGGCCGGGCCGTGACGGCAATGTGCGGGCTTGGATCGACTGGGGCTGTAACGGGGATCGGCCTCTCGGCGTGACGCCGGGAGACGATCGCTTCTGGGGCGATGACGTCGGCCCCTTCCAAAGGCCTACCAACATATTGGCGTCCTCCGTGATGAACAGCGGGTTCATCGGAGGCAGGGACGTCGTCGCCTTCTACGCCGAGAAGGACTACCAGTACCAGCTGGGCTACGTCTGCCTCGCTCCGGGAGAGAAGTGGGCCGACAACCTCACGGACAACTTCTTCTACAACACCGGGAAGGTCGTGAACGACAGCATCAGGTCCCACCGGTGGGTCACCGCCTCCGAGTGCGCGGCGGGCAGCTGGCTCACCTGACCGGAAGCGGTACCTGATTCGACGCCGCAGGAGGGCCCGCCGGTTTTCCGGTGGCCCCTCCTGCAGGCGGGTGTTGCGCTGACCCTCGTGCGCGTCCTGGCTCGTCCTTTCACGGTGCAGGAAGGTCTTGTCACGCCGTCGCTCAAACTCCGGCGGAATGCCATCGCCGTGGCATACGCCGCGAACCCGTGAACCCCGTGCCCGCCAACCCCCGCCTGAGAGTGGAGCTTTGTGTCGGCTTCGTGTCCGCGGCGGAAATGGGTGCACAACTCCCTCCCGGGCGAGGGATCATGAGGTATGCGCCCGGACGACTGGTACTGCACCCAGGACCTCACCGCCTTCCTCTCCCACGCCGGCGGCTTCCTGCGCTCACGCCCCGACCTGCACACCGTCGCCCTGACGGTGACCGAGACGCTGCGCACGGGCGGGCTGCGGGCGTACGGCGACGAGGCGCCCGTCTTCGGCGCGCTGGAGCTGAGCGGGCAGGTACGGGCCGCCTACTTCCGCACCCCGCCCCACCGGCTGAGCGTCACCCCCCTCACCCCCGACGAGGCCGACGCCCTCGCCGCCCACCTGGCCGCCCTCGGCCACCGGATCCCCGGCGTCGTCGCGGCCCGCGAGACCGCCGAGGCCTTCGCCGCGGCCTGGCGCCGGCACGCGGGGGCCCGGGGCACGGTCGTCCAGCGTCAACGGCTGTACCGGCTCGGCAACCTGACCGTGCCGCAGCCGGTTCCGGCGGGACGCGCGCGGGTCGCGGTCAAGGCCGACCGGGAGCAACTGATCCGTTGGCACGACGAGTTCGTCGAGGCCGCAGGCAATCACACCTCCCGCGCCGCCACCGTATGGGCCGACTCGCGCATCGCCTACGGAGGCGTCACCTTCTGGGAGAGCGAGGACGGCACCCCCCTCGCCATGGCCGGCGTGACCCCGGTGGTCGCCGGCCAGGTCCGGGTCACCCCCGTCTACACCCCGGCCCCCTTGCGCGGCCGCGGCTACGCGGGGGCGGTCACGGCGGCCGTCAGCCGGGCCGTGCTCGCCTCCGGCATCCGCGAGCTGGTGCTCTTCACCGACCTGGCCAACCGGACCAGCAACAGCCTCTACCAGCGCATCGGGTACCGGCCGGTGGCCGACTTCGCCGCTTACGACTTCCGGGGGGCTCGGGGCGGGTAGGAAACGGCCCGGGACCGTCCGGCCGGTGGCCTCTTGAACAAGACGGCGCCGAGCCGGTCCCGGTTGTGCGACTCGAGGACCATCCGGCAGGGCTGTCCGTCCATCCAGGGATGGAGCAACCTCTGACTCCTCGATGGATTCACCCAACTCCCCTTGCGCGAAAGGGTTGACGCGTCCCATCCGCGACAACCCCGAGGACCCCCCACGTGCGCAGCAGTCGAATAGCCTGTGTCCTGGCGGCCAGTGCCGTCGCCACCCTGGTACCCGCACTCGCACCGGCCACGGCATCCGCCGCCGCGGATCCCCTGAGCCCGTACCTGCGGCAGAAGCCGGCGTGGCAGCGCTGCGACAGAGAGATGCCGGCGAACTTCCAGTGCGCCACCATCAAGGTGCCGCTCGACTACCGCCGCCCCGGCGGCAAGAAGCTCGACCTCGCGATATCGAGGCTGAAGACGAGCACCAGGGCGGAGCGCCGCGGCGTGCTGCTGCTCAACCCGGGCGGGCCCGGCGGTCCGGGAGTCGACCTGCCGCATTGGCTGGCGAGCGACCTGCCCAAGAGCGTGAAGGCCAAGTACGACCTCGTGGGCTTCGACCCGCGAGGCGTCGGCGAGAGCTCGGGCGTCGGCTGCGGCATGACAGATGAGGAACAGGAGTGGCAACGGGCGTACAGGCCCCAGACGTTCGCCAAGGACGTGAAGTGGGCCCGCACCGTCGCCGAGAAGTGCGAGGCCAAGCAGGGCGACAAGCTGCGGCACATCACCACCCGCAACACCGCCCGGGACATGGACGTGATCCGGGCCGTGCTCGGCGAGAAGAAGATCTCCTACCTGGGGTACTCGTACGGCACCTACCTCGGCGCGGTCTACACGCAGATGTTCCCCAAGCGCTCCGACCGCTTCGTGCTGGACAGCGCCGTCGACCCGGCCCGGGTCTGGCGCGGCATGATCCAGATCTGGGCGGAGGGCACCGAACCCGCCTTCACCAAGTGGACCGAGTGGACCGCGAAGCGCCACTCCACCTACAAGCTGGGCAAGACCCCCGAGGCGGTCCGCAAGACCTTCTACGACCTGGTCGCGCAGGCCGACCGCAAGCCCATCGACCTCGACGGCGAACTGCTCACCGGAGGTGACATCCGCGCCGGCAGCCGTGCCGCGTTCTTCGAGGTGCGCTACGCCGCCGAGATGATCGTCGAGCTGAAGAAGGCCGCCGAGGGCAGGGCCCCGTCCCGAAAGAGGGAGAGCGGGACGTCCAAGCCGGTTCCGCCGTCGTTCGGCCGGGCGGCCGAGCCCGAGGACAATGGCACCGCCGCCTTCTGGACCGTCGTCTGTGCCGACACCCGCAACTGGCCGCGCGACCCCGAGCGGTACCGCAGCGACGCGATCCGGGACCGGGCCAAGTACCCGCTCTACGGCGACATCGCGTCCAACATCAAGCCGTGCGCGTTCTGGAAGAAGGGCAGCGAGCCCGCCACCAGGATCGACAACAAGGTCGGTGCGCTGATCCTGCAGAACGAGTGGGACTCCCAGACCCCGCTGGCCAGCGGCCAGGGCCTGCGCCGGGTCATGAAGGGCGCCAAGATGGTCACTGTCCTCGGCGGCGTCGGACACGGCATCTACGGCAGCAAGTCCTGCGCGGACAAGACGGCCACGGCCTATCTGACCACCGGAAAGCTGCCGACGAAGGACACGACCTGCAAGGCCCCGCCGCCGGCCCGCGACCGCAGCACCGACAACCCGCTGCCGCTGCCGACACCTCCGGGCATTCCGGGCCTGGCCGGCTAGGGCCACAGCAGTTGCTTGGCCCACCGCTCCGTCCGCCCCTCCTCCGTCCGCCCCTCCTCCGTACGGCGATAGACGAGCCGTACGTGGCGTCGGGCCGCGTCGCCCTGGAAGAACTCGACCGTGTCGGGGCGCAGGCGGTACAGCGTCCAGGACGGGACCGGGGCGTCCGGTTCGCACTGGGCCCGTTCCCAGGCCGCCTGTGACGCCCGCGCCAACTCCTCGAGCGAGGAGAGGACTTCGCTCTGGCGGCCGGTCAGGGCCGCCGCCAGGGCGCCGGTGGAGCGGGCGTGCAGGTCGGCCTGGGACTCGGCGGACGCCGCCGCCGTGACCGGTCCGCGGACGCGCACCTGGCGGGCCTGGGCCGGCCAGTAGAAGCCGAGGGCCGCGTACGGGCGGGCGGCGAGCTGGCGGCCCTTGCCGCTGCCCGCGTGGGACGCGAAGGACCAGCCGGAGGTGTCGGCGCCGTGCAGCATCACGGTCCGTACGTCCGGCAGGCCCTCCTCGTCCGCCGTGGCCAGGGACATCGTGTGCGGCTCCACCTGCCCGGCCGCGACGGCCTGAGCGAACCAGGTCGTGAACAGGGCCAGCGGGTCGGCGGGCGCGGTGGCCGGGTCGAAGGCCGGCAGGTCGGTGACCGCCGGGTCCCACACCCGCAGCGACCTCAGCAGCTCATGAAGATCGGGCATCCTCCGGAGCGTAGTCGGACACGGACCCGAGGTCGGACGACACCCAGCGCTCGGGCCGCATACGGATGACCACGCTCTCGCCGTGGTTCTTCTGAGCGAACTCCACGTAGGAGTCGACCACCTCGGCCGGCAAGTAGCGGGCCGACATCTCCCGGAGCTGCTCGACGGTGAGGGGGGTCGTCTCGACGACCGGCCCCTCCACCGACACGTATCGGACGGTGGGTTCGGTCCGGTCGACCAGCAGCGAGAACCGGCCCGCAGCGCTGATCAGCTCGTTCTTACGGGAGTCTCGCCCGGTCGTGATCCACACGTCGCCGCCGGGCTCGTACTGGTACCAGATCGGCACGCTCAGCGGTGCCCGCCCCGCGCCCGCGTCGACCGCCAGCGCGGCGATGTGGGGCTCGGCCAGGAACTGTTCGCGCTCTTCGCGGGTCAGGGCCATGCCTGACTCCTTTCGGTTCGGTCGTCTCAATCCCTCCCCAATACCAACGTCCCCGACGAACAGAACCATCCCCCGGTCCCCGACGCGACCCCGAGCCGCGGCGGCTCCCCGGTCCGCCCCCGCCGCCACACCTGACGCTCCCCGCCCTCGCCCCGCAACTGCCGCACCGCCTCCACCAGCAGAAACAGCCCGCGCATCCCGGGATGCTGGGCCGAGAGACCGCCCCCGTCGGTGTTCACCGGCAGTTCCCCGCCCCGCACCAGCAGCCGCCCCTTGTCCACGAACGCCCCGCCCTCGCCCTTGCCGCAGAAGCCGAGGTCCTCCAGCGTCACCAGGGTCATATAGGTGAACGCGTCATAGAGCTCGGCGAAGTCGATCTCGTCCGGCCGCACCCCGGCCCGCTCGAAGGCGAGCCGTCCGCTCACCGCCGCCGGGCCCGTGGTGAAGTCGGGCCACTGAGACATCGCGGAGTGCGAGACGTGCTCCCCGGCGCCGAGGATCCACACGGGTGCCGTACGGCAGTCCCGTACGAACTCCTCCGCGGCCAGCAGCACCGCCGCCCCGCCGTCGGAGCGGATGCAGCAGTGCAGCTTGGTGAAGGGGTCCGCGATCATCGGGCCCGACAGGACGTCGTCCACGGTGACCGGGTCGCGGAACATCGCCTCCGGGTTCAGGGCCGCGTTCGCCCGCGCCTGGACGGCCACCTGTGCCAACTGCTCGATCGTCGTGCCGTGTTCGACCATGTGGCGGCGGGCGGCCATGGCGTACTTGGCGATGAGCGTGTGGCCGTAGGGGACCTCGAACTGCAGCGGGCCACGGGAGCCGAAGGACAGGTTCCCGGTCCGCCGGCCCGCCTTGATGTCGGCCCGGGCCGTTGAGCCGTAGACCAGCAGCACCGCGTTCGCGTGCCCGGCCGCTATCGCGTCCGCCGCGTGCGCCGCCATGACCTCCCAGGTGGAGCCGCCGACGGAGGTGGAGTCGACCCAGGTGGGGCGCAGGCCCAGGTACTCGGCCACCTCGACGGGGGCGAGGGTGCCGAGACCGGCGGAGGCGAAGCCGTCCACCACCGCGCGGTCCAGCCCCGCGTCGGCCAGTGCCCGGCGGGCCGCCTGGGCGTGCAGGGCGTACGGGGTGGCGTCGTCCACCCGACCGCAGTCGGAGAGGGCCACACCGACCACGGCGACTTTCCGGCTTCCGGGACTCATGAGCGGCCTCCAGCCTCTGTGCATCTCGTGACGGCCCTCCTAATATGACGGACCGTCAGATGTGGCGGGAAGAGCCGGAGGGCAGACCCCATGGATGCCAGCTTCACCCCCGAGCAGGACGAGATCCGCCGCACCCTCCGCGAGCTGCTGCTCAGGCGCTGCGGCCCCCGTGAGCTGCGCGCGGCCGTCGACACCCCCGCCGGACACGACCCCGCCCTGTGGAGCGCCCTCGCCGAACAGCTCGGCCTGCCCGGGCTCGCCCTGCCTCAGGCGTACGGCGGTGTCGGCTGCTCGGCGACCGAACTCGCCCTCGCCTGCGAGGAGACGGGACGGGCGCTGGCGCCCACCCCGCTGCTGGCCACCGCCGTCCTCGCCGCCCCGCTGATCGCCGCCCTCGGCACCGAGGCCCAGCGCGGCGCCCTGCTGCGCCGCCTCGCCTCCGGCGCGCTCACCGCCACCCTCGCCGTCCCCGGCGCCGCGCTTGCCGCCGCGCTCGCCCTCACCGGCGACAACGGCGGTGAGTGGGCCGGCGGCGGACGTGCCGGGGGTGTGCAGGCGCGGCGGGTGGAGGGGGGCTGGCGGCTGTACGGGCAGGCCGATCAGGTGCTGGACGGGCACAGCGCGGGGCTGCTGGTGGTCGCCGCGCACGCCGGGGGGTTCGCGCGGTCGCGGACGCTGCTGTTCCTGGTGGCGGGGGACGCCGCCGGGGTCGTACGGCTGCGGCAGACCGCCCTCGACGCGACCCGGCCGCAGGCGCGGGTCCAACTGCGCGACGTGGACGCCGAGTTGCTGGGCGAGGAGGGCGCGGATGTGCTCGGTGCGCTCACCGCGGCGGGGGACGTGGCCGCCGCCGTCCTCGCCTGCGAGGCCGTGGGGGCCGCCGACCGGGCGCTGGAGCGGACCGTGGAGTACGTCCGGCAGCGGGAGCAGTTCGGGCGGGCGATCGGGTCCTTCCAGGCGGTGAAGCACCGGCTGGCGGACGTGTATGTGGCGGTCCAGGCAGCAAGATCGGCGGCGTACTACGCAGCCTGGGCTGCAACGCCCCCAAGGGGCACGGGGCTGTATCAATGTGCGGCTCCGCCGCGGGGCGCGACCAGCCACAACGAACCCGCGGACGCCGGACGACACACAGCGGCACCCCCCGAGGCGCGCCTCGCCCTCGCCCAATCGCTGGAAGCGCTCCGCACCGCCTCCGCCGAAGGGATCCAGCTCCACGGCGGCATCGGTTTCACCTGGGAACACGAGGCGCACCTGTACTTCAAGCGGGCCGCCGGTGACGAACTGCTCTTCGGGCCGGTGCACCGGCTGCGGGCGCACGCCGCCGACGTGGCCCGGCTCTTCGAGGCGTCGGATCCTAAGGAGGTGGCGGTGTGATCGGCGTGCCCGTGGTCGTGCGAGCCGTGCAGAAGGTGTCCTCCACGCGGGGCTTCGCCAAGGTCGCCCCGCATGTCATCCCGGCCCTGGACCGCGCCGTGCACCGGCTCACGCGCGGGAAGGTGCTGCTCAGCGCCCAGATGCTGCCCGGCGTGATCCTGACCTCCACCGGCGCCCGCAGCGGGCTGCCGCGCCGTACGCCGCTCGCCTGCATGCCCGAGGAGGACGGCCGCTCCTGGATCCTGGTCGGCTCCAACTTCGGCCGCTCCGGCCACCCCGCCTGGACCCACAACCTCCTCGCCCATCCCGACGCGGAGGTGAGCTGGAAGGGGCGGGACATCCCCGTCAGGGCACGGCTGCTGGCGGGGGAGGAGCGGGCGGACGTATGGAAGGGGCTGCTTGTGTTCTGGCCGCCGTATGCGACGTATCAGAGCCGGGTGCAGCGGGAGATCAGGGTCTTCCGGCTGACGCCCGTGGAGGGCTAGATGGTGCAGGGCGGGAGGTTGCTGACAGGCGAACCGGTCTCCGTGCCCCGGAGACATCGCCCGGCGACGCACATGCTCTCGCCGGTGTCGGGGACCTGACCAGCCGAATCACCCGCGCTGACCATGCCCGCGCACTGGCCGACATGGCTGAGCGGTCCGGCCTTGCGCGGCGAGCATCTCGGAGTGGTACCGCTGTCACCCGACGCGAAGGCATCCCACATGCATGCACGTCCAACTGTTCGACGGGGTACAGGGTGAACGGGTGCACACGCTCTGCCGGATCGCGCAGCAGTACTTCGGCCGCGACGCGCTTGCGGGCCTGCTTGACGTTGCCCTCGGCCAGGTAGGCGTTCCAGGCGTCGGTGTCGGCAGGGTCGGGAGCGGTGGGCCTCACGATGGAGTGCTTCCCGGTGACGGCGGGGTCAGATCGGCATGACCGTGGAGACCGGTCTGCCTTCAGATGGTGGCGGTTGTTGAAGCAGCCGTTTGCCGCCGCGCAATAGGCGCACCCGCCCAGCCTCGCGGTCCGCTCTCGCCGCCTGAAGCCGGACTTCGAGCAGGTACAGGCGGCGGGGCTTGGCGAAATCCTGCCGGGGCGCGGTAGCGCCATCACGACACTGCACGCTCAGATAAAGGAGCGGGGGCTGCGCGCGCACCCGGACGGGCGGCACCCCATCGGGCCGATCACGTCCGGGATTCTGCGGGGGATCGAGGACGGTTGGTTCACCGGGGAGATCGCCGAGCGGGTGGTGGGCGTGAACGTCCACACCGGTCCCGTCACCGGGGACATGGAGATCCTGCGGGTCAGCCATGAGGTGGAGCAGGTGCGGGTGCCGGCCGCGCGCAAGGAGGGCCGCGGTGAGGCCGCGGTCCGGGGGCGCTGGACGGGATGCTCGCTGGCGCCCGTAGCGGCAGCAACATGATCGGGCCGATGTTGGACGCGGTGCGGGTCGAGGCGACGTTGAGGGAGATCTGTGGGGTGCTGCGGGAGGAGTGGGGGGTGCACACGGAGCCGGCGAGATTCTGGTGCCGGTTGTCGTTCTCCTCGCTGCCGAATGGTCCATGCTGCTTGACTGGATTCGGTCAATCTTCTGCGCTGTCGAGGGCTCGAGGCTCCCATGCATCCACAGTTTGCGCACAAGTAATCCGCAGTGTGAGCACGTAAATTGCACGTGTCGGGTGCGAACATCCGGCAAGGGGGATTTTGCGCCACGTCGCCCTGGTCCCGAAGTCGGCACTGTCCCGCCTTGGTTACTCGCGCGTATGGTGATCGCCGCGTTGGGCGGATCCTGACCAGTCCGTCAGTGCGCGCGTCAGTCAGCGACCGGGGGAACGGTGTCGCTGCGGGGGAGAGCCTGCCATGCCGCAGTGCCTGCATGTCGCGTGTCCGGCTGCGGCCTGCGCCTAGGCGTTTCCGACGCCGAGACAGGTCACGCCGTTCGTTCTTGACACCGTTCGAGCCTCATCGGGGGCTTCCGGCCTGTTCCTCAGGACGAAAGGCATGCACCTTTGCGCTCCAGGCAATCAAGGTTTGTCATAGGCAGACCAAGACGTTCCCCTCTGCTCGGGCGAGCTGTTCCCTCCCTCCGATGGCGTCCCTTGACGTGGTGTAGCCGATCAAGGTGAGGGGGTGCGCCGGGGGCGTATGCCGATGGGTTTTCGCTC
>NZ_JBNGGG010000062.1:0-46268 GCF_049974585.1 Streptomyces sp. UG1 | reverse complement strand
GGACGGCGCGGCCTTGTCCTCGAATGCCGGGCGGGCTGGATGGTGTGGGCTGGCATCGGGTGGGTGGGGGTTTGGGACGGCGCGGCCTTGTCCTCGAATGCCGGGCGGGCTGGATGGTGTGGGCTGGCATCGGGTGGGTGGGGGTTTGGGATGGCCTGGACTGGTCCTCACGCGCTGGGCGGGCTGGATGGTACGGGTCGGCGTGGAGAGGTGCCGTTGGTGGCATGTGCCTTCAGCGGGTGGGTGGGGTTTGCGACGGCGCGGCCTTGTCCTCGAACGCTGGGCGGGCTGGAGGGTGGCACCCCCTGGGGGGTCGGTGGGGGTTCGGGGCGGCGTGGTCTTGTCCTCGTATGCCGGGCGGGCCGAATGGTGCGGGTCGGGGGTGGAAGTTGGCGTTCCTTGTGGGTGGGTGAGGGCTTGTCCTCGGGCGTTGGGTGGGGCGGCAATGCTTGGACCGGCGTTGGGAGGGGGCCGGTCGCCCGGCTTGGGTGGCCCGAGGGGGTTCGCCAGCCGGGCAGGTGGGTGTGGTGGGTCTACGCCGGTCGGTGGCCGTGGTTTGAGCGGCCCTTCTTGGTGCGCCACTTGCGTTTGCGGGTTTTCTTCGACATGTCTCTCGTAATTAACCGAGGACAGCGCTGCCGTCGAGGGGTCATGCGCGCCCGATGGGGGCGAGTACCGCGTCGGTGAGCTTGGTGAGGTCCTCGGGGGAGAGTTCGACCTCCAGGCCGCGGCGGCCCGCCGAGACGCAGATCGTGGGGTGGGCGGAGGCCGAGGCGTCCAGGACGGTGGGGATCTTCTTGCGCTGGCCCAGGGGGGAGATGCCGCCCCGGACGTAGCCCGTCGTGCGTTCCGCCAGGGCCGGGTCGGCCATCGCCGCGCGCTTGCCGCCGACCGCCGACGCCAGGGCCTTGAGGTCGAGCTGGCCCGCCACCGGGACCACGGCCACCGTGAGGCTGCCGTCCACGTCCGCCACCAGCGTCTTGAAGACCCGCTCGGGTGACACACCCATCGCCTCCGCGGCCTCCTCGCCGTAGGAGGGGTGGGAAGGGTCGTGGTCGTAGGCGTGGACTGTGTAGGTGATGCCTGCGGATGTGAGGGCCACCGTCGCGGGAGTGCCGCCCGATTGGGGGTGGTTCTTCTTTGACTTCTTCGCCATGTCGGCCGGTTCCCGTCAGTTCAGGCTCGTCGGGCCGCGCGTCAGGTCCGACGCCGGCAGCGATGGCAGCGTACGGATGATCGAGGTCTCGGCGCGAAGGAGTTTCAGTTCGTCGCGCAGCCGGGACGCCGTGTCGGGGGACTGGAGCAGGCGCTGCTTCGTCGGGGTGTCCAGCATCATCGCTGCCGCGACCAGGTAGGAGACGACCGAGGGCTGGTCGGGGAGGTCGGCCGTGGTGGACACGGACCGTTCGCGGGCGCCCGCCAGACGCTTCTGGTACTGGCGGAACGACCGCAGCACCCCCTCCGCCAGCGCCCCCGCCTCGTCGCCCGGTTCCTCCGGGAGCTCTTCCAGCTCCGCGGTCAGGAACGGCCCCGACGCGTCCACCGACACCAGCCGCACCCGAGTCGTCCCCGTCGCCAGCACCTCGAACGTGCCGTCGGCCCGCTCCCGGATCGTCGCCGCGTCCGCCACACAGCCCACACCGTGGAAGGACTTCGCCGGGTCCTCGCCGAAGCCCGCCGCCGGCCCGCGGTCGGGCTGGGCCGTCGGGTCCGGCATGCCGGGGGCGCTCGGGGCCACCTCGTGGCCGTCGCGGATCGCCACGACGGCGAAACGGCGCGGTTCCTCCTCGGGGGTCTTCAGCAGCTCGCGCATCATGGCGCGGTAGCGCTCCTCGAAGACGTTCAGCGGGAGGACCAGGCCTGGGAACAGCACCGAGTTCAGGGGGAAGAGCGGAAGGTGGACGGTCACGGCGCCAAAGCCTAGTGGTCGCCGGAGCGAACGCGTCCCGCCCGCCCACCTGGTGGATGCCCGCCGCCCGCACCCTGCGCCGCCCGCACCCGCACCTCGTCGCGCATCTCCAGGAACCGGCCCAGCGGATCGTCCGAGAGCCGGCTCCACGGGAAGGAGGTGGCGTACGGCCCGATCAGGCGGAGCTGCTCCAGGGCGTCCTCCCAGCGGTCCAGCCGTACCAGGACGTACGTCAGCTTGTTGCGGACGGCGGCGGGCCACACGTCGGTCGCCGGGAACCGGGCGGAGAGCGCGATGGCCCGGTCGGCCGCCGCGTCCAGCCGCTCGCGCGGCACGCCCGGCCCGCAGTCGTCGTTCAGGTAGGCGAGGGCGGCCCAGGTCGGCAGCGCCTGGACCAGGGAGTCGGCCGGGGTGTCCTGCGCGGCCCGGTCGGCGAAGTCCAGGCACTCCCGGTGCGAGCCGTGCCAGGAGGAGGCCAGGTAGTGCAGGGCGGCCACATGGCAGCCGTAGTGGCGCGGGGCGCGGCGCAGCGCCGCCTCCCACAGCTCCCCGAAGTAGACGTGCCCGGCGCGTGAGCCGCGCGCGTGGTCCAGGGCGATCCGCCACGGCACCGGGTCTCGGTCGTCGGCCCGGGCGGCGGCGGTGATCAGCGGGCTCACCCCGCGCAGCGCCTCGGCCCGGGCCGGCGAGCGCCAGGCGTGGTCCACCGCGAGCTGGGCCCTGATCAGCAGCGCGTCCGGGTCCTGCGGGGCGGCCGCGTACCAGGACTGAAGCCACTCGGGGCGCGAGCGGGCGAAGGCCGCCAGGTGCCGCGCGTATGCGTCGCGGTGCTCCCACTGCGCGTGCCGCCGCGTGGCGGCGAGCAGTTCGGCGGCGGATTCGTACCCGCCCTGCCCGGCCGCGACCAGCGCGGGGCCGAGGCGGTCGTCGGGCGCGTCGAGGAGCACCTCGTCGTCGGCGGGGAGCCCGGCGACGGAGGGACCGCCGGCGGGGCGCTTGGCGGCCGCCCGGGACAGCCGGGACGCCCGGCCGAACGGGAGCATCGAAGCCATGGCCGCCCCTTGCGCACCTGAACCGCGCCGCTCTCGCGAACCGAAGGTTCCCGTCGTCGTGGTTGCTCCATCAATGGTTGCGATAGAGATGACCACTCACCACCGGCGAGGGTTGTACGCGCGTCCGGGCGACGCTCAGCTCCGCCGCAGCAGACGTGTCGCCCCGGCCGCGACCGTCGTCGCCAGGACCCAGCCCAGCAGGATCATCGCGGCGGCCAGCCACTGCCAGGCCCCGCTGAGCTGCCAGAACCCGGCCTGGCCGAGATCGATGACCGGCAGCAGCAGGTCGAGGGCGAACAGCGGCGGGTTCCAGGTCGGATGCTCGCCGCCCTTGAGCGGCGGAGGGTCGGCCTGCGCGAAGGCCACCGAGCTCGCCGCCCACAGCACCGCCATCCACACCGCCGCCCGGCCGGGCCGATAGCCGTAGGCGACCATCCAGTCCTGGGCGTACCCCCAGAACTTGGCCGCCGGCGGCAGCGTCTCGCGGCGCCGGCGCTGCTTGGCGAGCAGCACCTCGCGCGCGTCCTCGTCCTCACCGCCGTTGCGTAGTACGGCGGCCAGCCGCTCGTACGGCTCCGGGTTGTACTCGGCGGTCGCCGCCGCCACCCACTCCAGCCGCCGCTCCAGCGGGAACGGGCCGCGCGGCACGAGGTTCTCGTAGGTGAAGCCGCTCATGTGCAGCAGCCCCGGGTCCGGCCAGGCGTCCGCCCGGTCCATCAGGTTGACGATCCGCGCCCCCGACAGCACCACCCCGCCGCGCTCCGGCCGCTCCCCGAGGAAGCGCAGCTCGGGCGTCTGGATGCGGCGCAGCGACAGCTCCTGCTCGTCGGTGAAGGTGAACCGGGCCCGCTCCAGGTCGACCGCGTCCCCGAACCGCCCGTCGTCGAGCCGCACCCCGCCCTGGCACTCGAACCGCTGGATGCGCGTCCCGCGCGCGGGCGTACGCCCGCTCAGCAGGGGGCTGCCGATGCCCGCCGGGGTCAGGTACAGGGTGCGCCCGACGGTCAACTGGGGCGCGTTCAGCGCGAGCCGGGTGTACGGGTTGACCAGCCGCGCGCCCCGCAGGCTCAGCGACACGCCGATGCTGGCGCCGCGCAGGCTCAGCTCGCCGTGCGACTCCAGCATCTCGGCCTGGAGGTCCTGCCCGACGCTGATGCCGTCCGCGGCCATCGAGCGGCCGCTGCGGTCGCGGTAGACGATCGCCTGGTTGAGCAGCAGATCCGTGCCGATGTGGGCGTCGGTGAGCCGTACGCCGTTGTGGAACCGGCAGCGCGGCAGATGCAGATCGCCCTCGGTGTGCACCCGGGCCGCCTCCAGGCGCGGTACCGCGCAGTCCACCAGGCGCACGGTCGTGAAGTGGGCCTCCGGCAGCAGGATCTCCCGGTCGAAGCGGCAGCCGCGCATCTCGACGTAGGGCACCACGGTGCCGCCCGCGAGGTCCATCGTGCCGCTGATCCGCACGCCGGTCAGCTTCAGCGAGGACACCCGGCCAGCGAGGGCGGGCGGCCCGTCCAGCAGCAGCCAGCAGATGATCCGCGCGCGTACGGTGCGCTCGTCGCCCCAGGGATGCCCGCCGTGCGGATCGTCGACGATCGTGTCGCCGCTGCTCAGGTCGTACACGCTGCCGTTGCGGAAGGCCTGCCACATGCCGAGTTCGGCGGCGGTCAGGTCGTTGGGCAGGTCGTCCGGCAGGTCTCCGTCGCGGAGGCCGGCACCTTCGGTCACGTTTCGCCCATCCCCCTCATCTACTCATGGGTTCGTACAACTGTTCATGCCCGCTGAGTGACGCTCCGAACGCAAGACGTGAAGGTGATCTTCCGGGTTCCCGTGGGATCTCGGGAGCGATCTGTATCAGCCATTGATCCCGGTTACTGGCTGACGGGGGGAATGACCGGCCATGGACGGCCAGAACTGCCAGGTCAGGCGAGCATCGGCCGTCGCCTCACATGCAGGCTGTGAGAGATGTGTGAGACGGCGGCCGTCCCGAGCGAGCACGGAAAGGCCCCGCGCGGGAGGTTTCCGGTCCTCCCGGGCGGGGCCTTCGTACGACCTCCGACCTTCGCAGCGGAACCCGGCCTTCAGTACCGTGCGTCCGGCATATGTGCGTGCAGCGCGCTCGCACGGGGTGTGAAAAGGCCCCGCCCATCCGCTTAGGGCGTGTATCGAAAGTGGATCTTGAGCGTGAGATGATCTTGATTCGTGGCACGTGGAGATCTGACCGACGCGCAGTGGGCGGTGCTGGAGCCGTTGTTGCCGAAGGGCAAGAAGCCCGGACGGCCGCCGACGTGGGCCAGGCGGCAACTGGTCGACGGCATACGGTTCCGGGTCCGCACCGGCATCCCATGGCGGGACCTCCCTGCCGAGTACGGGCCGTGGGGCCGGGTGTACGACCTGTTCCGCCGGTGGCAGCGGGACGGCACCTGGCATCAGATCTTCATCGCGCTCCAGGCCCGGGCCGACGCGAAAGAGCTGATCACTTGGGACCTCAACGTCGACTCCACGGTGTGCCGGGCCCACCAGCACGCCGCCGGGGCAAGGAAAAGGAAAAGAAGGAAACGGGGCAAGGAAAAGGGGGAGCTGCAGAAGGAGCCGCCGGGCGGCGTCACCGTCGAGCCGGACGACTACGGGCTCGGCCGCTCGCGCGGGGGCCTGACCACCAAGCTGCACTTGGCCGTCGAACAGAGCCAGAAGCCCATGTCCATCGTGATCACGGCCGGGCAGCGGGGCGATTCTCCGCAGTTCGAGGCTGTCCTGAACAAGGTCCGTGTTCCGCGTCTTGGGCCGGGCAGGCCACGCACCAGACCAGACCGGGTGCGGGCCGACAAGGCGTACGCATCCCGTCGCAACCGCGCCTACCTGCGGCGGCGCGGGATCCACTGCACCATCCCGGACAAGGCCGACCAGGCCGGAAACCGCAAGAAACGCGGCTCGCGCGGCGGCCGACCGCCGAAGTTCGACCCGCAGGATTACAAGGCTCGGCACGCGGTCGAGTGCGGCATCAACCGCCTCAAGAGGCACCGGGCCGTGGCCACGCGCTACGACAAGCTCGCGGTTCGCTACGAGGCGACCGTCCTCGTCGCGGCCATCAACGAGTGGCTTTGAGCAGCTCATTCGAACCGGCCCCGGGGGGTACGGCAACGTCGGCTCGCCGCGCCAGCGGACAAGATGGCAGGGTGCGGCGCATGACGCCCCAGTATCAGATTCGTGCCGACTACGACGCTCGCACGATCGTGTTCTATCAGGCGTACTCGCCTGCCATCGCTGGCGCGGCACTGCGGGCGGGCCGCTTCGTTGCGCCGTTCTCGTTCCACCGCATGACGTGGATCTTCGCTGTACTTCACTACTGGGCGGGGAGGAATATGGGGCGCAGGGCGATGGCACTGACATCCATCCTGTTGGTGCTGATCGGTAACCCGATTCACGCCCCGAAATGGCCAGCCGGTCTGCATGAGCGGCAGGCCGGGCGGTACGCGCCATTGGTGCGTACCGCCCGGCTGTCGAGGGGGTCAGGCGCCGGTTGCTGCCTTTACCGGCTCGGTGTCCGTTGTGACCTTCACGGGCTCGGTGCCCGTGGCGCTGTGCTGGGCGGCCCAGTTCTCCAGGGCGGTGCGGACAGCGTGGTCGAGGTGGTGCAGGCCGGACATGTCCAGCTCGACCGGACGGTCCTGCGGCAGTGCCTCCAGGCTGTCGAGGATCTTCGGCAATCGCAGGAAGGTCGCGTTGCCTGACAGGTACGCCTGGATCGGGCCGGCGCCCTTGTCGATGACCTCGAGCTTGACGTGCGAGGCATCCCAGGCGGTCTTGATCACCGCCAGTGCGAGACCGATGAGCACGCCCTCGAACATGTTCACAGCGACGATCGCCACGGCCGTGATCACCAAGATCAGTGCCTCACCCTTGTGGTCCCGCCACAGCTCCGCGATCTGGCGGAAGGGAATGAGCTTGAAGCCCGCGTGCACGAGGATGCCGGCGAGGGCGGGAATCGGGATCAGCGCCAGGGCGGCCGGCAGTGCGGCGGCGAACAGCAGCAGCCACACGCCGTGCAGCACACGGGAAGCCTTGGTCTTCGCGCCCGCGCCCACGTTGGCGGAGCTGCGCACGATCACCGCAGTCATCGGCAGCGCGCCGAGCAGACCGCACACGGTGTTGCCGGTGCCCTGGGCGATCATCTCCTTGTTGTACTGGGTGCGCGGACCGTCGTGCAGCCGGTCCACGGCCGCCGCGCTGAACAGCGACTCGGCCGAGGCGATCAGCGCGAAGGCGACGATCGTGCCCCAGATGGCCGGGCTGGCCAGCTCACCGAAGGCAGCGGCCCCGGGCGGCTGGATGACGCCGAGCAGGCCCTCCACCTTCACCGTGGCCACCGGCAGGCTCAGGGCGAGGGTGGCGACCGTCGCAAGGATGACCGCGGCGAGGGCGCCGGGCATGGACTGCACCGCCTTGGGCAGCTTCTTCCACAGCACGATGACGGCGACGGTGCCCGCCCCGATCGCGAGCGAGGCCAGTGCCTGGGGGGTGTCGAGCGCGTCGGCGAACGCCCCCGGGAGCCCCGCGATCTTGCCGATGCCGGACGCCGGGGCCTTCAGGCCCGCCGCCGCGTAGATCTGCCCGGCGATGATCACCAGACCGATACCGCACAGCATGCCCTCGACGACGGCGACGGATATCGCCCTAAACCAGCGGCCGATCCCGAGGAAGCCCATGGCGAGCTGGAGCAGACCGGCGACCAGCACGATCACACCGAGCGTGCCCACCCCGAACTCGCTGACCGCCTCGAAAACGATCACGGTCAGGCCGGCGGCCGGCCCCGACACCTGAAGGCTGCTGCCGGGCAGAAAGCCGGTGACGAGGCCGCCCACGATGCCGGTGACCAGGCCGAGTTCGGCGGGGACGCCGGAGGCGACCGCCACGCCGACGCACAGCGGCACGGCGACCAGGAAGACGACGATGGAGGCAAGGAAGTCCTGCCTCAGGTAAGGGAACTTGGACAGCATGGTCGTCAACTCCCTTACAGGATCTCGAACGTGTCGGACTGCGCGCGGTGTTCGCACACGATGCCGGTGTGGACCTCGTAGTACCAGCCGTGCAGCTGCAGTTCACCGGCCTCGAGGCGCTTCTCGATGCAGGGGTAGGAGCGCAGCCGCTCCAGCTGCGTCAGCACGTGGTTCTGCACGGCCTCGGCAACCGTCGGGTCGCTGGGGTCGGTGCACTTGGGCTCGTCCGCGGCGTGCGCGAGCCAGTCGCGTACGGCGGGTACGGCCGCCAGGTCGTCGTGGCGCACCACCGCACCGACGGCGCCGCAGTGGGAGTGACCGCAGACCACTATGTGCTTGACGCCGAGCACCTGCACGGCGTACTCGATGGTGGCCGCCTCGCCGGTGGGGGTGGCGGAGGCGTACGGCGGGACGATGTTGCCCGCGGTGCGCAGTTCGAAGAGCTCGCCGGGCCGGGCGCCCGTGATCAGGGCGGGAACGACCCGGGAGTCGGCGCAGGTGACGAACAGGACCTCCGGGGATTGTCCCTTGGCGAGGTGAGCGAACTCCTCAGGGCGCTGTCCGAACGTTCGGGCGTTGTCGATGAGGGGTTTCATATCAGCTGTCTCCAGCGCGCGCGATGGCGCGTTGTTGTGTGAGGGTTGGCACGCCGGTGGGGGCAGCGTCGATCGGCCGTGTGGCGCACGCGGGCACACGGCATGGCAAAACGGTGGGGGGTGGTGTCGGAGCGGACCGTGTGGCGCACATGGGCACACGGCATGGGGACAGTGGGGGGTGGCGTCAGGGGGACCGTGCGGCACACAACGGGCGCACGGTGATGCGGAACGGCCAGGCATGCGGAGGCGGCCACGGACGGTCCGGTGCTGCCAACGTGGGCCGTTCAGCAGGGAAGAGACATGTGGCTCAGCAGCGGAAGACTTGCAGGACCGCAGGGAGCGTGCCGCTCAACCGTCGCGGTGCCTGGTAGGTCAGGGCTGTTCGGATGCTGGTCGGTGTGACGGCAGAGGCCGCCGGATCCTGGGACTGGACACCACGCGCGGGCCTCTTAGGCTCGCAAGTCTCGCCCTCGTGCCACTGGTGGGTGCGCACATGTGGGATCGCGTCGTCAGGGAGCTCCGGGCCACCACGGCCGACGATCTCCGCCTGGGTGGCGATGAGGTCCGCCTGGTGAGCGGACGCCGTGGGAGCGGTGTGGAGGACAGCCAGCAAGGCCAGCAGAACACCGGCGATGAGCGCGAGCACGGGCTGTGT
This sequence comes from Streptomyces sp. UG1, assembly GCF_049974585.1. Lineage (NCBI taxonomy): Bacteria > Bacillati > Actinomycetota > Actinomycetes > Kitasatosporales > Streptomycetaceae > Streptomyces > Streptomyces sp. UG1. The sequence goes on along the minus strand of NZ_JBNGGG010000062.1, from coordinate 37,062 downwards.
CGTCGCAGCTCGTGACACGTCCACCTCCCGGTTCGTCTCGTCCATGCCTGTACGGGGCGGAACGGCGTGATGGATGCCTTGAACGCCGTACCCCTGGCTAGAAGTTAGGTGACCGAAGTTTGAGGGGGATTGCTGCCGGGTGACGCTCCGGTGAGCTTTCAGATGCGTTTGTGATCAATGTGTGCCCGACGGTACGCACGAGAACACGTTCCCGGCCGGGCTTGCGGGCCCAGTTCCTGCGGTGCATCAGCCACATGAACGACGGCTTGGCATTTTCGATACACCCCCTAGCAGGGCTGCCAGTACGTGAAGCCCAGCGACGTGAGCCCCTCGGAACGGCACAGGGCGTCCGAAGGGCCGCCGACCTCGGTCTGAAGGAGTTGGTAGGCGGCGCCGTGCGACTGGCCCCAGTGCATCGCGGCGCGCCACAGCAGTCGGCCGAGACCGGCTCCTCGATGCCCCTTCCGGACACCGAAGTACTGCGGCATGAGCTGGGGAACGGTGATGGCGTCCTGTCGGATCTCCATGGGACCGATGGCGCCCGCCACGGTTCCGTCCACGACGGCGGTCAGGACCGGGCCCACGTTCCCGTTGATCATCTGCTCGTAGAGGAAAGCGAAGCCGTCTGCGGCCATCTCACCGGCGAAGTCCTGGAAGGTGTCCCGCACGGCCTGTGGCCATTCGGTGAAGGGGCGAACGGGGCCGCCAGGGGCAGGGCAGGGCGCGGCGGTGAAGTCCTTGAGCTGGATGCGCGTGCCGCGGCCGTCCAGTGCCTCGGGTCCGAGGAAGCGGATGATCCTCGCCTTGTCGGCGTCGTACTGCATGGCGAGCTTCTGGGCCAGCTCCGACGCCACGAGCGCGCTGTCGTCCTGCATCCCGTAGACGTGGACCTTGACGGTACCGGCGCCGCGCCGCAGCAGAGTGGGGATGAGCGTCTCGCCTGGGCGGTGGACGATGTCCTCGGCGAGGACGGTCTCGTCCTTGCTGTCCGACCAGCGGACGTCCTTGTCGTAGCGCAGGAAGCGCTCTGTGGAGGCCGCGATCAAAGTGTCCGAAAAGAGGTCCTGCGTTAAGACCGACGGGTGCACAGGACCGAGCGTCGGTACGAAGGGGACCGTCACCACCGGGCGCAGCCAGTCCCAACGGAATCGCATGGCGGAACCCTACCCGCCGCTCACACGCGGAACAGGCCCCGGCGCGAAGTGCGCCGGAGCCTGACCGGAACTGATCGATGCAGGTCAGTGCGGGTTGTCGTCACTCGATGAGCACGAGCATTCGTTGCCCTCCAACAGGGCATCCAGGTCGGCCACGACCGCGACCTCCTCGGTCGCGACGAGCGAACGAGCCGCGGGCCGCACAGCGGGCGGCCGGCTCAGGATGGTCACCGGTACAGCACTCACGCCAGTGCTCCTTCCTTCGATCCGTGCTGGCAGTAGTTGATGAGCGGTGTGCGGGATTCCTGGTACTGCTTGGCCAGCGGGCGGCACACCTTGCACGTGCCGGACAACTGGCAGCCCTCGCACCCTCCGGTGCGAAGCATGAGGCGGTCGGAGATCTCGGGGAGCCTGCGCAGGCCCTCGATCCCCTCCGCCATGAGATCGATCTGGTCGTCCCGGCCCACCTTGCAGATGCTGACCTTTCCGTGGGGGTCGGCGTGGAAGAAGGTGACCCCTGCGTTGCAGCCGGCGAACGGGGCACGCTCGCGCAGGTACTTGGCCGACTGGACCAGGATCGGCTCGCCCGTTCCGTAGATCGTCGGGGTGAGGTTGGGGAAGACGTGGTGGGGCAGGCCCCAGCTCTTTGCCATGGCCGTCATGGCGTCGACCTCGTCCTCGTTCGTCGAGGTCACCACGATGTTGATGCGCAGCGGCAGGCCCGCGTCACGGGCGGCCGTCACACCACGTATGAAGTTGTTCCACGCTCCCCTGGCCCGGGTCAGCCGCTCGTAGCTCTCCTCGGTGGCCCCGTACATGCTCACGACGAGCCGGTGGGGCGGGCGGTCCTCGAAGAGGTTGAGGATTTCCGGTTTCCACAGCCGCGAGCCGTTCGTACTGACGGTGATCAGCATGCCCTGGTCATAGGCATAGCTGTACGCGCCGGGGAAGTCCGGGTCGATGGTGGCTTCGCCGCCCGTGATCTGGAGCATCAGCACACCCGCGGCGCGCATGATGTCGAGCAGGCGCAGCTTGTCCTCGTAGACCAGGGCGTCGAAGGGCCGCTCGCGCAGGTAGCACATCTCGCAGTCGAAGTTGCAGCCGAGATTGATTTCCCAGCTCGCCCTGGAGTAGCCGTACTTCGACGGGAAGCGCACGAGCATGACGTCGCGGCTGGGTTCGCCGTGGAGGTCCAGACGCCAGGTGCTGTACACAGCGTCGGCGAACCACTCGGGCACGGGGTCGTCCGAGCCTGCGAGCGTCTGGAGTTCGAGGTACTTCTCCTCCGGGAGGCGGATGCCTGCTTCGCTGCCCGGTCGCACGGCGAGGAACCCTTCGAGGAAGGGGCTGACGATTAACGCATGCGACATCGGCTCATCCCTCCCCGCTTTGCCGCGGGACGGGGTTGTCGGGGCTGTCGAGCCACACGCTGTAGAACGGGCCTCCGGGGGTGGAGAGGCCGAACCGCTCGAACGACGGCCTGCCCTGGATGTCCCACCACGTGTAGGCGGCTGCCAGCTCTTCCCACAGCCGCCGCGGACCGGCCTGGGCGATCTGGAACTCGGTGCGCCCCTTCAGGAAGTCGGCCGTGGCCCAGCTCGTGACGCCCGTGTCGAAGAGCCACAGGCGGTAGGCGCCCTCCTCGCCGTAGGTGACGCGGCAGAAGAGATCCGGGACCTGGACGCCGATGGCGAACATGGCGATCCAGTCACCGACATCGTCCGGGGACAGGGTCGTCATCGCCATCTCGGCTTCGGCCGGCCAGGTCTGCGGGTCCACGAAGCGTTCCGTGGCGGGCAGGGATCTGCGCTGCTGGCGCAGGCGCATGAACGCGGAGGACCCGATGAAGGTGCCCTCTGCCCTGCCGCCATCATCGATGGTGAGGCGCACCACGCCTTCGCCGCCGTACGTGGGTCCCCAGGGGGCGACGATGATCGCACCGGGGCGGGCCTGACCGATCCACTGGGACGGGATCGTCTGGACGGAGGCCGTCGAGATGATCCGGTCGTACGGGGATTCCTTGCCGTAGCCGAGCGACCCGTCTCCGGTGACAACGAGCGGGCGGTACCCGGCGGCGCTGAGGTGCTCGCGGGCCTCCTCGGCGATCGTCTTGTCGACCTCTACGGTCACCACGTTCGGGTCGCCGAGACGGTGGGCCATCAGGGCTGCGTTCCATCCGGTGCCGGTGCCGATCTCCAGGATGCGGTTGCCCGGCTGTACGTCGAGAGCGTCCAGCATCGAGAAGACCATGGTCGGCATGGAGCTGGAGGACGAGGCGATGTTCCCCTTCTTGGGCCCCGTGTACTGGCCGTCGTCCCACTGGGTCGTGATCGGGGCGTCGCGGTAGACGGCCTCGAACCACATGTTAGGGGATTCGGAGCGAAGGATGCGGTCGTCCTGGCGGTTCATACCGGCGCGTCCGGGCCAGATGGCGTCGGGGACGAACAGCTCGCGCGGTACGGCCCTGTAGGCGGCGAGCCAGTCGGAGGTCAGCACCTTCTTGTCGAGGAGTTCGGTCGCCAGCCGGTCGGGGCCGGCGTCCTTCGTCGTCTGGCTCATTTTCCGTCCGCCGGTCCCTGTCCGTCGTTGGTGTTGCCGCCCTCGTCGGAGCCGCCACCACCGTGCTTGTTGCCGGAGTCGCTGTCATCCTGGGGGTTTCCGCCGCCTGTGGCCTCAAGAATCCACCAAGCACCCATTGCGGGTCCTCCTCATAGGTCCTGACTGTCTGTTTGGTCGTGCGGGTGTTTGAGAACCCGCCCCAGCCGCTGGCCTTCACGGGGCGGCGCGGCGACTGGGGCGGGAGTCTGCGGACGCTTGCTGACGAAGTACTCCCAGATCATCTGCTCCAGCTCGGCCAGGCAGTCCGCGCACGCGAACAGTGGGGCGTGTATCCCCTGCGCCTGCGCCGAACCGACATAGATGACCGGGAGCTGTCCGCGGCGGCAGAGCCAGCATGCTCCGACCCCCCAGTCCCGCCCGTCTCCGGGCTGCGAGGGCTTCGGTCTGCTGGCCTCCGGGTAGACCGCCGCACCGTTGATCAGGTCTGTCTGCGCTGCTGCGGGCACCGGCACGGAGGCAGCTCCGTGCTGATCCCCAGGCCGCCCTGCTCGAGCATGTCGTCCACGTCGGTGCGTGGAAGGATGACCCGACGACGCCCGTCCGGGCTCATGCGGTAGCCCCCCATCCACATCCGTGGCGCGGGCTCGTGATCGGGGAGCGCGCCCGTAGGCGTCTCCGCTACCGCCGTCATGCCCGCTCCTCGATCCACTCCGCGAACCGGGTAACCACATCTGCCCTCGCCCGTCCGAGTTCGACCATCGGGGTGTCGCGTACCGGGAACGTGCCGCTAAGACTGGGAAGGGTGAAGCCCGCAAGTGCCAGGGCATGCTTCAGCTTGTCGGCCGCCTCCTGGCCCACTTCGAGTTCGGTCTTCTCCTGGTTCTCCGAGATCGCCTGTCCCACGGAGACCTCCCTAGTCGGCTCGCTCGCTGTCTGTAACCACTCAACTGCGGCCGACCAAGATCAGTTCACACAAATCTTGCACAACGGGTCCTGGCCAAGCTTCAGTTGATGCCGCGCACCCTCTTGACGTGGAAGAGTGAACCCATGGAGAGCACGCCCACCGCCGGTGAGAACATCGCGGTCCTGCGCAAAGCGCGCGGCATAGGCCAGACGAAGCTCGCGCGCCAGATGGGGATCACGGTCTCGTACCTCAGCAAGGTCGAGACCGGTATCCGGCCCGCCACACCGGTCGTCGTTGCGGGTGCTGCTAAGGCCCTTCACGTCACGACGGCGCGGATCTACGGCCAGCCGTTCAGCGATCCGTCCGAGCAGGCGGACCTGCTCAACGATCTTCGGGGAGCAGTGCGCCGGCACACCCTCCCGAAGGAGGACACCCCGCCGCCGGAGGCCCTGGCGGGCGGTCTCAAGCACGCCGCTCAGTTGCGGGCTGAGACGAAGTACCTCGAACTCCTGCGGGAGCTGCCCACGCTCCTGGGCCAGGCCACCGCCACCGCACTGGATGCAGACGGCGATGCCGTCGCCTGGGGCCAGGTGTCCGACCTCTACGGGTGCGCCTACGCCGTCGCCCACCGCCTCGCGCAGCCCGACCTCGCGGACATGATCGTGTCACGGCAGCAGTGGGCCGCACAGCGCACGTGGAATCCGGCGGCCGAAGCAGCAGCGGCCTGGAATGAAGCTGGCACCTACCAGAGCGCCGGGCAGTACGACGACGGGCTCGCGATAGTGGAGCGGGCCATCAGCCAGTTCGAGCGGGCCAGGTCCAACGGTCCCGAGTCGGTGATCGTACTGGGATCCCTTCATCTGCGCGGAGTGGTGCTCGCCTCCCGCCATCGGGACAAGAACGCCACGGAAATCCACTTGCGTCACGCCAAGGAACTCGCCGGGCAGTTCCCGGCCGACCAGCTGATGCATAACCTGACGTTCGGTGAGGGCAACACCGCTCTCTATGAGTTGGCCGCTCACATCGAGTTGGACCAGCCGAACAGGGCCGTGCAGATGGCCACACCTCTGCTGGACCAGCCGCCGACGGGCCTCAAGCCCAACCGCCTCGGTCGGTTCTACATCGACCTGGCGCGGGCACGGCTCGCGACGAAGGACCTTGAGGGGTCGGAAGAGGCTCTGAAGCGGGCGTTCCAGGTGTCACCTCAGATGGCGGAGATCCATCCGATGAGCCGCGAGGTTCTCCGCGTGCTCTTCGTCATGCACCAGCGCAGTCGTCCGGACCTGATGCAGATGGCCAAGCGCACCGGTTTAGCTGCATAGACGCGAGTAGCGCCCCACCATGTGGTGGGGCGCTACTGCATTGTGCGCGTGCGTGCGCTCGTTAGTACGGGAGTCAGGCCTCAGTGCCAAGGCAGTTGACGCACCGCTTCCACCTCTGGGGCACCTCGCCGTCGACCGGGAACGTCAGCAGCTGCCCGCCGCGGTAGCCCCGCTGGAACCAGCTGCAATCCGTGCTGGCGTGGTAGAAGTCGCTCGTCTCCGTGGTGATGAACTGGGGGTCGAACTCCCAGGTGCCCGGACGCATGTAGCGCCCGTAGGGGTCCTTGCGCAGGCCCGCATCGATCGTGCCGTCCTTGCCGCCCCGGCTGTTACGGGTGTTGACCCCGCAGGCCTCGGCGAACTCGTAGACGTCGAAGTTGGGGTCCGAGTATCCCAGCACCTGCGCGGCTACCCACATGACGTTCGTGCGGAGTCGATCCGTCTCCTGGTCGCTGAGGACCTTCTCAGAGCGCTTGGAAAGGGAGTCGCTGGCGCGGCTGTGGCCAGCGCGGTCACGGCGATACGGTGCGTCGGACCAGTCGTGATTGCTGATCTCGGCGGCGAATTCGCGCGCAAGCCTGCTGAGGGCCATGTTGTCCTCCGATCGGACGGCCTGTGCCGCTCCCCGACGGAGCGGCTGCGCGACCATACCAGCACCACACCCACACTCACCGCCCACCCCGTCAGCCAGAGGCTGCTACGGAGCCCTCGCCGAACATCGGCACGTCGCTGGGGGCTGCCGCAGCCGGGCGAACCGCACCGGGTGCCGCCAAGCTCCGCGGTCCTAGGCGGTGTCGACCTCGTTCTCCGCGACGAGATCGGGCTCGGCCAGGATCACGCCCAGCGGTGTGCGCGACCCCCAAGACCCGGTGAACCGTACGCCGAAAAACAACGAGGCCGTGACCTTCGGAAACGTCGAGTGTGGTGCTGCTCCGGACGGTGGTGGCCCAGCCCCGCGAAGGAGGGTCACCCGTTTGGCGTAGCAGGGTCGGTGTTCGACGTGCGCAACCGCCACAGGCATGAGGAACTTTAGGTATGGCTCGGAGGTTCGCCCGTTCCCCAAGTGCCCCTTTGGGGTGTGGTGATCGGCGCAGTCTTCGTGCTCCACCGGTCCGGAGCACCGCGCAACCAGAGAAACCTGGAGGTTCGACATGAATTACCCCAAGCCAAAAGTTACCAGCGTCACCCCCCAGTTCCCATACGTGAACGACACAATCATCGTGGAGGGAATGAACTTCACGCAGGACGCCAGCGTGTGGTTCAAGCAGAACCCGACGGGTCAGGGAACAAGGGCCCAGCAATGCACATGGAAGAACGCCAACAAAGTCGAGGCAACGGTTCCCACCTTGGTGTCGGGGGAGTATTACGTCTCGATCAAGACCAGCGCCGGGGAGAGCAACATCGACAAGAAGGTTACGGTAAGTAACCCTGCAGAACAGCTTCCCGGTTTGGAGATGGCGATGGAGGCGGAGTGACCGCGTCGTCGGCGGCCCGAACCCCCGAACTTGCGGCCTGCGCTTCAGGCACAGCCACCTGATCTGGGAGTACGGGGCTAGGATCCCCGCGAAATCGCGGGGATCCTTTCAGCAAGAACCCGCGGGTCCGATACCGCCATATTCGAGGACGGGCCCGTGGGTTTGCAGCGAACACGCTGGGTCGGTTTCGAGATCGCACCGGAGGAGCTGCCGTGCCGAGCGCGCGTAGCAGATTGCGGCCTTCGCCTCGATGTCGGAGACGAGAACGAGGTAAAGCCCACGATCCAGCGGGCACGCCGACGCGAGCGCGTGGCAGTTGAGGGAAAGGCCGTATGGCTTCGAGCCCATCCAGCGACCAAGATCACCCTATCGCCCCACCCGCTAAGTGCTTCATTCTGGAGAAATACCGGCAAGCCCCCGCATCCTCCTGCGGGCCCCGGACTGTAATGAGTCGATGGTTCCTAGCCGCACTTGAGGTTGCCATGCCTATCATTGATCTTGCCACCGTCGTCGAGGACAACGGCGAGGCCAAATGCACCATCCATGGGAAAGCCGACTGGTTCACGAGGAACGACCTCGATCAAGCGGGATACTCTGGAAGGATCTACTTCCTCGGTTTCGATGTCACCGCTAAAGCGTATTACCGTTTTGGCCTATGGCTTTCGTCCAACTGGGACATTCAGCTCAGCTTCTCGATCTACAGACAGAAGGCCATCGGGTGGGACATAATCCAATCCATGAATGACAACGGGTATAGAAATATCCCAAACGGCGCGTTCGCATCCGGAAGAGAATTGCTATGGAAGTATGCTGTCTGTATCCCGGGACCTGGGGTATACAAGGTTAAATGGCGCGGCTGGCTGACGGTACGCAAGGCCACGGAGAGCAAACAGATGCTCCAGTTCCTGCCCACCGACGCGACGAAGAACCAGCTGAGTGTGCCCGATGTGGATAAAGTGCCCGACACGAGGTAGCAACTGCCGCGCATCGGAGCCTCCGAAAGGAGGCCTACTGCCGTCTGGCGCGGCCCAGGCCATCTACCTCACCCCCTCGTGCAGCGCCTCGCCGGGTGAAGCACCTGCGGGAGTTCGTCAGATGGTTGAAGACCTCAACGAGTGTCGTCGGTAACAGCACGAGCGCCCCGCCCTACCGGAGCAGGGCGGGGCGCTGGGGGATGCGCCGATCCGCAGGCACCGGGGAGAGAACCCACAGATCCATGGCTACAAACGACCGATCGACAACTCCTTCCGCGTCGTGGGCGGATCAGCCGCTACGCGTCCGCGTCAGGCCGCTTCGACGGCTCCCGGTTTGGCACGTACCACGTGAAGCCGAGCGCGGCGAGCACGGCGGCCACGGCGGTTACGCCCTCGGCGACGGTGACCGTGCCGTCTTGAGCCGCCGTCGATAGCGCACCGGTGCCGGCAGCGAGCGCGGCGACGACCGCCTTCCAATAGCGGGAGATCTTCACGGCTCACCTTCCGGCTTGGTGACGGTGACGTTCACTTCGAGACCCGCGAGCCTGGCGACGAGCGTGGTCGGGTCCAGGGCGGCGAGCAGTTCCTCGATGGCCTTCACGCGGGCGAGTGTCTCGCGGCCTGCCTCAACACCGGTCTGGAGCGCATACCCGAGGCGCCACATGGTGTTCTTCGGGGTCTTGCCGTCGGCCTCGAAGTAGTCGCCGTTGTTCCATGGCGGCCGGGCGGCGGGTACGTGGTCGCGGTCGATGATGCGGTCCAGGTCGCTGTTCTCCAGGACGCCCCCGCCCGCAGCGAGCTTCCTGAAGACCGCATCGGCAATCTTGTTGATGTCCTCGGGGCTCAGGGCCACGTCGTCCTCCTCATCTCCGGCCGCCCAGGCGCGCAGCTGGGCGGCGGACAGGTAGCAGATGTTCCGGTCGAGGGGCTGGCTGGTGAACTGCCAGAACAGCGGCGTGCGGCCGTGAGGGCGGGGCTGCTCGGCGGCCTCAGCGCGGCTGTAGGGGGCAGCGCCCCACGGGTATTGCGGGTACCAGAGCGGCACCCTGGGCGGCAGGTGGCCTTTGCCGATGTCGTCGCGGGAGGTGTAGACGCCGACCCGCTGTCGTGGGAAGGCGGCCTGCACCCTGGCGATCCACCCCTCGGCCCACTCGCGGATCTGCGCGTCGGTGCGTCCCCGGTAGTTGTGGCCGTCCGAGTACCGCTCAAGGTCGAGCCAGTGCACGAAGTCGTTGGCGCTGGCGTACGGCTTGACGGCACCGATGTAGTTGTTGGCCTCGATCGCCGCGTCCTGGTTGGGCCACGCGAAGTGGTAGGCACCCGGTACCAGCCCGGCCTTGATGACGGCGGCGATGTGCGCATCGAACCGGCGGTCCCGAGTTCGCTGCCCCTCGCTCGCCTTGACCCATGCGAACACCACGCTGTCGCGCTTGTGGGCGGCCCAGTCCTGCGGGCCTTGGTAGGCGGAAATGTCGACGCCCCGGCAAGTGGGCATGTCAGCCTCCGATCAGGTGGACGGGCAGCCAGACAGCGAAGCCGACGATCGCTGCGACGCCGAGCGGCATCCACCACCGGCGCGGCTTGATGCCAAACAGCCACTGCAATGTGGCGGTCAGGGTGCGACCGCCACGGGTGAGCGCGACCGCCTCCAGGACGGCGCCTGCGGCAGCCCACACGGCCCACGCCCGGCGCGGGACAGCGGGCTTCACCGCCGCCTCCACAAAGGCCGGCGGTGGTCGGCGAGGTGTGCGTCCAGCCGGGCCCCGAGGGCGCGCTGCTCGTCTGCCAGGTCGGTCACCGCCGCCTGGATGGTGTCGACCTTGTCCTTCACGGAGTGGCCGGAGTTCGGGGACAGTTCGGTGACGAGTTCGTAGATCCGCACACCGCGGCGGTTGACGCGCCACGCCCAGCGGGCGACGACTCCGATCGCGGCGAGGGCGCCGCACACGGCACCGGCCTTCATCAGCCACTCCATCCCGCTGTCCCCTCCTATGGCGCCGTGACGGTGATCGCGGTCAGGTGGTAGTCGCCGCACAGCCGGTCGCAGTTCGTGGCGTACGTCAGCGCGAGGCGGCCGGCGCCGACGCGCTGCTCGGGGTGCGCCTCAACGGCGTACGTCCAACGGCCGTCACTCTGCGGGATCGTGGCCACGACGCGACGGGAGCCCCATGGCCCGTACGGTGTCGCCGAGTCATAGGCGATGATCTCGGTGGACCACATGTCGAGCCGCTTGGCGTACAGCCGGTAGCCCCCGGCCGCCGTGCGGACGACGGACACGACCGTGCCGAGTTCCATCGAGGGGCTCATGCGGGTGCCGAGGTAGCGCCAGCACCAGACGCACCACACGTAGCCGGAGGGGACGCGGGCGACCTCCACGGCCTTGCCCAGTTGCCCGGCCACCGGGTACGAGCCGTACGCGTAGGTGTAGCCGTCGCGCGCCCTGAACAGTTGGGACCACATCGCCCCCGACGCCCGACGAGGCAGCGGCACCTTGCCCAGGTACGCGAGATCGGGCAGGCGGTAGGTCAGAATGTCGGTGCGCTCGTAGCGCATGTCCCACGCCCCGCACGGGTCCGTGCACGTGAAGTCCATGGCCAGCACCCGCAGCCGGGAGCCCTCGCGGACTGCCTGCCCGGGCCAGTACCAGTGCCCGGCCGCCGACGCCTTCAGGAACGCCCCCGAGCGGGGCCGCATCACGCCGTCGGGGCCCTGGACAACGGCGCTGTTGCGTCGGAACGTCCCCGCGGGGGTGAGGGTGTCGCCGAACAGCCACAGCACGCGCCCGTCACCGACCGGCACGGACGAGCCGACATCGGCGTGGTAGGTGGCGAAGAAGGCGTTGAGGCCGGCGGTGTCACCGCGCGCCGGGGGCGCCGTGGCCACCAGGCCCGCGAGGACGAGGCAGAGCACGACGAGGGCAGCACGAAACCGGGCCATGACACCTCGGCGACGGGGGAGACGAGGAGCGACTTGGCGCCATGGCCCTGTGGCAGGGTCTACGCGAGCCGCGTAAAGGATTCATCGGGGCGAGATAAAGTCGCAGATCCGGTCGGCAACGTAGCTGTTGCCCTTGTTGGACAGGTGCGCGGTGTCCGCGTACAGGCCGTGGTTCGGGGAGTCCGCCTGGTTGGGCAGGCGCGGCCCTAGGGTGAGGTCGAGGCAGGTGACCAGGTCGTCGGCCTGAGCGACGTTGTGCGCGGCGTTCACGTAGTCCGCCCACGGGTAGGTGAAGGAGCCGCCGCGGGCGGCGTGCATCGCGAGGAGGATCGGCGGGAACGGCGAGGGCGCGCCGACGGCACCCCGCAGAGACGAGATCAGGGTGACCAGGTTGGACTGGTAGGTCGCCGGGTCGGTGTTCAGGAAGTGGTCGTTCGCCCCGAGCATGATGACGATCAGATGCGGGCTCAGAGCGGAGATCGCCGCAGGCCACGTGTTGTTCGCGGTCACCACACTGATCCAGAAGCTGGTGTCCCAGCCGAAGTGGCCGCAGTCGTGGACGGTGATCCCGGCGTTCTCGTCACCGTCGTACTCGATCACGCCGCTGACGAAGGCCTGGAAGCCGTCCGTGGCGGCCTCGATGTCCAGGCTGTGGGCGCCGGACGCGCCGAGGGTGACGCGGGTGAGCATGCCGTCCTGATCGCTGCCCCCGGTCGCGACCGACGACCAGGAGCCGCCGTCCACCCGGTACTGGAAGTTGCCGCCCAGCGACAGCCGGGTCCACATGATGTCCACCGCGGTGCCCTGCAACGCCGAGTAGGTGATGCGGTCGGCGGGTGCGGTGAAGTCCAGCTGCGCCGCGAGCCTCTTGGGCCCCCAGTCGTCGTTCTGCGTCGGCCCGCCCGTCACGGTGGCGGGCCAGGTGAACGACGTCGAGCCGGTCGACAGGGCGCCGATGTAGCCGCGTCCCCCCTTGGGTTGCCGTCGGTGGGGAACCGGGCGCGCAGCAGTTGCCTGAGGCGCGATGGCCAGGAGTTCGCGAACGCGGTGGCGCCCTGCCCCTCAGTGATGGAGTCGCCGATGCACACGATGTTGCATCGCTGGAAGTGCCGGTTGGCCAGGCCTGCGTGGAAGCCCTGGAGCGCCTTCGAAGAGCCGTCGGGCCGCCATCGGGAGGTGAGCGCGTCGTAGGTGAGGACGCCGCCGCCCTTGACGTCGTCGACGGCCGGGTCGGCGCGGGCGTCGGTGAGGTCGGCGACCTCGGTGGCGTGCGGGTTGGCGGCGCCGGTGTGGCTGGTGATGTCCGATTCGGCGGTGGTGAGGTCGTCCCCGACGTCGGTGGCCACGGTGCGCCGCCGGGGGCCGGCGCCCCCGTTGGCGTCGAGATAGATCGACCGTACGCCGTCCGGGCCCATGAACTCGGGGACAGAGCCGGTGGCGTCGGCGGTAAGCACGCCGCCGGAGATGGGGGTCACCCCGTCGGTCTCGGTCAGGTCGGTGTACTGGGTGCCGGACGTGGCCGCGTTCCAGCAGGTGACCTGCGCGTTGGGCTCCAGGGTTGCGGCGTCGTCGGTACCGACGGTGATGATGTAGTCGGCGACGCCTCCGAAACGGTGCCGGGCCATGCGCTCACACCCTCAGATAGCTCATGGTCAGGGCCAGCCGGTTGCCGATCGGGACGGTGCCGTCGTTGCGCGTCACCCAGATCTCTCCGTCGGTGCGGACCTCGACCAGGGCCTCGACTCCGGAGCCGTAGAACTTGCCCACGTAGAAGTTGTTGTAGACGGAACGCAGCGCGGACGGCAGCACCCCGATCTTCGAGCCGTCCGGGTCGTTGACGGAGAGGGCGGACTCCTGGCGCTGGACCCACACCCGCAGCCACACCTGGTCACCGATGCGGCGGCCGACGTTGTGGAAGACCTGGTCCCACGTGGAGAAGCCGGGGCTGATGAACAGCAGCCCGGTGTCCTCGAACAGGGTGCGGCGCTGGCTGCCGTCCCAGCCGCGCCAGCGGCCGGTGTCCCGCTCGAACTGGATCTCGCCGAGCTGCGGGAACAGGTTCGGGGTGGCGGAGTCGACAGCCCGCACCCGGCTGCCGACGTACAGCTCCTCCCGGGTCACGGTCACCGACGTCGCGCTGTCGGGCACGGTCACCCGCGCCAGCTGGATCTCGAACACGCCCGTGCTGCCGGTGTCCTGGGTCAGGGCCGGCGCCCCGGAGCCGGGGGTGCCCTGCTTGACCACGGCCCGCACGTCCCAGGTGGAGCGTTCAAGGCGCAGCACCACGCGGTCGGTGCGGGTCTGCCCGGAGGCGTTGGAGGCGATCGTCAGGGCGTCGTCGGTCGTGCCGGACGTCCACGCGTGTCCGCGCAGGGACGCGAACTTGGCGGCGCGCACGAGCACCTGGAGCCCGCTGGTCGTGTAGACGACGGACGAGTCCGCGGGGGTGCCCCACACGCCGTCATCACTGAACCGGGCGGCGAGCTGCTCGTACTCGGCGTCCGTGACGTTGCGGGAGTTGTGATTCGGAGACGGCCACGAGTCCTGAGCCACGGGCGGTTCACCTCGCTTCCAGGCGGCCGAGCCTGCGGCCGAGTTCGCGGATCAGCCGTACGGTCTGCGGGTCGGTGGTGGCCTCCGGGGAGCCCACGAGGGAGGTGACGTGCTCCCCGCTTCCCGGCGTGGCCTGAAGGTGGATGGAGCGGACGACGTCGGCGACCTCCAGGCCGGTCGGCAGGGCGATGGTGACCTTGTCGCCGAGCCCGAAGTCCCGGCCCGCCTTCAGCTCCGGGGTGTCGACGGTGACGGTGGCCAGCTCCACCGGGGCCGCGCCGCTGGCGAGTTCTTCGTTGCCGGCCTGGGTGAGTTCGCCGTTGGTGTCGGTCTCGGCGCTGCCGTCGACCAGCTTCTCCACGCGCCACCAGGTGGCTGCGGCCGTGGAGTCGGCGACCTCGACGAACTTGCGGTCGGCCGGGGCCTCGACCTCGGAGCCCTGCACCAGGGCGTGCGTGACGGTCGGTGCGCTCTGCTTGTAGGTGATGGAGCGGAGGTTGTTCAGGCCGGTGCTGAAGCGGGCCGTGGCAGTGAGGTCTTGCGGGGCGTAGCAGCCGAACTTGATCTGCCCGTTGTCCTGGCGGGTGCGGAAGCCGATCCGGCCGCCGTCGACGGCGACCCGGCGGCAGGCGGCGAGCAGTGCTTCGAAGCGGGTGTTGACCGTCGTCGTGGTGCCGACCCCGGCGACGCTGTCGAGCACGAGGTGGGGAACCTGCCGGGCGGCGAGCGCGGACGGCCCGCAGTTGACGTCCACCAGGGTCCGGATGATCGTCTCAGCGTTTGTGCTGGTGATCGAGTACGAGGCGGTGTCGGGCTGGTTCGCCCACGTGGCCGCGGGGTCGGCCCAGGTGATGTGTCCGGCGACCACGGCCAGGTCGTCGCTGAAGTAGACGGTGACCTTGCCCGGGTCCGGTTCGCTCGACTCGCCGATGGACCACGTGTAGTCCTGCGGGATCTCCAGCGGGCCCGCGCACCAGACCGCAGCGTCCCGGATGACGATGATCCGGTTGCCGGGCTGGAGCTGCGCCATCACCGCCGGGTGTGCGGGGATCTCGAAGCTGCCGGAGGCGGGCTCGTTGAAGCGCAGCGTGCAGTCCAGCGACGTCCAGCCGCCGAGAGGATCTCCCACCACGTTCAGGTCCGGGTCGGTGACGAGCAGTTGGATCGCCATCGATCACGCCGTCTCGAACCTGGGGAAGAACTGCACCTCGACCGCCGAGCCGGGGCCGGATCCGTCGAGCTGGAACGTCACCGCGTTGGGGCCCGGCTCAAGCGGCCACAGCACGGCGCCCGGCCAGTTCAGGGCGCCGACCCAGTTGGCCGTGGCGCCCTCGGTGACCGTGGCCACGGTGACCGTGCCGCCCGTCAGGCCCGTCGGAGTGACCGTCACCTCCGGCACATTCACCCCGAGGTACTGTCCCGCGAAGGTCAGCGTGATCGTCCCGGGCAGCGGTCCGCCGGTCACGAAGACGTCCTCGGCGTCGAGGTTCGACAGGGCCTCCAGCGCGGCCTGCACGGTCGCGGCGTCCGCGTTGTAGGCGATGGAGCCGGTGGTCTGCCCGTCGAACGTGATCGTGACCGTGCCGGCCGTTGCGCCGCCGAGGTCGATCGTCTGCCGTTCGGTGGTGTACTTGGTGACCTTCGGCGGATCGGTCGTGATGATCACCTGCTCGTGGGCCAGCAGGCTGCCGGACACGTCCGCCGGGTCCAGGACGAAGGAGTCGCCACTGTCGTCGTGGGTGAAGGTCACCAGGGAGGCGGGCCCGGTGATGGTCCAGGAGGGCCAGGCGATGACGTCGCCGGGGTTGACCAGCACGGTCGCGCCGAGGACCTGGCCGGACGACACGCTCGGGTACGGCTGGAGGAAGTCCTCACCGGTGGCGAACTCTCGCCGCTCGGCCATCGGTTGCGGGTCGTAGAAGTACGGGTCCTCGCAGTACAGCGACAGGATCGCGGTGTCGGAGTTGATGCCGGTGCCGCGCGCGCCCTGCCCCTCGAAACCCTCCCGGTAGAAGCACTCGATCCGCCGCCTCGTGCCGTCGGGGCGGGCGATCTCCAACACGCCCGGGGGGTAGGTGCCGTCCGGGCGCCTGCGCAGGGTGCCGGTGAAGGCCCGCGCGAGCGCCCGCCAGCGGGCGGTGAACTGAAGGTGGTCGTCGCCGTAGACGTGCAGCGGCCACACGACGGTGCGGGAGACCGGCTGGACGTGCCGCAGCCGGGAGCCCCCGCGCGGGTGGTCGTCCGTGGTCAGCTCCACCGGAGCGGCGCCGACCCCGCTGACGCCGTCGGCGAGGGTGAACCAGCCGCCCGGCGGGTTGGTCAGCGGCCAGGTGACGCCGTCCGGGCCGGTGAAGCTGGCCGTCGCGAAGCCGATCTCCGGCAGGACGGCGCCCGGCGTGAAGTCGCCGCGGACGATGGGCATCTAGCGCGGCCTCCCCATCCTCGCCCGCGCCTCCTGGCGCCGCTGGAGCACATCGAGATCGGCGACCGTCATGTCCAGGGTGCGCGGGTAGAAGTTGTAGGTGTCCCCGCGCGGACCGTCGCCGCCTCGGGCCGCCGCGAACAGGGCCTGCCACTGCCGGTCGGTGAGCACCCTCTCGGGCCGGCGGGTGCCGTTGTAGACCGAGTGCAGGCCGGGCGGCAGAAGGCCGCCGTCGTCGTAGCCGCCGGGCCGGTTGTAGGCGCGCGGCAGCGACCCGTACGAGGCGAGCGCGTACCGCATCGAGCTGTAGATGTTGGCGAGCGGGTTGATCGACACCCCGTAGAGGAACGGCCCGGTCTTGCGGTACCGCCCGGCGTAGCGCTGGAAGGTGGGCCGGATCACCTGCATGAGGCCCACGGAGGGGTGGCCGCGCTGCCAGTTGATGTCCCAGCGGTTGACGGCCTTCGGGTTGCCGCCCGACTCCTGGTTCATGCGGCGCAGGGTGATGCCGGTGTAGGCGGCGGGCTGGCCGACCTGGCGCAGCGCCATCTGCACGACGGGCTTCCACCGGTTGACGCCGGAGCCGCCTCCGCCGCCGAGCCCGATCGCACCGAGGAGGCTTCCGGCCGCATCCTTGATGAGTCCGATCAGGCCGTCGACCGCCATGCGGGGGAACCGGGCGACCATCCGGGCAAAGGGGTGATCCCCCAGGTCGCCCAGCTTGCCGAGGGCGCTGTTGAGCATCTTCTTGGCCGCGCCGAGCGGGTCGGCCAGGAAGTCCCCGATGCTCTTGATGCCGCCGACCACGGCACCGCCGACCTTCTTGGCGACGCCGCCGAGGAAGCCCAGTACGCCGCCGTCCTCCATCAGCTGCGCCCCGGCCGCCTCCCACAGCATGCGCGCCCGGCCCCGGTACTTGGGGTCGGTGGGGATGACGAACTCCGGGTGGGCCGGGTTGCCCTCGCCGACGATCGCGGTGGGCCGGTTGAACACGCCGGGCGTGGCGGGCTGTCCGAACCCGGAGCCGACGGTGCCGCCGGACGCCAGTTCCTTGAGCGTCTTCAGCTTGTTGCCGAGCCCGATCCAGCCGGTGATCTTCTTCCAGATGGAGACGATGCCGTTGTTCCAGACGTTGCGGATCACCCAGTTGACCGGCGCCTTCGCCTTGGACTTGATCCCGTCCCAGGTCCTTCCGAGGCCGTCGCGCATCTTGGCGAAGAAGTCGACGACCTTGTCCTTCATGGACCGCGCCCAGCCGGGGATGGTGTCCTTGAAGAATCGGCCGATGGGGTTGAACACCCGGTCGCGGATGAAGGTGTAGACGCCGTGGACCCGGTCCCGCAGGGTTCCGAACGCTCCGGCCACCCGGTCTCGGACGGTCGCCGCCCAGCCGGGGATCGTGGAGGTGAAGAACGTCCGCAGGGGGCTGAACACGCCGTCGCGCACGAACGCGTACGCGCTGTGGACCCGGTCGCGCACTGTGCCCCACGCGGCCACCACCCGGTCCCTGACGGTGCGCGCCCAGCCGGGGATCGTGGAGGTGAAGAACGTCCGGATCGGCGTGAGGACATTGCGGACGATGAACTGCCATGCCGCGAGAAAGAAATCCCGGACCCGCCGCCAGTGCTTGACGATGAACACGACGGCGAGCCCGATCGGCCCGGTCAGCGCGCCCAGCAGCCAGGGCCAGTTGGAGCGCACCCAGTTCAGCACCGTGCGGAAGGCGCCCGGGATGGTCTGCGTGAAGAACCGCACGAACGGCCCCGAGAACCAGCCGCCGATGGCCCGGCCGACGGCGAGCATGCCTTGGAAGGCGCCGTTGACGATGTTGCGGAACGTCTCGGACTTCTTGTAGGCGACGACCAGGGCCGCCACCAGCGCGACGATCGCCGTGATAACGAGGATGATCACGTTGGCGCGCATGACCGCATTGAGCGCCGCATGCGCGATCGTGGCCGCCCTCGTGATCGCCGTCCACACCTTGGCCACCCCGCCAGCAACGCGCATCGCAACGGTGACCAGGCCGATCGCAATCGCGTTCGCGGACAGCGCCAGCGTGAACCCGGCCACGGCGATGCCGATCGGGATGAGCCAGGCGTTCATGTCCCTCAGCCAGTCGACGACTGAACGGCCCACCTGAACCAGCCCCGAGAAGCCGGCGACCAGGACGGGGCCCACGACGTCGGCTGTGGCCGCGAGCGCGGGCACGAGGTAGGTGTTCAGCCACCGGCCGACCTCGGTGATGACGGGCAGGACCTTGCCGCCCAGGAACTCGACGAACGCCTGCTGCAACGTCCGCTTGAAGACGGTCAGTTCGTGCGCCGGGCCCGACCGGATCGTCTCGCCGACCTTCTTGGAGGCGTCCTCGACCCGGCCGAGCGCCTGCTCCGCCTTCGACGGGTCGAGAGCAAAGAGGCTCTTGCCGAGATCCTCGGCCTTGGTCCCGAACAGGGCGACCGCCGCGGCCTCCCGCTCGACGGGGTCCTTCATCGCCCGCAGCCGGTCCAGGACCAGTTGGAGCCCGTCGGAGGCGCCCTTGCCGCCCCCGGCGATCTGCGCGGTCATCTCCCGGGCGTTGAGCCCCAGCGCCTTGAAGCCCTCGGCCGAGGCCTTGGACCCGTCGACCGCCCGGATGCTGAATTCCTTCAGCGCGTCGGCGACGAAGTCGGTGTCGCGGGCGCCGGCCTTCATGCCCTGGCTGAGCAGGCCGAAGGCTTCCTTGCCGGACAGGCCCAGCTTCTGGAACTGGCCCGCGTACTCGTTCGTGGTGTCGATCAGGTCATCGGCACGCGGGCCCATGGTCTGGAAGCCGCGTGTGATCAGGTCGATGGCCTCGGTCGCGTTGCGCGCGAGGCCGGTCTTCATGAGCTGACCAGCCGCGTTGGCGGCCTGACCGAGGTCGGCGTCGAAGACCGTGGAAAGGTCGGTGACCTTCGCCGAGATCGATTCGATCTGCTTGTTCGTGGCACCGGGCGGCAGCAGCCCGGACGTCATCACGACGCGGATCGACGCGGCGGCGTCCTCGAAGGTGTCGGTGACCCCGGTGCTGTAGAGCCTGCCCGCGATCTTGCCGTGCTTGGCGGCGACCTTGTTCGTGCTGCCCAGCTGGGCCTGGAGCAGGCTCGTGGCGTTGAGCTGCCCCATGGCATCGCCGATGCCCTTGACCAGGGCCGCCCCTGCCGCGATGCCCGCGACGACGGCACCGGCCTTCAGCTTGCTCTTCAGGCCCTCGCCCGCAGCGGTCCCCGCGCGGTCGCCCGCGTCACCGGCCGGGCCGACGATCTGGCGTCGCAGTTCGTCGGAGATCCCTCGTACCGAGGGGATGACCTGGAGGACTGCGTACCCGGCGTTGGGGGTGGCCATCGCGCACCTCCCGTCCAGGGCTCAGGGGGTGCGCGGGTGGTGCGGTGGATCAGGAGGCAGCGGGCTCCGCAGCCTCGCCCGGCTCGCCGTCGATCGGGTTGCCATCCTCGTCGATGCGGCAGTGCTCCCGGTACGCCTTGAACAGGGCGCGCAGCTTGTACTGCGGCATGCGGATCTTGCGGAAGTCGTCCCACTGGTCGCCGAGCGCGGCCTCGAACGCGCCGACCATGGCGGCGATGTCACCGGCGTCGGCGAGATGCAGGACGGCCCACACATCGAGGTCGTCCAGGTGCCGCATGACGAAGCGGCGCCCGCCCCAGTGGAAGCGGAACGGGGTCAGCTCCTGCTCGGGCTCGACGGCGTCGAGGTTGAAGTCGAACGGCTCTCTGTCGGCGGGCTTCGCTGCGGTGCGCTTGCGGGCTTGCGGGGCCATGGGCGGGCTCCTTCGGATCAGGTGGGCGGGTTGTACTCCAGGCCAGCGGCCTCGGCGGCTTGGCGCGTCAGGCCGCGCTCGTTGTCCCACTGGCGGGCGCGCGGGTGCTGGACGACGACGGCGGCGGCCTGGCGGTCGGTGGTGTAGGGCCGGAACTCCACAGGCGCGTTCTCGGGCAGCGAGGCCCGCGCGTTCGCGGCGACCTCGACGGCCTTGCCGTTCATCAGGTCCCGGAACTCGCCGGATTTCAGCGCCTCGGCGATACCGGCGGTGTCGAGCCGGAACTCGATCAGCGCCATGGGTCACTCCTTTCTGCGGCGGTGCACGCCGGCAGTGAAGCGGGGATCGGCGGCGACGTCGGCCATGGTCGGACGCCCGGCCTCGCGGGCTTCGGCCAGCCGCTTCAGGATCAGGGCGTGCCGCATCTTGCGCCGCTTCAGCTTGATCCGGTCGCGGGCGGTCTGCGGACGCCGCTGCGGTCGGGGCGGCCTCTGCGGCCTCTTCGCCACGGTGTTGACCACGGCGGTGACAACCTCACCGAGCCGGTCAACCATCAGGTCGAGCCGTTCGACGACCGGCGAATACTCGGTCAGCGACGGGTGGTGCCCACCCTCGGGTTCGGGCAACTGCTCGGCGAGCTCTTCGTCATCGGCCATCGCGGCGACGAAGTGGGAGGTGCGCGGCAGGTGCTCGATCAGGTTGAGGAGGAACCGCCAGCGGCGCTCCCGCCACAGCTTCGCCAGGTCCCAGCCGAGCGCGGCCAGATCGGCGTCGATGGCCCCGCCGTACCTGGAGATCAGGTAGACGAGGCGTCGGCTTCCCCCGGGCCCCCGAGCCCGTAATGGGCACGCCAGGCTTCCATCAGCTTCTCGAACTTCCAGCCCGGCAGGGACAGCTTGCGGAACTCGCCGAACTGCTCACCCAGCAGCAGACGCAGGTCCATCTCGGCTGAGACGGTACCGAGCCGGTCGAGCTGCTTCCAGTCGAGTTCCTGCGGGTCGGCCAGCTTCCACGGCCGTCCGCCCAGCTTGATGGTGAACGGGCCGGGTGTGCCTTCGCGTTCGAGGGCGTCAAGATCGAGCATGGGCGGGCTCCTCGCGGGCGGGCTACTGCTTGGTGCGCGGCTGGCGTTTGGGGGCAGGCCTTTCGCGGTCCACGCCCTCGCCCCTGGCCTTGGGTGCGAAGCGGGCTTCGCGCGCGTCCTGCTCGGCCTGCTGCTGGCGGCGGAAGTTCTGTTCCCGCTGAAGGTGCTCGGTCGCCGCCGGGTCCTCGTTGGCGGCGAGCGTCTCCAGCTCCGGACGGGGTCGCCACCCGGCCGCCTGAAGCCGGTACATGGTGGCCGGATCCTCGACGACCTGCACGGCGCCGGAGGGCGCGATGTACTCGACAGGCTCCACGCCGATCACTCCTCACACGGGTTGGGCAGGCAGACACTGACCGCGGCGGCCGGCGCCCGCCCAGGCTCCGGCCACCGTGGCGATCAGAAGCCCATCGCGGTCAGCAGCGCGTGCCAGCCGGGGCCGCCGAAGTAGAAGCGCTCCGAGTAGCCGAGCGTCGAGTCGAGGTAGGCGGTCAGGGTGACCGGCCAGCCGACCGGGGTGTCGGAGTTGGTGAACGCCTGGTCGCCCTTGTCGGTGACGGAGGCGCGGGGCAGGAAGCGGGCGATGTAGATCTCTCCCGCGTCGTCAAGGTCCACGCCGATGGTGAGCACCCGGTAGAAGCGCAGTGGCGGCCGGTCCGGCTTGGTCACTGCGACCTCGCCGGAGGTGGCGTCGGGGACGACGGCGGTCATGTCGACGCCGGTGTAGAGGCCGATGGTCTCCTTGTTGGTCTCCTGGACGCTGACCTGGAGGGTGGTGACGTCGGAGACGATGTCCCGCCTCGTGGGCTCGACCGCACCCCACGAGGTGACCTCGCTGGTGTCGATCTCGGCGGAGAACTGGGGGCCGTCGTCCGACATCCACCCCAGGTCGTTGTACCCGGCCGGGAGGGCGAGCAGCGCCTTGTCCGCGCCGGTCAGTGCGGTGATCGCGGAGCTGGTGGTGGGCGCGATGAACGTCGACCCTTCGAGCGCCTTGCGGATCAGGCGGTTCTGATGGTTCTTGAGCGTCGACCATGCGGGCACGGCCCGACTCCTCTCCTGCGGGACTCCAGCGGGGCAGAGCCCCGCGGCTGGCGGGGCTTGAGGGGCGGGCGGGCTACGCGCTGCGGCGCGTGTGGCACTCGTACGTGGCGACGATGTGCCGGGTGTGCGGGTCGGCGTCTGTGACCTCGTTCGGGCCGAGTTCAGTGAGGGCCCGGTCCATCAGGCCGACGCCGGGCACGAACAGCCAGCCGGAGATGAGGCGCTGCTGCACCTTCAGGGCGATGTCCATCGCCTGGCTGTAGGTCTTGGCGGCGACCTCGACGTCCACGCGCGGCCGGTCGGTGCGCCGGTCGTCACCGCCGCCGAGCCGCCGCACACGGATGAACGGCAGGCTCGCGGCGAGTTCTTTGGCCGGGGGGAAGGTCTGGCCGCACGTGCCGAACTCGGCGAGAGCGGCGACCAGCAGGGCTTCGATGTTCGGGAAGGGCTGGAAGTCGGCCATCGGCTGATCCCCTCCTTCAGCCGGTGACGATCCTCAGCCGGACCTCGATGTGGTGGGGGCGCCCGCGTTCGTCGTCGAGGGGCTGCGGGTCGCCGTCGACGTCGTACGTCTGGCCGCGGAACTTCACCTGGTCCGTGGCCCGCACGTCCGTGCCGGGCGGGACGAACCAGTCCCACAGGCTGACGACCTGTTCGCCGCCGTCGATGGTCTCGACGCTGGACGCGGGCTGCATGGACGTGCCGGTCACCTCGATCTCGTCGGGGTCGCCGGGCAGCGGATCCCCGAAGCTGTCGGTGCCTCGGCCGCGCAGGATGACCGCGGTGTGGTTGCCGAGCCGGGCCATCAGAACCCTTCCGGCAGCCGGTGGTAGTCCAGGCGCGGATCGTCGCCCACCCCGGCGACGGCAGCCCGCACGTCCGCGTAGGTGACCGACACCCGCCCGACTGTGCGGGACTTCAGCAGTCCGCCGGGGTTCCCGGCCAGTGGTGCGGCGGACTCCAGCGTCACCGTCCTGAACACGCCGGGCACCGAGCCTTCCGGGTAGCCGTGCGTGAAGGTCGCCGTCACACCCTGCCGCTTCTTGGTCCACGCAATCGGTTCGCCGCCGGACATGCGGGTCAGCTTGCCGTGCGCGTACCACAAGTAGTCGGCCGGGTGGGCGAGCGTGACACCGTCCTCGAGGACCGAGGCGACGGCCGTCAGGTGCAGGGTGGGCAGCAGCAGGTCCTCGTGCCCGGGCCCGTCCAGTGTGACGGCCACGCCCGCCTGCTCGTTGACGGGCCAGCCGAGCGCGTCGCGGATCTCGTCGGAGATGGCGGTGAGGATGACGTCGGCGTTGGCGGGGTTCAGGCCGTCGTCTTCCAGCCAGGCCGCCAGGTCTCCGGAGGTCGCGAACGCGGCCACCACTGGTCAGTCCTTGGCGATGATGCCGCGCGAGCGCAGTGCGGCCAGCATGCCGTTGATCTTCGTTCCGAGTGCGTCCAGCGCCGCCTCGACCTCTGTATCGGAGAACGTGGCGTTGAGGGCGTGCGCCGTCGACGCGTCCGTGATGGCGGCACCGTGCACGTAGTGGCCGGCGTCCTCGTCGAACACCGTGGGCTGGTCGGGCATTGCGGCTCCTTACTGGATGTAGAGGACGAGTTCCGAGGCGTTCGTGCCGTCCCGGTCGACGAAGATGCCGGTGGCGAACTCTGCGGCGGGCAGCTCGGCCGCCGCGGTGCCGTCTGCGGGAATGCCGATGACGGCCTTGACCGGATCGGTGGCCGTGGTGCCGTCACGCAGCCGCACGACCGAGGTCGTGCTGCCCGTCGCGACGAAACCCATGAGCGTTGCGGCGCCGGTGTATGCCTGCGCGTCCGTCGCGGCCGACGCGACGGAGATCGCCCTCGACACGGGTCAGGCCTTCTGTGCGTCGGACGCGCCGGGCTCGGTCTTGTTCTCCGGCGGCTTGACCGACTTCGTGGCGCGCTTGCTCGCGGGCTTGCCCGCCTGCCCGGTCGGCTTCTGCACGACTGGCTTGCTCGCGGCCGTCTTCTTGGCGGCCGGGCGCGGCTCGACCTTGCGGCCGTTGGCGTCCAGCTGGTACGCCCGCCCCTCGGCGACCATGGCCGCGCCGCGGGCGTCGTCGACGTAGTACTCGTGGTGCGCGTCGTACTCGGAGACGCCGCCGGACTCTTCCTTGAAGCGGCTCGTCTTGGTACACAGGATCCTCACGGGATCGGATCTCCCTCCGGTGCGGCCAGGCCCGGACGGCGTTCGGGGCCCGGCCGTTGGATGGTCAGAGCTGGTACCAGGCGAACGCCTTGGGGCGGATGACGTCTCCGCCGACCCGGTGCCGGAACAGCAGGCCGATCTTGCCCTCGTCGGCGTAGCGCTCTTCGAGCCGGGTCACGGTGATCCGGCGCCGGTCGGCGATCATGTAGCCCTGGCGGAAGTCGCCGAACATCACGGACTTGTCGGTGCCCGCGCCCACATCGTTCGTGGTGGTGATGGCGGGCAGGCCGTCCACGGTGTACCAGCGGTAGCCCATCAGGGTGCTGGGCTCGCCCTGCGCGGTGTTCGGCTGGAGCAGGTAGCGGCCGTCCGCGTCCTTCAGGAGTGCGATCTTCTCCTCGGCGGAGGTGTGGCCGATCCATGCGGCGTTCGCCGACTTGCGGAACTGTGCCGGGACCTGGAACGTGACCCGCTTCAGCTCGTCACCGGTGACGGTCTGCCCCGCCGCGGCGGCCACCCCCTGGGTGATGCCCGTGGCCTGTGCCACGCCACGCGGCTGGCCAGTACCGGTGCCGTTGGCGAACGCGTCGTCCTCCTGCTCGGCGAGCTTCAGGGACAGTGCCTCGCTGATGACCCCGGCGAGGTCTTCGTCGGAGTCCTCCAGCTCGTCCACGCCAATCTTCACGAGGGCGTTGAGGTCGTGGACGGAGATGGTGTCCTTGTCCGCGGGGTCGGCTGCCAGACCGTCGGCGGCGACGGTGCCGGTCTCCAGCTTGCCCCATCCGGCGGCGGCGATGTTGACCACGCCAACGTCGACCTTGTTCTTCGAGGTGGGGCGGATGAACGCGAGGTTGCGGATGACGGCCATGCGGGGCAGCTCGCGCAGGATGGTGCCCGCGAAGTCGGTCGGGATGAGGACCTCGCCCTGCGTGTCCTCGACCAGGGCCGCCTTCATCTCCGGCGCCATGCCCGCCCAGCCCTTGCGGACATAGGACATGAACGCCTTCTGCGCGGCTTCCTTGCGCTGCTTGTCGGTGGTGTAGACGCCGCCGATGTCGGCGACCGACATGCCGCCGGTCTCCTCCTCGCCGCCCATGTCGTGCTTGAAAACCGGCGCGGACAGGAAGTTGTCCAGGTCCGTGAGCCTGGCCTCGCGCTCGACCTGCTTCTTGCAGTCGCTGGCCTCGTTGAGCAGGAGGTCGATCTTCTTGGCGACCTCGGCCGGCATCTGCCGCTTCTCGGGGAACTCGTCGTTGAGGGCGCGGGCCTGCTCGATGCACTGCGCGGCCCGCACCAGGAGGGGATGGGCTCCCATGATGTCTCCAGACATGCGGAAGCCCCCGCATGCGGGGGCTCGAACAATCAGGTTGGGTGGCCTGGAGATCCGTCGCTGCTCGTCGCAGGCAGGTGCTGCTCCGGCCGTCCGACTGCTCGTCGCGTCGGTGCTTCGGCGTGGCTCGTCGCGCGCCGGTTGAGGGCGGGCTACTCGCGGAGCTGGCTGAGCTCGTCGGTCAGCTCGGCTTCGCGATTGCGGTCCTTGACCCACTGGTCGAGGACATCGAGGCGGGCTTCCATGCCCGCGCAGGTGACGGGGTCGGTCATCTCGTCCGGGTCGCGGCCCGCCAGGACGGCGTCCGCCCGGTACATCTTCAGCTTGAGGGAGTCAGCGCCCTCGTTTGTGTCGTCCGGCCCGTCGCCGTCGGAGCTGCCGTCCTTCGTGTCCTCGCCGGCCGGTGACGTGGCATCGTCCGTGGTGACGGGCTGCTCTCCGGGCGGGCTGTCAGCCGTCGCGTACGCGCGGATGGCCGCCTTCACCTCGCCTTCGTCGACGCCATTGGCGACTGCCCCAGCGATCACGAAGCCGATGGTGTGGTGCACCGCGGACTTGACCGTGTCGACCAGCGCCTCGGGGTTGGCCGGGAAAACCACGACGCTGCCCTCCCACAGCTTGACCTCCTTCAGGACCCGGACCATGCGGCCGTCGTCGTCCTCGCGGATGCCCCACTCCTTCGGCTCGTAGCCGATGGACATCGCCTTGAGGTGGCCGTCGAGCAGCTTCTGCCGGATGGCCTGCGCGTCGGGGTCGGCCGCGAACCTGGCCCTGATCCGGAGCCCCTTACTGTCTTCCTCGGCGTGCACGATCGTGCCGAGCACGTTGCGCACCGAGGCGTTGTGGTCAGCAAGCAGCGGGATGCCGTCCTTGTTGACCTTGTTCACGGTCTTCGCGAAGGCTCCCGGCTCGATCACGTCGCCCTGGAGGTCGGTGTTGCCGAAGGTCGACAGGTAGCCCTCCAGCGTGCCCGGCCCGTCGTCGGACGCCTTCCACTCGGCGGGCGCGATGAGCCTCTGAATGGTCATGGTCACCTCTCTGGCCCGTGGCGGGTCATGCCGCGTCGACGGTCATGGAGCAGTTGCAGTTGGAGCGCTCTTTGTCGTCCAGGCGCGAATCGCCGGGCCAGCGCGCGCCGTTGCTGAAGGTCTCGTTCATCGGCACGGCCTGGCCGTCGAGGCGGGCATGGCTGGCGCGGGGATTGCTGCCGGTCTTCCAGGTCTTCACCAGGTCGCGGCCGGACTGCTGTGCCGCCTCGCGGGTGCCGAAGCCCGTGGCGGCCGTTACCTCGGTCCGGGCGATCTGCGGTGCCCTGGCCTCAGCCATCGTGCTGAAGAGGTCGCGGACGTCACTCGCCGTGAGATCGGCGGCGAGGGCGTCGCGTACGGTGGCGCGGGTCCGGCCGTTGACCCCCGAGGCGACGCCGGAGGCGTGCGCGGCGATCCAGGCCAGCGTCACGTCCTGGTCGTAGCCGTCGGCGGCCAGGCCCAGCCCGGCGAGCACGGAGCGGCCCGCGGCCGTGGAGACGGCGAGCGCAATCGTCTCGACGACGGGAGCCAGGACACGGTTCCAGCGGGCCAGGCTGAACACGTCCGCCAGCGCCTTGCCACTGCTCTTGGGCTCGGGCCAGTTGGCCGCGATGGCAGCGCCCTGGGTGCGGAAGAACTCGGCGAGCGCCTTTTCTGCGTCCCGCAGGTGCGAGGCGGGGACCCGGGCCCGGACAGGCATGGCTCACACCCGGACCAGGTCGGCCAGCAGCCGCTTGGCGATCTCCTCGTCGGAGGCGTTCCCTTCGGGCTCGTCGTCGGTGACTGTCCCACCGGACGGCTGGTCCTCCGGGGTGCCGGTGGGCTCCTCGGCACCAGCGGCCGGGGTGCCGTCCGCGAGCGTGGGCATGACGCCGGCCGGGCGCAGGAACACGTCGCCGCCCTCGACCCGGGGCAGGCCGACGATGCGGCGGAAGTCGTTGATGGTGATGGCCCCGGCCCGCAGCGCGTTGTTGGCGCGCTCCCAGATCGCCTGCTCGGACTCCTTCAGGGCGAGCACCTGCGAGCGGTCCCACTTCACCGTGACCCGGCGGGGCACGATGAACGTGGAGTCATTCACCTCGGGCAGCAGCCTGCGCACGATCACGTCGCGGATCAGCCGCTGATCGGGCATGATCGTCTCTTCCCAGAACGACTGCCGTGCCTCGCGGTAGTTGGCGAACGTAGAGCGGTCGAGACCCACCTTGGCGCCGACCAGGATCGGCGGCACCCCGAACGACATGCAGATCCGCGACTCGGAGATGGTGCGCAAGTCAGGGAACTCCAACTGGTCCAGGTTGAGTCCGAGGACCTTGACGTCCATGCCGGTCTGGAGCACGGCGGGCTCGCCGCGGCGGGAGCCGCCGAACTTCTGCTTCCACTTCGTGGCCAGCCTGTTGCTGATCTCCTCGTCGACCTTGCGCTGCGTGGTGATGACCACGCCCGGCACAGCCCGGTTCTGCACGAGGTGGGTGACGAAGTCGGTCACCTCGTTGTCGAGAGCCACCGCGCGCACCGCCGGCCGCAGCGGCGGCTGACCGAGCAGCGGATCGACCGGATTGGGGTAGCGGAACGCGATCACGTCGGTGCCCAGGTCGACCATGCCGCCGCCGAGCAGGTAGCCGTAGCGGGTGCGCCCGTTGCGCTGGCGCAGCATGCGCACCAGGTCCGGACGCAGCGGCCACAGCTCCCGCGGCCTGTCCGCCCGGTCCCGCACGATCTCCCAGAACGAGATCCCCGCGAGGTTCATGTGCAGGACGGTCATCTGGAACATCTCGAACTCGCTGAGCAGCGGGTTCGGGTTCGCGATCAGCTCACGCAGCGGGTGGTTCTCGCGCGGCTCGCCGAGCCCGTCCGGCCCGTACACGCGCAGCGGTGCCTCGGGCAGAGAGGTCGCCTTCTCCATGATGCAGGCGTACACCAGCTCGTTCTTGCCGAACCCGGCGCTGGCATACGACAGGAAGTTCATGCCCGGGTAGACCGGCTCGTTCACGCCGAAACCCAGCGACGGGCCGAAGGCCAGGCCCTCGACCGCCTTGGACTCGCGGCGCGGTCCGGTCAGCCAGCCCACGTCACGCGTTCCAGCCGGTGAGGATGCCCAGCCCGATCAGCAGACCACCCGCGGTCACGGCCGCCCCGCCAACGCCGACAGACACGAGCACCCCCGCCGGGACGCTGGCGAGACCAGCAGCCATCGAGGTGACGGCGGTCGTACGACGCGGCGCCTGCGCGGCCCGCCCGGCACCCTCCCGCAGCCGTGCGGCGAGTTCCCGGGCTCTCACCACAGCGGCGTCCAGCGGCGCCTCCTGCGGGCCCCTCTCGCCCTCCCGACGCCCGCGGCGCGGCCCGCTGCCCCACAGCAGCACGCCCAGCGCCAGCAGCGCCCAGCCAGGCCCCGCCAGCACACCGATCCCGGCAGCCAGACAGGCGACAGCGGCAAGTCGGTGCATCACGACGCTCCTTCGGTAAGCAATCGAAGGGCCAGCGCCGCTGACGTTCAGCGTTCGACGCGGCCAGGAAGGGCGAGGATTCAAATTGAGGCGGTTATGCCTGCTATTTCCTGGTTAGCCTGGTTATTAGCCAGGTGATAGCTAAGCCCCTTCCTAGATCACCAGCGATGGAAGGAGGTGAAAAGCATGAGCAACACCGAACCCGAGCCTCTCGGGGTGGAGACGGGCACGGTTCCCGCCGAAGAGCCGGAGCAGCCCGCAGCCGAGGCGACGGAGGAAGCGGCTTCCGAGACCCCCGCAGCCGGTGAGGGTGAGACTGCCGCAGAAGAGGCGGAGCAGCCCCCAGCCGACACGTCCTGATCCCGGCCCCGCCACGACCCCGTGCTGTGGGCGGGGCCGTGGCCTCACCATCGGTCAGCTCAACCGGTCAGAAGATGTCGGCGGCTGCACCGCCTTCGTCGACGGCGAGTGATCCGTCGATGGCGAAGCACAGGGCCGGCATGCCGTCGATCCGCTTGCCGGACTTCTTGCGGTCGGGCTTGACGGGGCGCACGCGGTCCGGGTCGTCGGTGGGGTGCTTGGCTTCCAGGTTGTCGGCCATCCACCGTGCGACGGGGTTCGCGTAGTGCTTCAGCTCACCGGCCTTGAGCATCCGCATCAGCTCGGTCATCGGCGCGGTCATCCGCTCGTACGTCGTCCCGGACTCGATCATGTCCAGGCCGGTGCGGTCCTCGACCTCCTGCCGGACCGGCTCGCCGCACCACTTGTCGTACGTGACGTCGATGATGACGAAGTCGCCGTGATCCTCTTCGATCGCGTCGTACACCGTCTCGTAGTCGATGACGTTGCCGTCGGTCGCGGTCACCCAGCCGTCCGCTACCCACTGGCTGAACTTCCCGTTGGTGTGTTCGTCCAGGACCGGCACCACGGACTCCGGCACCCAGAACCGCCACAGCACGCTGCCGTCCGCGAACAGCAGCGCCCACGCCGTCATGTCGAACTTGCTGGACAGGTCGAGACCGGCCCAGCACTGCTCGCCCACCAGGCGCACCCGCACCCACTCGGGTGTCGCCGCGATCTCCCCCGCGTTGGCGTCCCACAGATCCATAGGGATGTACCGGGTGACCTGCTGCACCCGCACGTTGAGCTGGAACTGGAGGAACCCGTTCTCCTTGTGCGGGTCGCCGCGAGCCTCCAGCGCCTGGCGGCGCATCGCATCCCGGGACTTGAACTGATCCAGGCCCGGGTTGGGCCACTTCCAGTTCGCCTCGTCCCACGGATCCAGCGACACCGGCAGGTCCGGGTGCCCGGGGAAGACCCGGTGCAGGCGGTCCAACTCGTCCCGCGAGCGGGGCGCCTTGCGGACGTAGGCGAAGATGTGCGGCGCCCGCTTCGGGTCCTCCATGACCCGGTCGGCCTCGTCGATCAGATCGGCGCCGAACGACGCCGAGTCGTTCGTCTCCGTCGTGATCGCGAACAGCAGCTCCTGAAGCCGCGCACCCACCGCCGTCGTCAGCGCCTGCCACAGCGACCCGTCCGGCTGCGACAGCACCTCGTCCAGACAGAACCCGTGCGGGTTGTGACCCAGCTCGCCCTCAGCATCCGCCGTGATGATCTCGTAGTAGGAGGCAGTCTTCTCATCGATAAGACGGCGGGCGTTCTTGTTGTGCTTCAGCCGCTTCGTCAGCAGCGGCTGCAACTGCATCATCCGCAGCGCGGGCTCGAACACCTTCCCGGCCTGCTTGGTGTCGGCCGCCGCGCCGTACACCTCCGCGGACTCCTCGTCGTCACCGACCAGCAGGTACAGCAGCAGTCCGGCCGCCAGCTCGCTCTTGCCGTTCTTACGGGCGACGACGATGTACGCGATGCGGTAGCGGCGGACGTAACAGCCGTACTCCGCCGACCACAGGACCTCCCCGAACAGGGGCCGGACGATCTCGTGCTCCTGCCAGTCCTTCAGCACGAACGGCTTGCGCTTGTGCGGGCCCTTCGTGTGCACCAGCAGCTCGGCGAAGAACCGCACCACTCGATCGGCGCGCGGCTCGCAGTAGTGGGCCGCCTTCTTCTCGCATGTCTTGCCGCGGAAGGTGTAGCCGCAGGTACCGCCCCGCCGGTCCCTCGGCCGCCACCGGGCATCGTGGTCCACACGCCAGGTCCGCGGCCTGCGCGAGCCGCGCCCCGACGGCGGCCGGCGCCGCGCCGGCGCGCCCCGATCAGCCGGTGAGGAGGTCGTCCTTCGGGTCACCGGCGTCGCCTCCGATGCTCAGCGAGGCGCGGTCCGACGGCGTCAGCCCGAACCGGGCACCGTATCGGCCGAGGATCTCGGCGTAGTCCTTCAGCGCGGTCAGCGCCGGGTTCTTCACCCGGCCACGCGCGCCCGCCACCGTCAGCCCTTCCCGGACCACCTGCACCGCGGCCCGCCGGTAGCCGATCACGGCGTCGCAGAACACGGCGAACGCCTCCACGTCCCACGCCGTAAGCACCCGCTTGCGGATCAGGTCCGGGGCCAGGCTGCGCCACACGTCCAGCGCCGACCCCGTACCGTCCTCCGCCTCGACCTCCAAGTCGACCAGCCACGCGGGCGGCTCGATGTCCCCCTCGTCCGGCACAGGCTCCGCGTCGTTGATCCGGTCCGAGCGGTCACCGTGCAGCACCTTCAGCGCCGTCGGCTTGGACGGGCGGCCCTGCCCACCACGGCCCACGATCATCACCCCCGGGACAGAGTCGGGACTTTCGTCGGTGAGGGCTCCGCATCACCCCGGCGCTCCGGGAACGATCATCTGAGATCGTCGACCCCATCCCCCCTACCTGGAGGATCACTGGGGGCGGCGGTTCCATCCGCCGGGTTGGTGTCGGGCGGTCTCGCGCTTGTGGCAGGTGGAACAGAGGCCGCGCCCGTACTGTGGGTCGTTGGGGTCGAGGCCTTGGGCGATGAGCTGCTTGCGGGAGCGTGGCCAGTGGTCGGCGTCGGTGCTGGGCTCGACTCCGCAGATCACGCAGATCGGGTCACGGGCCAGGACCGGCTTGCGGAACAGCTCCCGGTGGTCGCGTCCGTAGCCCTGCTGGGTGGAGCTGGCTCGTGCTCGCTCGCCTGCTGCCTTGCGGCGCTTGGCGCACTGGGGTGAGCAGCTGCCGTCGGGCTTGCGGATCTGCCTACACCTGGGGCATCGAGAGCGTGCGCGCGTGGGCATCAGGGCTCGAAGACGACGAACTTGATGTCGGTGGTGGCGCCGTCGATCGGGATCTGCGTGCCGTACAGGGCGGTCGGGAACGAGCCGAAGGTGCGGGTCGCCGTGGCTGGGATGGACACCACCGTGTCGTCGACGGCCTTGCCGCCCACAGTGATCGGGGTCTGGAAGGTCACGTTCTGGGCGACGGTGGCATGCTCGTTGCGCACCCTGATCACGGTCTTGCCGGTGTTGGCGACCTGGTTGCCATTGACGGTGTCGGCGGTCGTCTCCGCGGGGTCGGCCACGCCGGCATCGGACAGCTTGGTCACGGGGATGGTCACGCGCGGCATGACACCGGCTCCTCTCGGCAGGGCGGTCAGGCAGGGCGGGCATGCGAAAGCCCGGCACTCTGGCCGGGCTGAGGGTGCACGAGGTGCAACGTACGTAATGAAGCGTGCGGTGCTGGTCAGCGGATTGTCAAGCAGCGCTGCCGTTGGGGCGTACGGCGTCGGCGATGTCAGCGAGGTCCCACCATGCCTGTGGATGGCCTGCGTTGCCGGTGGGCCGGTAGGTGGCCGGGGTGATGCCGCGCCTGCTGGCCCAGCCGCGGAAGGCGGCTGGGCTCGGCAGGCCGAGGCTGTAGGCGGCCATCACGGTGCTGACGAGCGGGCGCCCGTCGCGCCCCAGCGGTGTGCTCACGCCTCAATGGTGCCCCGCTAGGCGTGCGTTCGATCAGGTGTCGGCCTTGTCCGTTGAGTTGTACGGCGCGTGCAGCCACGGTGTCGGAATTGCGACGTGGTCAACCGCCGACCTTCCCAAGGGTGTTGGTCTCGCAACCGTCCGCGGCCCGGGTAACGCTCCAAGCACGCGGGGCGCTGTTGGAAGTGACCCCACGCCAAAGGGTCATGGAGCCCGCCCTCTGTGGAGGGGGCAGCGGGCGCCGACGTGCAGGGGCAGGCTGGTTCCCCCCGTGACGGGTCTGCCCCTGCACGTGCTTCTAACTCCTCGACTACCCGAGGACGGGGCTCCGGTTTGCGGATTCTCCGGAGCACAGGCAGTGTTCGCGCCATGCGCTACTACGTGATGAGTGGCCCACACCAGGGTGACACCGGAACGATGACCGAAGGTGTGGGCGAAATCCGGCTCCCGCACCCCAGCGTCCGGGGCCTTCATTGCCGGTACAAGGTGAACAGCACCGACGCGATGATCGAGACGCCCGGCTTCGAGCCGGGCGTGCGGTTGCACTATGCCGGAGACGTGCTCGGTGGGGACGCCCGGGGGGAATGACGGGCGGCCTGAGCGCCCAGGCACGGTGCAGCACCCTGCGCCATTCTCACCGCGTTGACGGCCATACTTCGGGTCCTCCGCCGTGCCACTCGATCAGGGGCGAGTCGATGACGTCGACCTCGTCCAAGCCCTCCAGTCCGGCCCGCTCCAGGAACACAGTCAGGTCGTGCAGGCTGTACGCGGTGCCCAGCGTCTCGCCGTCGACCTGGACACGCCGACCGCCTGTTTCGGTGGGTGGGGACACGATCACGCGACGTTCGGCCATGCCACCAGCCTCACCCGGCCCGCGTTCGCACGCACGCGAGAGAGGGCCGTCCGTGATGCCTTTGCTCTTCGCCGCGCCATTGGCGAAGGGCCGGGCTCTGCATAGCTGGCCCGCCTCGCCAGGTGGAGAGCGAGGCGGGCCCAGTGCCCTGATGCCGGGGTCTGGCGGGGCGAGGGACTCACCCTGGCACGAGAGGCGTGCGTGGCGAGGTATGCGCGGCCGTAGCGATCCTTCGGCGCGACGGGCGACTCACCTGTTCGGCCTCCGACTGGGCCAGGGTGTGACGAGCGGCAGTCGGCCCGGCCGTGCGCCCCCGGGCGAACACGGCGTAGGCGGGGAGCTGCACGGTTGCACTCATGCCCCGATCGTGCGCCGACGGCCTACGCCGTGCCCGTGCGGTTACGCCGAACGCCCCCAGGCTCCCTAGCTGGGGGCGTTCGCTGCTGGGCAACCGGCCAAGGTGCCTTACAGGCAGCTAAGCACGCGGGGCCGTGGCCTGCTCGCCGGGCGCGTCCTGAAGGGCGGCGGCGACTGCCTGAACGGTGATCGTGACGTCATCGGCCAGTCGCACCCCCGACCGGCCACGGGTCGGGGGTTTGACTGCATCGCAGTTGCTCTGACTGAGATGTCTCCAGCGGCAACCTATGCGCTCTCGCCCGTAAGGACCTGGGGGTCGCACTCGCGGGCCGGTGCGGCCAACACAGGATTCAGACCGACTGGGATCGTGTTGGTAAGGCCAGGTGCGGAAGGATGAAGGCATGCACCCTGAGTCCGAGATTCTGGCCCGTTGCGATCCGATCGTGTGGCAGATGAAGGCGTATGAACCGGAGGTGGTTGTCCACGGCGGCTGGCTGGAGTTGGAGGAGTTGGCGACCTCCTTGGGCTGCGAGATCCTGAACGACTGCGTGGAGATTTCCGGCTTCTGCGACAAGACGTTCGTCGAATGGCGGGTGTGTCTGCCCAGAGCCGAGCACGAACGCCGTGGCGCGGACGGCTACCCGCTGGCGATCGAAAAGATATGGCGGCACCTGAGCTACGAAGTGCCGCTGATGGAAGACGAATGGCGCATCGCCCCCCACGAGGGTGACACCGCGAGGATCGCTGCCGGGCAGAGGTTGCGTGCTGCATACGCCGATCTGCTCGATCCTCTCGAAAGCGCCCTCGAACCTCTGCGTATGGACGGCGCCGAGGAGCACGCACCGCGTGTGACGTTCTGGGGCGGTGAGGAGGGGCTCCAGGCCGGCGCTTGGGATCTGCGGCTGTGCCGGGACTATGAGGACTTCCCGGACTGGGTGGTGATCAGCGCCGGGGTCATGGTCGATGAGCGGCTGCGGGACTCGTTCGATGACCACTTCGGGTATCCGGACGCGTTTGATGTCGAGGTGTCGAGTTGGGCCGATGAGCAGGTGTGGGGCCACCCGCCCCTTGACCAGGGGAGCGTTCTCGATCCACGTCATCCGATATTGCTGCTGCCTCGTCCGTCCCAGCCGTTGTGGAGCGTCGCCCTCGCCCGGCCCAGCTTCTCCCTCCGCGCTGACAATCCACGTCGCAATCCCGTCATCCCCGGCGATTCCTTCACGGTCGATGTCTGCCATCAATGGACCGCTCTGGACCCCCAGAGCCTGGCCGAACGTGTCGAGCAGGACGTCCGCGTCTTGCTGCCTCGACTCCGAGGCCCCAATAACTGACTGCTACTGAACGTACGTACCAGTCTTCGAGGGATGCGAAGGTTGTGGTGTCCCCAACGCGTATCACCGTGGCCCGGGTCCGGACATGGTGCTTCAGACTCATATCTATCGCCCCCTTTGCGCGCGCGGTGTCGCGTGGGAGGGAAGGGGGCATGCACCCGATTCGGCCACAGCGGTAGGGGGGTGTGCGAGATCTGGCGCGGGTCTCAATCGGCCACGGGCTGTTCCGGGATCGCTGGTTCCGGCGGGGGCGGTTGCGGTGGCGGGAACATGTGGTCTTCGAGGGCGGCCATCGCGAACAGCATGAGGAACATCATCACCGGCACGAGCAGCGCTATCACGATCACGACGCCTCCCCGCAGAGCAGTGATCACAGCTGGCTCTTGGCGCAACCGGGTCATGCTCAGCGTGCGACCGAATGGGATACGCCGCACATCGAGACGAGGGCCCGGGTAGGCCGGTTGGGTGGCGGCTTATCTCGTGTGGATGCGGGGCCGAGCAGCGGAGGTGATCCTGACAGTGCTCACCCCTCCCGGTCTGGGTGCCCCCGCCGCAGGGGGGCACCCAGACCTTCTCGGTGGGCCGGGGCGACAGGGGCCGCTCTGTGGGCGTATGGAGCCCAAGGCTGACTGTGAACGGAGCGAGACGAGGCGCCGAGCATGACCGGAAACACCGGAGGACCGAAAAGGAACGATCGGAACCTTCTGCGCCGAATAGAAGCTGAAGAATCTGCTTGGCCGGAAAGCGCCTTCTGAGTTAATCGTTCCGCCACCAGATTCAAGCTCCATGAACATGACGAACCGAATCGCCACTGTCGGCGTGGCAGCTTCTGCCCTCGCCGCAACCACACTGGCCATGGCACCCACCGCCTCGGCGGACAGCTTCAACGGGTGCATCTATCCCCGTGTCTGCTTCTACCTCACCAACAGCGACTGGAACAACGCGGCGCCCACCGCTGCCTACCGGGACGTCACCAGCGGCTACCAGAACCTCGGCCCC
This sequence comes from Streptomyces sp. UG1, assembly GCF_049974585.1. Classification (NCBI taxonomy): domain Bacteria; kingdom Bacillati; phylum Actinomycetota; class Actinomycetes; order Kitasatosporales; family Streptomycetaceae; genus Streptomyces; species Streptomyces sp. UG1. Next base: position 451 of record NZ_JBNGGG010000062.1, on the reverse strand, counting down.
CGAAGCCGAGGAGCGGACTGGGTCAACAACACCCGCAACGACGACCGCGCGTACCTCCGTTACATCGTCAACAGCACCGGCGCAACCGCGTACTTCTGCCTCCCACCGAACCACCACGTGAACTTCTCGTCCGCGTACACCGTGACCGGCATCCGCATCGACACGGCGGCCACCTGCCCGTAGGAAACGCCTCGCCCGGGGCGCCCATCTGTGCTGCGGCGCCCCGGGCTTCATGGTGGGCGGGGCGACAGGGACCCGCGTCGGGGCTGCGGGGGCCCGCCGGCGCATGCGACCACGGGCCGGTGACCGGTCTTCCCGTCCCTGCGCGTCACCCCTGTTGGGAGTCCTGTGCATTCGGTGTCCAGCGTACGCCCTGCGGCTAGGGCCTGTTGCGAAAGTGGATCTTGTTCGTTGATGATCACGTCCCGTGGGACGTGGGGATCTGACGAAC
>NZ_JBNGGG010000061.1:0-46598 GCF_049974585.1 Streptomyces sp. UG1 | reverse complement strand
CGAGGACGCGGCTTCTTCTTCCCCATACTCTCCATGATGGACATCATCCTTCTGGGGCCGAAGCCCCTGATCTTCGATGTCCGTCAAAGCGGATCAAGCCCAATCCAGGGTGACAGTAGACACAGTGGAGCCTTTCGTTGGGGTGAGTCGTTGCATGCGGTGGCTGGCCACAACCTCCCTGGGGGTGGCAGCCCCAGGAACGCCGCACTGGCCGGATGTGCCACTCAAGGGCGTGAGTGAGCTCGGAGACTTCCTCAAGGAGCAGCGGGCGCAGATCGCCCCCGAGCAGGTCGGGCTGCCCGCCGTGGGCAACCCTCGCCGCGTCGGTGGGACTTCCTGGATTCGGCCAGAGCTGCTCTTCCTCCTCAGCTGATCCGGTTGTGAGGGGTGCGGGGAGGTTGGGGAGCATGAGTGTGTGAGGGGCGCGGCGTGGGCAGCTTGTGTGTCAGGCGGGAGGGTTCGATCATGTGGCCCAGCCGGTGCGGATAGCGGACCCTGAGTGCTGCGGCCGCCACGGTCGCGACTGCCAGGATGACGCTTGCCAGCAGCAGGGGTGCCGAGTAGCCGGTTGTCAGCAGGGGCCGGGAGATCACAGGGCCGATGATCTGCCCGATGCCATACCCGGCGGTCAACAGTGCGACGGCTCGCGGGACTTGGAGGTGCTCGCCGAGGGCCAGTGCCAGGGAGGCGATCCCCACGAACGTGCCGCCGAAGGCAGCCGCCGCGACGAGCGCGCTGACGCTGCCGGGAACCAGCCCGGTCAGGGCGATACCGGCGGCCTGGAGCATCAGGGCCGACGCCAGGAGGGTGGGGCGGCTGAACCACCGGGCCAGGGCCGTCCACAGTGCCGAACCGGGGATCGCGGCCAGTCCGACGACGACCCATGCCCCTGCGCCGACCCAGCCGGGGGCGTCCTGGGTGATCGAGGCGACGAGGAAGGTGCCGGCGATGATGTAGCCGATGCCTTCGAGGGTGTAGCTGAGCGCCAGTGCGGTGAACCAACGGTGTGTACGGGCGCGGGTCTTCGCCGCGCTTGCCGCCTGCGGGGCCGGCGGGTCGAGTTTCCATGAGGCTGCGGTCAGCAGCAGCGTCAGGACGGTCGCGATCCACCACGCCGTATGCCAGGTCGCCACCTCGCGGACGGCCAGGACCAGCACTCCCGAGAGCACGATCCCCGCACCGATACCGCCGAATCCCCAACCGATCAGGTGCGGGGCGGGCCGGCGCAGTCCGGACAGAAGCGCCCCGACCGCATAGACGAAGGCCAGCGCGCTGGTGAACCCGGCGATGAGGCGCAACCCCGACCAGAGCGTGACGTCCGTCGTGAGCGGCATCAGGGCGAGAGAAGCAGCCATCACGATCATCGAGGCACGCATCACCAGGCGCGAGCGGACCAGCTGGGGCGCGAAACTGCCGGCCAGCGCGCCGGCCAGGTAGCCGACATAGTTGGCTGTCGCCAGGTTCGCCCCGCTCGTGGCCGAGAGGCCGGCCTGGTCGTGCATCAGCGGCAGGATGGGGGTGTAGACGAAGCGGCCGACCCCGGTGCTGGCGGCCAGTGCGGCGGCTCCCTGGGCCGCTGTGACCCAGGGAGGGGTTCCGAGAAGTCGGCGTTGAAGCCGGCGTTCGGCCGAAGCTCGTTCGAGGGTGAGAGTCACGACAGGGTCCTGCCTTTCTGGAAGTCCTGGCACGATGCGGCCTGATCGGGCGGCGGCGTCTTCGGCGCCAGGTCCGCGGCGGCATCGCCACGAAGACCCTTCGGGCCCATGGGTGGCCTCAGCGGGGGGTGAAAGCTGGATGTCTGACGTTCGGGTCACGGCGTCGCCTGCGCGGTGACGGCTCCGGCGATGAGGTGTCGCCGTCGGTGAGCTTCGACCAACACGCGGTTGCGGGAGGGCTGGTGCGGCACGGCTGCGATGAACGCGTGCGCCGTCGTCACCGGGCACGTCGCCGTACTCGACCGCCGACCCAGCGGTGATGAGGCCGGGTCGGGCGTGTCGAGAAGCGTGCTGTGCCGCACGATCAGCGGGGTGAGGCCGGTGCGGGAGGCGGCGATCAGGTCGCCGCTGACCGGCGTGGCGTCTGCGGCTCGACAATGCCGGTCTGCGCCGCACTGCGGTGCAGACCGGTCACCTTGTCGCCGCGGGCACTTGTCGATGCGGGCAGCGGGGTGCTGGGCGAGCCAGCGACCGACCGCTTCGCCGGCTCCGGCCTGGCATACCTTCGGATGGCCGTCGGCCGAGCAGCCTCAGCGGTCGTGGGTGTCGTCGACTCCTTCGACGATGAAGACGCGGTAGTCGGAGCCGGCTTGGCGGTGGGGCAGTGCTGCCTGGTAGGCCGGGCTCTCGTACCAGGCCCGCGCGTCCTGGGCGCTGGGGAAGCGGTGGATGAGCACACCGTCGAACGCGGTGCCTTCCAGGGTGTCGATCTCCCCGTATCCGACGACCGGTGTGATCTCGTGGCCTGCCCGGGCCGCCCGGGCCGAGCTGGCGTAGAGGGCCAGCTCGGCCGGGTCGGTCACACGCTCGCGGAGCATGACGACGTAGGCGCTCATCAGCCGGCCTTGGTGACCAGCTCGATCAGGGCGTCGGCTGCGGGAGCCGAGGAGGCCGGGTTCTGCCCGGTGATCAGCAGACCGTCCTTGAGGACGTAGGGCTGCCAGTCGCCGCCCTTGGAGTAGACGCCGCCGAGCTTGATGAGTTCGTCCTCGACCAGGAAGGGGACGACCTTGGTGAGCTGGACGGCCTCCTCCTCGGAGTTGGCGAACCCGGTGACCTGCTTGCCCGCGACCAGCGGAGTGCCGTCCTCGTTGACGGTGTGCCGCAGCACACCGGGAGCGTGGCACACCAGCCCCACCGGCTTGCCCGAGCGCAGCGTTGTCTCGATCAGCCGCGCGGAGTCGGCGTCCTCGGCCAGGTCCCACAGCGGTCCGTGCCCGCCGGGGTAGAACACCGTGTCGAAGTCGCCGGCCGAGACCGCATCGAGGCGCTCGGTGTTCGCCAGTGCCCCGGTCGCCTCCGCGTCGGCCTCGAAGCGCCGGGTGTCGTCGGTCTGGAAGGCGGGCTCGTTGCTCTTGGGGTCCAACGGCGGCTGACCGCCCTTCGGCGAGGCCAGCGTGATCTCCCAGCCGGCCTCCTTGAAGCGGTAGTACGGCGCCGCCAGCTCCTCCAGCCAGAACCCGGTCTTACGGCCGGTGTCCCCCAGCTCGTCGTGCGAGGTGAGAACGATCAGAACCTTCATGACACACTCCTTGATCGAGTAGACCAGTCTACTATTGACGAGTGAACAGCTCCCCGTGACCGGATCGGGCACGGGGAGCGGGACTTCTACAGGTGCAGAAGCCTGCGGGTTGCCGCCGTGACGGTGTCGAGCGGGGTCAGACTGCGGTGGATCTTGGCCATGACGCTGGCGCCGAGCCACATGTCGTACAGGGCCTGTGCGACGTCGCCGGGCTCACCGTCGACCGAGAGGGAACCGTCCTCCAGGCCGTCGGCGATCGTGCGCTCGATGCGGTCGACGATGGCACTCGTGCCTTCCTTCAGAGCCAGGCGCATCGACTCGGACAGGTCCGCGACCTCGGCGCCGAGTTTAACGGCCAGGCACTTGCCCTGGCACTCCTCGAGGCCCTGCGTCTCCCGCCACTGCCGCCAGTAGGCCATCAGCCGCTCGCCCGCCGTCTGACCGGAGTGGGCGAGAACGCGGTCCATGTCCGTGAGGTAGTCCGCGAAGTAGCTCTTCAGGATCGCTTCACCGAATGCGTCCTTCGATGCGAAGTAGTGATAGAAGGACCCTTTCGGCACGCCGGCCTCCGCGAGCACCTCATTGATGCCGACAGCTGAGTAACCCTTGCGGGCCATGATCCGCTGGGCAGTGTCGAGGATGACCCGACGAGTGTCTGTGGTGCGCGTGGTTACCGACATGTGTGCACCATAGCATCCGAGTAGACCAGTCGTCTACAGGCTGTGCGGCAGAGGGCGACAGTGCGGCAACAGGGCTGGTCGCTGAAGTATCCGAGCGGTGTGTGGGGTGGCGCTTGGCCACCCACCAGAAGACGGGTGCCCGTTTCGAGGAAGCACCATCAGCGCCAAGAACCCCGCCGGAGTGACGTCAGAACTCGGTTCTGGCGTAGATCCTGGGGAGCGGTCGCGGAGGGTTACCGCGGTGTTCGATCGGGCCCTCGGGGAGCTGCTTTGTCACGTCGTCGTAGTTTGGGTCCGAAGGGCCGTCCCGTCAGCCCAACAGGGCGTCGCAGGCAAGGAGTTGAATTTGGACTTACAGGACGCGCAGGACACGGCCAAGAGACTGCGGGCGATCAGCGACGAGCTGTCGGACCGTTTCTACGAGCGGGCCGACGTGGTGCGGACGCTGGTGGTGACGCTGCTGGCCGGACAGCACTCGTTGGTGCTCGGCCCGCCCGGAACGGCGAAGTCCGAGATGGCCCGGGAACTCACGGGCAGGATCCAGGGGGCGGCCTACTGGGAGATCCTCCTGTCGAAGTTCACCGCGCCGACGAGGATGTTCGGCCCCATCGACGTCGCCGCGCTGGCCCGGGGCGAGTACCGCCAGGTCTACGACGGCCGCGCCACGACCGCCCATGTCGCGTTCATCGACGAGATCTTCAAGTGCTCCACCGCGGCGCTGAACGAGACGCTGGGCTACCTCAACGAGCGGATCTACCACCCCGAGAACGGCGGCGAGCCGATCCGCTGCCCCCTGATCGGAGCCATCACGGCGAGCAACGAACTACCCGGCGAAGAGGACGCCGCCGCGATCTACGACCGCCTGCTGGTCCGGATCGAGGTCGGATACCTCGAAGACCCCTCGAACTTCGCCGCGCTGGTCCGCTCCGCCGTCAGCCATCCGGCGGCACCGTCACGCACCACCATCGAGCTGGCCGCGTTGCAGCACGCCGTGACCGAAGCCGTCCCGGCCGTGGACGTCCCCGACGTGATCGTGGACGCGGTGTGCACGCTGCGGGCCGCCCTGCGCCGCAGGGAACTCGTCGCCTCCGACCGCCGCTGGCGGCAGGCGGTGGGCCTGCTCCAGGCGTCCGCATACCTCGACGGCCGCCCGGCGGTCGAGGAGTCCGACCTGTCGGTGCTGACCCACGTGCTGTGGGACTCCCCCACCGAACGCCCGACCGTCGAGCGCGAGGTGCTGCAACTTGTCAACCCCGACGCCAAGGAGGCGCTCGACGTCGCCGACACCATAGAGGAACTGGAGGCCCAGCTCGACGCCATGGCCGGACAGTCTCGCGAGGCGCTGAGCGAATGGGTCATCAAGAAGGCCCACAACCAACTCGCCATGGCGGGGAAGCGGCTGGAGAAGCTGCGCCAGGAGGCGGCGAGCGCCGGCCGCTCCACCGCCGCCATCGACCGGGTCACCGGCCGCCAGCGCGCCGTCCGCGCCCGCGTTCTCACCGAGGCCCTCGGCGTGGACGCGTGCATGGTGCAGGCCCACCTCTGAACACCGGGGTGATCAGGACCATGGGCAGGACAGAAAGGACACCGCGCAAGCTGGGCGAGCTGGCGAGCCCGGCCGGGCAGTGGCTGGGCCTGTCCGCCGCCGCTCCCGAGCGGCACACCACGGCCGTCGTCGCGGACCGGTTCGACCGGATCGCATGGCGCGACACCTATGAGCAGTCGGCCGGACTGCGCGATCTTGCCGAGGAGCTGAACAGTCGCTACGACTACACCACCGACCTCCTGACCGACGCGTTCCTGGCCGCCTACAAGGTCAGACCGCGGTTGCGCGAGCGCGAGGAAATGGACCCCTCCCGGCTGGTCAACCACCAGGTCATCACCTCACTAGTGGACTCACTCGAGTTCGCCGGGCTGCGCCGGGAGACGGTCGGCGACCCCTACGCCGCTGCCATGGCCGTTCTCGCCCAGGCCGCCGCGCTGCGCGGGCTGCTGGAGCACTCCCGGGGGGCTCAGGCAAAGACCGAGCGGGCGAAGAAGGCCGAGCAGGACGCCGAAGACGCGGCGAGCGCCGTGGGCGAGGCGCTCCGGCAGGCTGCCGACGAGGCCGCCGAAGACGGCACCGTGCCGCCCCTGGCCGCCGACGCCGTACAACAGGCGGTCGAGACCGCGGAGGCCGCTGCGCGGCAGGCCGCCCGGGACGCCGCGCAGGTCCTTGCGGCGGCGGTCCCCGGTGTCCGTGTCGGCGCGCGGAACGCCGCGGCGCGGGCCGTCGAGGCCGTGCGGGGCGAGGCGACGCTGATGCGGGCCTGGGGCGTTGGTCCCGGCGAGCTGGAGCGGATGCCGTTCGAGCAGCGCGCCCGGCTCGCCGAGCGGCTGCGCACCGGCCGTCTCGCAGAGTGGGCCGAGCTGATCGGCCGCTTCCGGCGGATGGCCGGCGGTGAACGCGCCCGCAAGGTGGAGAACGCCGCCGGGGAACTGGTCGGCGTCACGCTCGGCAACGACCTCACCCGCGTCATCCCCTCCGAGCTGGCCAGCCTCGGCCTGCCTGAGCTGCGAGCGGTGTTCGCCGCGCGCTACGCCGCCGGGGAGCTGATGCTCTACGACAGCCAGGGCGAGCAGGCCACCGGCCAGGGCGCCATCATCGCGTGCGTGGACACCTCGCACTCCATGTACGAGGCAGGGCCCGGCGGAGTCACCCGGGAGGCGTGGGCCAAGGCGTGCGCCCTGGCCCTGCTGGACCAGGCCCGCGCCTCGGGCCGCGACTTCGTCGGCATCCTGTTCTCCGCCGCCGACAAACTCCAGATCTTCCGCTTCCCGGCCGACCAGCCCGCCGACATCACTCAGACCCTCGACTTTGCGGAGACCTTCCTCGGCGGCGGCACCAGCTACCAGAGGCCGCTGTCAGCGGCCGCCGAACTGCTGGAGGAGGAGTTCAACGACACCGCCCGCTCGCGCGGCGACATCGTGATGCTCACCGACGACGACTGCGGCGTCACCGAGGAATGGATGCGCGACTGGAACGACGCCAAGCACCGGTTGGGCTTCCGGGTCTTCGGCGTCGCCGTCGGCACCCCGCGCGCCGCCGAAGACGACTCGGTTCTTGAGGCCCTGTGCGACAACCTCCGCTCCGTCGAGGACCTCACCGACGTCCACGCCGCCGCCGACCTCTTCCGCGTGATCTGACCCGGCCCCCTCCCCCTCAACGCCGACACAGGGAGAGGATTTGTTCCATGGCGCAGAAGAAAGAGGCGACGGCTGTGCAGGCGCTTCCGATACACCCCCAGGGCGGATTGCGAGTGTTCGGGCTCGCGTGACCCGCACACCCCACCGCCATGCCGACGAGATTGACGTCCCGTCAGGTGTCGGCCTGTCCCCGCCGTCCTGGGCTGTGGCCGGTGACGGTGCTAGTCATACAGGCGCCGACGCATCATTCTGGGACTCTCTCGTGTTCGATGAGATCGACGACGTGGACGTCGAGGCAGTGACCGCCGCCTTCGGCACGATCGACGTGACAGCGAGAGGCCGGGCGGCCGGTGCAGCATGTCCGGACTGCGGCCGCTTCTGGACCGGGTGCACGACTCCTACCGGCGCAGGCTGAAGGATCAGCCGCTCAGTGGGCCGAGCGTCGTGATCCATCTGACGGCCGGCGTTTCATCTGCGGCGCGGAGAGCGGCGTGCAGCGGCCCTAAGGATGTGCGGTGATGTCCGATCCGACCGATGGAGGCGTGGAAGTCTGGAGGGCGAAGAAGGGAGGCAGTCGCGGATCGCTTGGCGCCGTGCTCGTCCGGCTCAAGCAACCTTCGCAAGAGCCGGACGGTCTTGCCAGATACCGAGGTCGGGCAGTGCCCTTGCCGACGCGCCGACATACGGGCAGGAGACGACTTGCCGAGACGGCGCACAGGTACAGCTTGCCCTCGCCGGTTGCGTGCTCGGTGATGTCCGTGAACCACAGCCGGTTCGGCCCGTCCGCGGTGAAGTCCCGCCGCACCAGGTCATCGTGGACCGGCGGCCCGGCCTTGGCTTTCTTCCCGCGGCCCCTGCGCTTGCCGAAGACACTCCACCAGCCGTTGTCCCGGCAGATCCGCCAGGCGGTCCGCTCGGCCATCGCCTCACCGGCGACGCGCGCTTCGTCGAGAAGGAATCGGTGGCCGAACTCGGGATCGTCGCGGTGCGCGTCGAACAAGGCGTTGGCCCGGTATGCCTCGGCCAATTCGGCGTTGGTGACCGGCCGGTCCAGCCACCGGTAGTAGGGCTGGCGGGCCAGCCCGAGCACCCGGCACGTCACCGCCACCGGCACCCGGCAAGGCGCAGCGGCGGCGGCCAGCTCGCGGACGAGCGGGTACATCATTTTGCCGGCAGGTTCGCCTGCGACAGATACGCCGCCGCCCTCCTGAGCACCTCGTTCTCCTGCTCCAGCAGCCGGATCCGCTTCCGCGCCTCGCGCAGCTCGGCCGACTCACCCGATGCCGTTGCGGGCCTGGCGCCCTCGTCGGTCTCGGCGCGGCGCAGCCACTTCGACAGCGTGATCGGGTGGACGCCGAAGTCGGCGGCGATCTGTTCCAGCGTGACGCCGGGCTCGCGGTTGCGCGCGACTCGCACGACGTCCTCGCGGAACTCCTTCGGATACGGCTTGGGCACTGCGACATCCTTCCAGGCCGCCTCTCAGCAAGCCAGGTCAGGTGTCACCCAACCCTGCAGCAGTCCCGTTGCGCCTCGATCGGGTTGGCCCAGGAGGCATAGGTCGGGGTGAAGCACCGTTCGACCTTGTTCTTCTTCGCCCAGCGGCGGATGTCCGCACTGGCATGGGCGGAGAGGTTGTCCAGAATGATGCAGATCGGGGCGCCGTCGGGTCGGGCGGCGCGGATCGACTTCAGCGCGGCCAGGCTGCTGTTCACGGTGCCCTTACGACTGCGGTTCGCGCCCCACAGCCGATCGACGCCGACCGAGTAGCAGCCGTGAAAGTAGGTGACGCCGTGGGTGCGGCGGTAGGTCGTGGGCAGACGATTGGGCTTACCCAGTTTCGCCCAGCAGGAGCCCGCAGTCGGCCGGATCCCCAGCGGCCCGAACTCGTCGAAGGCGAAGACCCGGTCTGGGAGGCGTTCCAGCACCTGTTCGATGCGGCCGAGCTTGGCGTCGCGGTCGGGGTCGGGTGACTCTTCCCAGGTCTTGGTGCGCTGGAAGGTGATGCCGCGGCGCAGCAGGCACCGTAAGGCCTCACGGCCAATGCGGATGACGCGGCCGTGCACACGGCGCAGATAGGCGGCGAGTTTACGGATCGACCAGCGGGTGAAGGGCTGGCCGAGCATGGTACGGCGGGTGGTGGCCGTCTGGATGACGAAGTCCTCGTCTAGGGAAGGAGACGTGACATTCAGAGGCTGTCCGGTCGGACGCCTGCAGAAGCCGGCCCATTCGAGACGTCGGAGCGTTCCCCCGCCTCCGCCGCCTGGGCCGGGGGTGGCCGTGGCCCCTGGCCGCCATCGCCGCGCCGTCGTGAACCTGCTGCAAGGCCGCGTTCCGTCAGCGGTCCGGCCCTTGATCGCCCCGGCGACGGCCTACATCGCGTGCTTCTCGCTCGTCACCCTGAGCGGGCTGATCCTCCTGCCGGTGCAGTCTCTCGCAGAGACCGTGACTAGGGACGCGCCCAGACGCGCACTACCCGTCGCCTGGACAAGGCGGCGCGGGCGATCGTAGCTGGCGCATCGACCAGCACACCGCACTCACTAGCCAGCTCTGAGCCGCGTGGACGTCTCCACGGCCAACACCGCCCGCATCGTGTACGAGGCGATCCGCAGAGGGGCGGCGGCAGGGGAGAATGGGGTCATGACGACGTGTAAGAAATGCGGTGTGCGAAAGCGCAGTTGGCCCCGTTCCTGCTCTCGGTGCCGTTCGGAGTCGGACCGGGCGGCCGCGCCCGCGGCCGCCGCCGACGTGGCCGTGGCGTCAGGGCTGCTTGGGTGGATCAGGCGAGGAGTCACGGGAGTTGTCCGGCTGGTGCTGCGTACGCTCGACTGATTCGTTGGTGCTGGCGAGGTGTGCAGGCCGGAAGTCAGGCAGGCTGGCTAGGGCGGCGTTCAGCGGACCCACCGAGGCGACCCCAACTGGCCCCAGTTCTAGGATGATTCGTGAAGATCAGGCGTTGTTAGATGGCTCCGGAGAGCGGCTTGGTTTGGGACCACTGGTTTGACGCCGAGGTGGGCGGTGTAGCGTCTGGGAGCTGGTGATCAAGCCGTTCGGGGAGGGGCGGGGCAGGTGCGGGGGATCTGGGAAGAGACGCCGCGCGGGCTGCGTGCCGGGTGCGTGGCGCTGTGGGCGGTCGGCGCGGTGCTGCTCGGCCTGGGCTGGTGGGGAGATCACGCGGGATTCTGGGCGGACAAGGCGTTCTTCACCAATGTCTTCTCGTCTGTGACGGCCGCGGCGTTCGGCGTCCCGCTGGCCCTGGTGATCCTCAACCGGGTCGCCCTGGTGCAGGCCGAGGCGGTGGAAGCGCGTGCCGGGCGGCGTCTGGCCATGCGGGTGGCCGGTGATTTTGCCGCGTCCGTGCCCCGGCTGGTCCCCGGGCCTGCGGCTCGTCTTGAAGACGCGGCCGCCGGGCTGCTCGCGGTGGAGCGGACTGCGCAGGCAGCCCTCAGGGGCTGGGAGCCGAACCGGGACGACGGCGCTCTCGCTGAGCTCCGGCAGCAGCTCACGGACGGGACGCTGGAACACGCCCTCGAGGAGTTTCGTGCCGCGGTGCGTCCGGGCAGTGCGGCTGTGCCGGCGGTGGCGGAAGTGGCGGCGCACTGGTCGTTTTTGAACACGACCGTGCGCAGCAGGCTGCTGGAGACCGGCGGGGCCTGGCTGAGCGCGCATCTGGCCGCCCAGATCGACGAGTACGTATCCCGGCTGACGGCCGACCCCTATCTGGACGGCTGGCTGCGCGACCTGGACATCGCGCAGCGTCGGTTCACGGGCAGCGGGGACATCTCCGGGGCATTGCAGGAGCTGTGGCGCCAGCTGGAGATGGGATCCGAGGCGGCCGAGGCCGTGATCGGGCTCGGCACTTTGAGCCGGGAGGCTTGGGCCGTCCTGGCACCAGCAGATGCCCGTACTGCCGCATGAACCGGTCTATTTCGCTGTCTGGTCTTGTTCGCTTTGGTGCGGGCAAGACGGTAGGACTCGGTGCCGGTCTCGATCAGGGTGGCGTTGAAGGTGAGCCGGTCCACGATCGCCGCGCAGAGCCGCGGATCTGTGAACGTCTTGGACCAGCCTGTGAACGCCTCGTTGGAGGCGATGGCGATGCTGTTCTTCTCCTCCCGCTCGGTCAGCACCTGGAAGAGCATCTCGGCGCCGCGGCGGTCGAGTTCGAGGTAGCCGAGCTCGTCGATTTCCAGAAGGTCGACGCGTCCGTAGCGGGCGATGGTCTTGCCGAGCTGTTTGTCGTCGGCGGCTTCGACCAGCTCGTTCACCAGGCTGGCCGCAGTGGTGGAGCGGACGCGGTAACCGGCCATGGCGGCCTGGGTGCCCAGCGCGATGAGCAGGTGGGACTTGCCGGTGCCGGAGTCCCCGATCAGACACAGGGGGTAGCCCTTGGTGATCCAGTCGCAGGTGGCGAGGTTGTGGATGGTAGCCGGGTCGACGTTGGCGTTGGCGGTGTAGTCGAAGTCGCGCAGGGACTTTTCGCGGGGGAAGTGGGCTGCCCGGATGCGGCGCTCGGCCCGGCGGCGGTCGCGGTCCTCGCACTCGGCCATCAGCAGCTCGGCGAGAAAGCCGGCGTAGGAGAGGCCCTCACGTTCGGCGCGGGCGATGGTGTCGGCGGCCTGGGCCCGCATGGTGGGCAGCCGGAGCATGCGGCAGGCGGTGTCGATCGCGGCGTCGGACGCCTGGGCGGTGAGCGCGTGATGAGCGGCAGTCATGATGAATCCTTCCGGCGCAGGTGGAGCAGTTCGTCCCACTGCTCCAGTCGGGGCAGGGGTCGGGCGTCTTCGGGCAAGGGCCCGGTCAGGCGACGCGCGGTGAGGTGGCTGACCTGCGGCATCTGCGGGCCGGGCGGTTCGAATGGGTCCGGCGGTGCCGGGGTGGCGGTGACGGTGGGGGCCCGGCCGGCGGCCTGGGCAGCCTTGCGGGCCTCCAGGGCGACCACATCCTCGCTGCAACTGCCTAGTTCGACCGCGGCACGAAGGCCGGCGATCACGTCGGCGTGCTGCTGATGTCGGTGCAGCAGCAGGATCCTGACCAGGGCTTTGGTTCCTTCGCTCTCGCCGAGCTGCTGTTTGGCCAGAGCCCAGAACGCCTCATGTTCGGCGGTGAAGGCGCCCTCGGCGCGGGCCTGGTGCAGTGCCTCGGAGCCCTGAAGCGCGCCGGGCTTGCGCAGCAGAACCTCCAGGTAGTGGTCCAGGATCAAGTGCTCCAGACCCCGGCCCGCGAGCCGGGCATGGCGGGCAATCTCCCGCCGGTTGTCGAACACGACCAGGGTGTCGCCGGTCAGGTGGACGGTCACCTTGCGGTCGATGAACCGGACCGGGACGGAATAGGAGCACATCTTGACGGTGATCCGGCTGTAGCGGTCGACCCTCGGCTGGAAGGTCATGGCCGTCTCGAACGGCTCCGGCGGCAGCGGCAGCAGGTGCGGGGCCTCACGGGCGAAGTCCTGGCCGATCGTGCGGATCCGCGAGCCGATCCGACGCTCCAGCTCCCGTGCTTCGAATCCGGCGATCTGCCGGTTGAGATCTTCCAACGTCTCCACGCGTGGGACAGGGGTGAGGTAGTTGCGACGGAAATAGCCGACCTGGCCCTCCACTCCACCCTTCTCGTGCGCGCCGCGAAGTCCTGGCTCGCAGTAAAGCGGGGTGAAGCCGTAGAACTCGCGCAGCACGGTCCACTTCGGGTTCTCCTCGCGCAGCCGACTGCGGAACATGACCTTGCTGACCGCCGGGGTGAGGTTGTCGTAGCGCACCTGACCTGCCGGAACACCGCCCAGAACGGTCAGCGCGTGCACGTGTCCCTCGAAGAACGCCTGCTGCCCGCAGGAGCGGGAGATGCGGTGCACTGCCCGGCCCGAGTAGGCCAGGCGGAACGCGAACAGGTAGCACTTCACCCGCTGACCGGCCAGATCGACCCAGACCTCCCCGAAGTCGACCTCGGCGTCCGCACCCGGGGCGTTGTGTCGCGTCAGGAAGCCCTCGACCGGCACCCCCTCTTCGGCGATCGCCTGGCGGCGGGCGGTGACGAAGTCGCGCACCGTGGTGTAGGGCAGGGTGACCCCGAACTCCTCCTCCAGCCGCGTACCGATCCGCTTGGCCGTGTGTCGCTGCTTGCGCGGCGCCTCCAGATCAGCACGGAGCCACTCGTCGACCGTCTTCTTGTACGGCTCCATCCGCGGCGAGATCCGCACCGGCCGCTTGCGCGGCTGCGGCACCGGCGAGGCCAACGCCTCCCGCACCAGACGCCGGTGCACCCCGTACTTCCTCGACAACGCCCGGATCGACAGCTGCTGCTGCCAGCTGTCGCGACGGATCCGGTCAAACAGCTCCTGCTTGGACAAGGACATCCGCAGCACCCACCCTCGGCGGACCACATCCACCGTGACACCGCAAGTCCCGAGGTGGGGCCACTTCGCCTCGCCACCACCCCTCAGTGCCCCCGAACGCCCCTCGCACTGGGGCCAGTTGGGGTCGCCTCGGTGGGTCCGCTAAACGCCGCCCTAGCCAGGCAGGCCCTGGTGCGGAAGTCGGCCTCCTGAGCAGCCCTAGTGGCAGGGTGGATGTGGCCGAGGCGCGGTGGGACAGAGGTAGCCCTGCCCATGGGCAGGGCCACCGACGATCAGTGGTCCGGATCTGAACATCTGGGTGGCGAAGTCTGCCGGCCGCTTCCCCGGGGACATCCGCTGGATGGCTCTGATCAGCAGATTGAATACTCGTTGCGCCTTTTCAGGCTGCCTGTGCGAGGGAGTACGGGCAGCGTCACGCCGCTCGGCGGGACGGGCTGTGCGGCGGGTCAAGCGCCTCGTCCCGGTCGGTGACGTTGGCGGCCGTGACCATCACCGTCAGGACCAGGCCGCGATGGTCGCAGATCGGTGCCGTTTGCGCCCGTTGTTCTGCTTCCCGACGTCGTACCCTCTCGTGTTCTTGCTGACGGTCTCGGGTGCCTTCACCGACTGGGAGTCCACCATCACCGATGGCTGCGCGAGGTTTCTTGCCGACGGCGAGACTGATACGGCGGCGGAGCTGGTCGCGGATGACATTGATGACCCCGGCTGCCGCCCAGCGCCGCGTCGACATCGACTGCCGGTGTCCACCGCGGTTTCGATCCAGTCCAGGGTGGCGCGCGCACCCGTGCCACGTTCGTGTGGATGACCGTGCGTTCGTCATCGGTCAAGTGCCGTTCGCGCAGCCGCGGGACGATGCGGCCGGCGTTCGCGACGAGCTGTGGCAGGCCAAGGACCAGGTCCAAAAGCTCGGTCGCGTGCTCGATGCGCTTCACGGTGGGCGCGATGGGGGTTGGTGCGTTCGAAGCGCTCGCGGGCCTGGCGGCTGCGCTCGACCTGGGCGTGATTGACCTGGTGCCTGGCTGTGTCGTCGCTCATGGCGCGGAAGGCGACGTCCGGGCGGCGCAATATGTCCGTGGTCACCTTGCCCGCCACCTCCTCATCACGGGCCAGGGTGTGGATGGCATTGACCTTTTCCTGGGTGGACACCAGCTTGGCCACTTGATGCCCGGCCCGCCGCCTGGCCGCATCCGGAGTCCACCGGCGGCGGCCGGTTGCCTCGTCCAGCGGCGGGTACGCCAGTGCGACGAACCGCTCGTCCTCGTCCGCGATGTTCGCCAGAGTGCGATGGACCGTGTAACCGTGTAGGAGACGCCCTCCTTGCGCCGGTCATTGGGGAACCGCGAGTCGGTCCAGCGTCGGCTCTCCACCGCGGCGTAGCTCAGGCCGATGTCCTGGGCAGGCATGAACAGCGCCTCACGCACCGTCAGCAGGTTCTCGCCGGGGCCGTCTTGTGCTGCCCATCGTGCGGGCGCATCGGCTCGCAAGAACTCCGCTGCTGCGGCGCGGCGGGTCCACGAACTGATCGAGGAGGGGGTCCAGGCCGGCGTTTTCCGCGCGCTCAACGGGCATTTCGCCGCCCAGGTCGTGGCTGTGACCATCGACGCGGTCCAGTCGGGGGTCCTTCTGGAGAGGACCGGCCTGACCGCCGGCGACGCCTTCTCCGAGCTCGGGGACCTCCTGCTGGACGGGCTCAGTTCGGAGCGGGGCGCATTCGAGCCTCCTTCCGCAGCTGTGCGCTGGCCCAGGAATCAGGTCTAGGCGCCCAGGTAAAGCCCGCGAAAGGGGCGCACCTCGCGGATCGTCTCTGACAGGCTCCGCGTTCTTGGTGGTGAGGGTGATGCTGACGCATAAAGATCCCCTCACGTCCGGGCCGCCGATCCTCCCGCCGTGGGGCCATCGGCGGCCACCTTTGGTGGTCTGAAGATGCAGGCCAGGTGCCCTGCTCTGGGCGCTTTCGTCCGGAGTGCGGGGCCGTCGGATTTCCGCCTTCGACGATTGACGCGGGCCTGTACATCCCCCGAAGGCACCCCAGGTCACACATGGTGCGAAGCCCTCCGCGATCACTTGATCGGCCAATGCGACGTACCGACGGTCGACCAGGAACGGCCTGACGGATGTGCTCCTGTGTGGGTCGTCTGAGGGGCTCGGGCCCTGGGGCCGGTTGGCCGTTCAGTTCCCTGCGCACACCGAGCCGACACCAGATCCACTGGGCGGTTCAAGGTCCTCTCCACCAGGCAGAGACGGCCGATCCATGGATGAACCTTCCTCTCCCGCGCCTGCGCGGGCGCTCCTACGGTCGAGGCCGCAACCGCTCACCGCTACGAAGGAGCGAGACCCCCATGAAGATCACTGGCAATACGATTCTGATCACCGGCGGAACCTCGGGCATCGGCCTCGGTCTGGCCCTGCGCCTGCAGGAGGCCGGCAACAAGGTGATCGTCGCCGGCCGGCGCAAGGAACTCCTCGACGAGATCACCGCCGAGCACCCGGGCATCGACGCGCTCGTCCTCGATGTCGCGGACCCCGACTCGATCCTCCGGGCCCGTGAAACCGTGGCGGCGAGTCACCCGGGGCTGAACGTTTTGGTCAACAACGCGGGCATTCAGCAGCTGGAGAGCGTCCTCGACCCGGCCGGGCTCCAGGTCGCCGAGGATCACGTCGCGACCAATCTGCTTGGCACGATCCGGATGACCTACGCCTTCCTGCCCCTGCTCGCGGGCAAGGACCACGCGGTCGTCATGAACGTCACTTCCGCGCTGGCGTTCGTCCCGTTTCCCATCACGCCGACCTACAGCGCGACCAAGGCCGCGCTGCACTCCTTCTCCGAAAGCCTGCGCATCCAGCTCGCCGGCGCTGACGCGGGCGTCCAGGTGATCGAGGTGGTCCCGCCAGCTGTGCGCACGACCCTGCTCGGCCAGCAGGACAACGAACAGTCCATGCCGTTGGACGACTTCCTCACCCAGACCCTCGACCTGCTGCGCGACAAGCCCGACGCGAAGGAGCTGGTCGTCGAACGCGCCAGGTTCCTCCGCGACGCGGTGGCCAACGGCTCCTACGACGACGTCCTCGCCATGATCAGCAGCAGCTGACCGACCTATGCCCGACTCGGAACAACGGCACGCGCGCGGGCCTTGAAGGGCCACGTCATGGAAGAACGCGAGCTCGACCCGCCTCGGGGAGGTCCTCACCCAAGACGCGGCAACGGTCAGTTAGCGCCTTCGGCTTCGCCCCGGTCGTCGCAACGGCGACGACCGGCTCCGTCCTCAGCACCGGCGGCACGTCGAGCACCCATCACACGACGGGCATCCGACATACCGCCGACAGAGCCGCGAATTGCCCAGCGGGGCAGGCAGGTCAAGGACCATCGGGTCGTCTCGCGGCGAGTGCCCTCGGCGTCGGCCGTGCGGGCTGTCGGCGGCGGCTGAACCCTGATTCACCCGTCGCCGACACGGGCGGCTTCGGGCATGAGGGGACTGCTCAGCCATGGATCGGCGGTCCCTGGATAGCCGAGCGGGATGCGGCGAGGATGGGTGGCATGGACAAGAAGGAACTGGCGGAATTCCTGCGCCACCGGCGTGAAACGCTGCGGCCTCGCGACGTCGGGCTGATCGAGGGGCCACGCAGGCGTACGCAGGGGCTGCGCCGCGAGGAGGTCGCGCAGCTCGCCGGCATGTCCACCGACTACTACGCCCGGCTGGAACAGCAGCGCGCTCCGCAGCCCTCCGTCCAGATCACCGCGGCTCTCGCCCGGGCACTGCGGCTGACCCTGGACGAACGCGACCATCTCTTCGTCCTCATCGGCCACAACGCCCCGGCCCGCTTCCACCGCTGCGAACACGTCAGCCCGACGCTGCTGCGGGTCCTGGACCGCCTGGACGACTCCCCGGCCCTGGTGCAGACCGACCTGCTCGACACGCTCGCCATGAACCCCGTGGCCGTCGCACTCTTCGGCGACCAGACCCGCCACACCGGTCTGGCCAGCAGCGGATACTACCGCTGGTTCATGGACCCGGCCGAGCGTCTGGTGTATCCCGAGGAGGTCCACGATCACCACGGCCGCGCCCATGCAGCGCGCCTGCGGGCCGCGCTGACAGCCGGCAGCGACACCCCCCGAGCCGCCCGGATCCTCGCCGAACTCCAAAAACACAGCCCCGAGTTCGTCCGCATGTGGGAACTTCAGGAGGTCGCACAGAGCTACGACGACTGCAAGACCATCCTCCATCCCGAACTAGGCCGCATCGACGTCGACGCCCAACTCCTGTTCACCGAGAACCGCGCCCAGACCCTGGTGGTCCTGACCACTCGCCCCGGCACGGAGAGCCACAGCAAGCTCGAACTGCTCTCCGCCATAGGGCACCAGCAGCTCACCCCCTGACGTCTTCGGCCGGGGGCCGAGCCGACGTGGCACGGGAGGGGCCGGACAAGGGCACCCCGGAGCGGTGCAGCCCGCACCACTTTTGCCCCGCGCTCTACGGCCAAATATGTCGGCCCCCTGCGTTGTTCCGGCTCCGGGCTCAGTCCGTCCATTTGACCGGATGCTGCCTCCGCTTTACTCTCGAAAATGTACGGAGGCAGCATCCGTTTTGATGCGGCCGCACGATCACGGTAGGCAGGAGGGCGCATGAGCGCCGGTGAACTGCGGGGACGCAAGCCTCGCGCGGACGTCCAGCGCAACCGGACGGCCCTCCTGGAGACCGCGCAGCGTCACTTCTTGCAGCACGGGGTCGGCACCTCTCTTGAGGCGGTGGCCAAGGAGGCGGGCGTCGGGCCCGGCACCCTGTACCGGCACTTCCCCACCAGGGAAGCACTGCTGGCGGCCGTGCTACAGACGCGCTCCGAAGAGCTGGTGGCCCGCCAGGCGGACATCGATCAGCTCGGCGACCCGGCCGAGGCGCTGGAGCAGTGGCTGCGGGCGATGGAGGAGTACTTCAGCGCCTTCAGCGGGCTGCCGGACCCGCTCATGGCCGCGGCCCGGGCGCAGGAGCCGGACAACCCGCTCACGATCCCCTGCCACATCCTCATCTCCGCCACCGATCAGTACGTGCGAGCCGCGCAGCTCGCGGGGCGCGTGCGCGCGTCGGTGCGGGGGAACGACCTGTTCCTCGCGGCCTGTTCCATTGCCTGGATCAAGGGCACCGGCACCGAGGAGGAGTCGCTCGACCGGCTCCGCGCGCTCATCGCGAGCGGCTACCGCCAGCAGGACACCCAGGCGTAAGACGCCAGACACCGCGCTCCGCCCCCGCATGGCCAGGTGGCACCACCACACAGCCATCACATCGCGCTGCCCTAGGGGGCAGCACAACCTTGTGAGGAACAAATCATGAAAATTACTGTCATAGGCGCTGGCGCCATCGGCGGGAACCTCGCTGCCAAGCTCAGCACAGCGGGTCACGACGTCCAGGTGGCCGACGCCCGCGGCCCCGAGGCCATCCGGGCCGAGGTGCTGGAGTCCGGGGCCCGCGCGGCGGAGCTCTCCGTCGCCGTCCAGGACCGGGACGTCATCGTCCTGGCCATCCCCTTCGGCGTGGCCGGAAAGCTGGCCGACCTGTTCGCCTCGGTCCCCGCCGAGACGGTGATCATCGACACCTCGAACTACTATCCGCACCTCAGCGGGCAGATCGAGGCCGTGGACAACGGCGAGGTCGAGAGCGTGTGGAACGCCAAGCAGCTGGGGCGCCCCGTGGTCAAGGCATGGAACGCCGCCCTGGCCGAGACCCAGCGGACCAAGGGTGTTCCGGCCGGAACACCCGGCCGCCTCGCCATCCCCGTCGCCGGCGACACCGAGGAGGCGCGGCGTGTGGCCATGCGGCTCGTCGACGACACCGGCTTCGACCCCTACGACGCCGGCACGCTGGCCGACTCCTGGCGCCAGCAGCCGAACAGCCCCGCCTACTGCACCGAGCTGACCCTCGACGAGCTGCCGGCGGCCCTGGCTGCGGCCGACCGCGCCAAGGACGCGGCCATCCGCGACAGCCTCCCGGAACGCTTCGCCGCCCTACCGGCCAACCCCACCGTCGACGACGTCGTCGAGATGAACCGCGCCGCCCACCGCTGAGACTCGCGACGCGCCCTCGTGCACGCAACGGCACGACGGCGCACCACGACACGAGACGAACACGAAGAGCACACAGTCCCCCGCGCTGCAGCCTGCAGTCTCGGCACGCCGCCGCCCGCGAGCATCCGCATGCCTGCCGGTACCCGCAACGGTGCGTCCCGCGCCCGGCCCTTACGTCAGCTGCCTCGTCACATGGCCTGCCGTACCGCACTGCGCGGCGGCCGCCGTGGCGGTGACTGTGCGCCATGGAGAGGAACCGCCGTGCCCGGCACCGCATCACCCTTCACCGACATCGCACGCTCCCGCCGCTCCCCCCGGCGGTTCATGTCCACCGCCCTGTCCCCTTCGGACATCCGCGGCGTGCTGGAAGACGCACAGACCGCCCCCTCCAACAGCAACACCCAGCCGTGGACGGTGCACGTCGTCTCGGGTGCGACGCGCGACGCCCTGGCCAAAGAGCTGCTCCAGGCCGAGGAAGAGGGGCGGACCTCCCCGGATTTCACCGATGGCTACGGCGAGGAGGGCATCTACCTCGAGCGGTCGCAGGCCCTGGGCGCGAATGTCTACCGGGCCCGGGGCGTCGAGCGCTCGGACCGGGACGGCAGGAGGGCGGCGGTCCGCGAGAACCTGGAGTTCTACGGCGCTCCCCACGCCGCCTTCCTGTTCATGCCGGCACTCGGCGACGGGGTACGGACGGCCGGCGACATCGGCATGTACGCACAGAACTTCCTGCTCTCGCTGGCGGCCCGGGGGCTGGCCGGCATCCCGCAGACCGTACTCGGCGTCTACGCCGACACCGTCCGCGAGTTCCTGGGCGTCCCCGCGGAGCTCAAGCTGCTGTTCGGCATCTCCTTCGGCATGGCCGACCCGGCGGCACCAGTGAACACCCTCCGCACGGAGCGGGTCCCGCTGCAGCGGAGCGTGGTCCTGCATGACACCCCGGGAGTCCTCGACACGCCGTAGCTCCTCCGCCCGCAGGAACCATCCGGCGCCTGGGCCGGGTCGCCACTCGGCCGGCCCGGCCCAGGCCCCGACTTTGACAATTCGGAGGATGCCTCCGTCATTCTCGAAAAGCTAATCGGAGGTATCCTCCGTTTTTCGTTGCCTGGTCTGGAGAAGTAACCGTGACAAGCCGACAGATGGTCCTGGGCATGCAGTTCAGCGGCGGATACGGGGCCGCGCCCGGGGCCTGGCGACTACCGGGTGCGAACCTGAACAGCTACACGGACATGGACCAGTTCGTGCGTTACGCGCAGGCCGCCGAGCGCGGCAAGATCCAGCTGCTGTTCATCGCGGACACCCCGGTCCTGGACGTCGACCTCGACCACCATGCGCCGCACCACATGATCGACCCGCTGCTGATCCTGACCGTCCTCGCGCGCGAGACCGAGCGAATCGGCCTGGTCACCACCGCTTCCACCACGTTCACCGAGCCCTACAATCTCGCCCGCCAATTCAAGGCCCTGGACGTGATCAGCCACGGCCGGGCCGGCTGGAACGCGGTGACCACCTCCGACCCCGCCGCCGCGGCGAACTTCGGCGCGATGATCCCGCCGCGCGCGGAGAAGTACGAGCGTGCCCACGAGGTCATCCAGATCGTGCAGGGGCTGTGGGGCAGCTGGCAGAAGGACGCCTGGCTGCTCGACGTCGACGGCAAGCGGTTCGCCGACATGGACAAGATCCAGCCGGTCAACCTGCAGGGCAAGCACGCCGCCTCACACGGCCCGCTGCCCATCCCTCCGTCCGAGCAGGGCCAGCCGGTCATCTTCCAAGCAGGCGGCGGCAGTTACGGCCTGGAACTCGCGGGCCGTTACGCCAGCGGCGTCTACGCCAACCCGTACACCATCGAGGACGCCCGAGCCCAGCGCCAGGCCCTGCGGGACGCCGCCAAGCGCGCCGGACGCGACCCGGACGAGGTGAAGATGCTCGCCGGCTTCATGCCGACCATCGCCCCCTCCCGCCAGGCCGCCCTGGAACGGCGCCGCTTCCTGGACGAGGTCGTCGACCTGAACCAACGCGTGCGTTACCTCGGCGCCATGATCGGCCTCCCGCTCGGCCCCGGCCAACTCGACGACCCGCTGACCGCGGACCAGCTCGCCGACGCCATACCCAGCCCGCACGACCCGCGCTCCGCCCGCGCCCTCGAAGTGGCCCGGGAAGGTTGGACCCTGCGCGACGTGCTCGCCCACGGCGTCATCGACTACCACCCGGTCATCGCCGGCACCGCCGCCGACGTGGCCGACCACATGCAGCACTGGTTCGAGGCAGGGGCCTGCGACGGCTTCTCGATCGCCGTCGACAGCTACCACGACGGCTTCGACACCTTCGTCGACCAGGTCGTCCCGATCCTGCAGGAACGCGGCCTGTTCCACCTCGACTACGAAGGCCCCACCCTGCGCGAGAACCTCGGCGCCCACGAGCAATACGGCCTCGACCCGCGCCTCACGAAGCCGGCCCGGTCCTGACCACCGCGCAGCCCATCACCGTCCAGCCGTCAGGCACCGCGACCGCGCAGGCGTTCCGCGACGCCATGGCAGCCGTCGCCGCCCGGTCGCCGTGGTCACTGCCATGGATGGCGATCGCCTTCATGGCACTGCGGTCAGCGCCTTCGCCTCCCATTCCCTGACACCTCTGATGGTGCTGATGTCGCTGGACAACCGCTCCCAACTCCTCGCAGGCAGCCCGGGTTCATCGAAGGACGGTGACGCGCAGGGGTGCCCGGAAGGACAGCAGACCCAGCATCGGGCACCTCAAAACCGCCCTCTGTCAGGTCACGGTGGATCTGCGCGCAGGCGGCGCCGACGTTGTATGCGGGGGTGCCGCGCAGCCTTTGGCGCGCGAGGTCGAAGTACTGCTCGGGTACTGCGAGGCGGCTGAGCTTGGCGTCGCCGCGTCCCTGCCCCCGCACACCCACTCACGCGGGTACGAGTGGTCGCTCGACCCGGAACGCACGGCAACCATGACCGTCGACAAGGCGAACGGCCCACTGAGATCGTTTCATCTTGAACTCGCAGGTCGCGGTACTGGTGTGAGCCCGTGATGCGGTCCTCGTGCTGGCAGGCGGAGTGATCGCCGTCGGGTGATCGGCTGTCACCGCTGGACTTCGCAGTTCGCCAGAACGAGCAGGGCCCGCAGCAACGTGGTGGCGTGATGGACGTTCATGCGCACCTTGGTCAGAATGCGCCAGGTCTTCAGGTTTGCGAAGCCGTGCTCGACGGCGGCGCGTTCGCGGCTGACCAGCCGGTTCGCCTCGTTCTCGGCGTCGGTGAGGCGGTGGGAGCGGGTCGCCTTGCGGCCGGTGATGATGACCGGAGCATCGTCGGGGTCGTCGTCGAGGCCGACGAAGCCGAGGTCGGCCAGGGCGCCGAGGCCGGCCTCGCGCAGATGCCTGGTGATGTGGTCGTGGCGTGCGGCGGTGATCTCGCTGGCCCGGCCAGGGCGGGCGGAGGAGATCCAGATCAGGTTCCCCTTCTCGTCGGTCAGCGCGAGGAAGAGCAGGCCATGGGCCTTGTGTTTCCCGCTGTAGTTCTTGCGGTTGGCCGCCCCGGTGCGGCGGCGAGTGCGCACGAGGGTGCCGTCCAGCAGGACCACCGCACCGCCCCGACGGGCGATCTTCTTCAGGGCGCGGTCCAGACGCGGGGCCCGGGCGGCGAGCAGGTTGAGGACTTCCAGGACCCAGCGGCGGACGGTGGCGGCCGAGACGGCGTTGCCGCCGGCCATGTCGGCCAGGCGCTGGTCGTGGCGCAGGACGGCCAGTACGACGATCGCCTGCGTGCCCGGAGCGGCCTTGCGCCAGCGCGTGCCCAGCTGCTTGCGGCGCTGGCGTATCAGTCCGCCGACGAGATCGACGGTCCTCTTCGACACAGGAAGCCGGACCTGGTAGACAACACCGGGAGAGCCCTCGGCGGGCGGCTGTTCTTCACACGAACGCCAACTCCCGCTGGAGGCCCTCGCGTTACGGCCCAAACCGGCCGCTCTGCCCCAGCCGGGCGATCAGCGCGGCAGGTACCGTCCCGAGCCCGTCCGGGTCAGCCAGCCCCGGTCGGACAGCTTGCGCAACTGGCCGCGGACCGGCTCGACCTCTGCCGGAGTGTTCTCACGACCCAGCGCGAGCGCAACGTCCTTGGCCATCACCGGCCCGACGCCTTCGCGACGATCTCCATGATCCGCCGGTACTCCGACGTGAGCACCTCCACCCCCACGCCTTCCTCGCGGTCCGGGATCAGCCGCATCCCACCCGCCCCGGGCGTCACCACCGGCTCCGGCTCCGGCTCCGGCTCCGGCTCCACGATGCCCGACGGCCGCCGTCCCCCGTCGCCTCGGCCCACTGCCCGAACACCACCTCGGCCGCCTCCAACCGGCCCAGCTCGGCGTCAATCTCCGCCAGCTCCTTGCGCAGCAGCTCAGCCCGCTCAGCCAGTCGCATCCGCCGCTCGATCGTCCACGTCAACACGTCCATCATGCACCTCCTTCCCGTTGCGGAACCTACGAGACGCCTCGGGCGGACCACCCAAGAACCCGCGAACCGGCCCATGGCAGACGATCACCTGCTAACGATCACGTCCGAGAGCAGTACGAGCGCGTCAGTCTCCACCCACATCAGCGGCCCGACCTGCGAATTCAGCATGAAAATCGATCAGTGGGACCGCGTCACCCCGCACCCGTACGAGCCCTCGGGCAGCGGCCGGTGTCGACGAAGTGCTGGCGGCTGGCTGAGGACGTCGTTCTATCCTCCGGTTCCCTCCGGGCCCCTGCAGGGTCCCTGGATCTTGGCCCGAGCGAGTGAGAGGGGCGCCACGTCTACATGGCACCCCTCGCTCTTGCGTTTCCGCAGGTCAAACCGTTAGTCCTTTTGAGGATCTTGGCGGCCCTTGCTGATCATTGCCAATCCATGACGTCTTTCCAGGATGTGGTGTGCCGTTGCCAATCCTTCCTGGGCCTAGTCGGTTGCTCCTGCTCCTTGTATCCCGAACGCGTCCCGAACGGAGCGAGGCTGGAAGGATACGGCTGACATCGAGCCGATTGCGGCACCGCAGGCCATGAGGTCTTCGAGGGCGGCACGGTGCTCGCGGCAGGGAGCGCAACGGCTCCACGCCCCCGCCACCTCCAGAACATCGAAGACGGAAGCGCGCGGGTTCGTACGTTCTCGAAGCTGAACAGCGAGGAACCCGTACACCAAGCACGGTGAACGTGACTTGGCGTACGGGTTTGCCTGGGTCGGCGGGTATCAGGATGGCGTAGTCCGGCTGTTGCCGAGGCGCGGCAGGACGATGAGCAGGACGGTCGCCGCCGCGATCAGGTGAAGGACTTCGAGGGCCGCGATGGTCAGGCCCTGCTGGGCGGAGGTGAGGGGCCCTGCCGCCATCACGACGACGGCGAGCGCCACGAGCAGGACGAAGGTCCGCCCGGGCCGTGCGGTCCGCCGGGCGATGACCAGGGCGATACCGCCTCCGACCAGGGTCATCAGGAGGGTCATGATGCCGGCCATCGGCGCGTTCACCGTGCTCTGGCTGCCGGACGTGGTGACGGTGTAGTCGGCTCCCGCCAGGTCGAAGAGGAAGTAGGCCACGAGGACAGCGACCGCCGCGGCGATGGCTGCCGGCAGGACGGTGCGGACGAAAGCGGCCAGCGGGCGGGAGGAGACAGCGGAGGACATACGGACTTCTTTCTGGAAGGTCGGACGACGGGCGTCGCGGGGAGGTCGGGTGCATCGCGGGCGCGATAGACGTGCCGTGTGATGTGGCGTGGGGCAGCCGCCCGACGACTTGGATGCGTGGGCGGTCCCGCGCCCGCGGCCTTACAGGGCGGCGAAGCCGAGGACGGCGGCAGTGAGGTGAGCACGGCCAGTACCGTCGGCGCGGCCGGGGATTCCTTGCGGCGGGTGCGGACCTTGACGGCACCGAGCATGACCAGCGCGAGGCGGATGCCGGCGATCGGGCTGAGGACGGTCGCGGTGTCGGTCAGGGCGGGCAGGATCAGACCGAGTGCACCGAGCACCTCGGCCAGGCCGATGAGCTTGATGGACCCGGCGGAGAAGTCGTCCGCCCAGGGCATGTTGGCCTCTTTGAGGGCGGCGCGGGTCTCGGGCGGGCTTCATGCCGCCCTGCGGCGAGGAAGGCGAGCGTGCTGAGGCCGGCGACTATCCAGAAGGCCATGGTCATGGCGTAGTGGTTCTCCGTGAGGTCGGATGCGGACAGAGAGAGGGGACCGGGGTGCCCCAGGGGGCGACCCGCGTACGGCGACTGCGCAGGGGGAGGCGAGGGGGTGGCGCGGCGGGAATGCCGCGGCTCAGGCGACTGTGCGCGTCTTTCCGGCTGCCGGAGGTGCGGGCATTTCGCGGCGCAGGACGGGGAGAATGTCGGAGCCGAACAGGTCGAGCTGTTCGTGGATGGTCTTCTCCGGGACGCCGCCGAAGTCCAGGCCGAACAGTTGGCGCTGGTAGGGGCCGAAGTAGTCGGGGAAGGAGAGGACCTTCTCGATGACCTGCTGCGGGCTGCCGACAGTGAGCCCGGTCTCCGTCGTGACGTGGTCGAAGTAGCCGGAGTGTAAGCGGCTGCCACGGAAGTAGGGCATGTACTCGGCTACGGCGTCCTGACTGTTCCTGCGGACGAAGGCGCCGCCTCCTGCGCCGACGATCGCGCTGTGGGCGGGGCCGTGGCCGTGGTGTTCGAAGCGGGCGCGGTAGTAGTCGACGAAGTCCTTGAAGTACTTCATGGTCATGAACAGGTTGTTCACGAAGAAGCCGTCGCCGTAGTACGCGGCCTGCTCGGCGATCTCGGGCGAGCGGATCGAGCCGTGCCAGACAAACGGCGGGGTGCCGTTCAGCGGCCGGGGCATCGAGGTGAAGCCTCGCAGCGGGGCCCGGAACCTTCCTTCCCAGTCGATTACGTCCTCGTCCCAAAGTCGGCGCAGCAGAGCGTAGTTCTCGATGGCCAGGGGGATGCCCTGGCGGATGTCCTGGCCGAACCACGGATAGACCTCGGGGGTGTTCCCGCGGCCGAGCATGATGTCGACCCGGTCGCCCGCGAGGTGCTGCAGGGTGGCGAACTCCTCCGCGATCCGCACCGGGTCGGTCGTGGTGATCAGGGTCGTCGACGTCGACAGAGTGATGTTCGTTGTCTGCGCGGCGATGGAGGCCAGGATCGCGGCGCCCGCGCTGGAGATGAAGGGCGGGTTGTGGTGCTCGCCGATCGCATAGACGTCGAAGCCGACCTCGTCGGCGTGCCGCGCGATGCGGACGATGCCCCGGATCCTCTCGGTCGCGCTGACCGTCTTCCCCGTGACCGGGTGCGGGGAGAGGTCCCCGACGCCGAAAATTCCGAACTCCATGACGCGACCTTCCGGGCGGGCGCACCCGCCAAGTAGTTGATGCGTGTACAACCTAACCCGGAGGTAGTACACGCGTCAACTACACGCTCAAGGGGAATCAGCGGTCGCCCGCCCCTCGGCCCGACCTGCGGCGGTCACATGCCGGATGAGGCTGGCGGAGATGTCGATCAGCGCCTCCTGCTGCTCGGCGGTCAACGCGTCGATGAAGTACTTCCTCACGTGCGCGCGGTGCAGCGGCGCCGCCGACCGGATCGCCGCACGCCCGGCATCGGTGACCGCGACCACGGAACCGCGCCCGTCATCGCGACATCCCTCACGGGTCACCAGACCCCGCTTCTCCATGCGTACCGTATGGTTCGACAGCCGGCTCTTCTCCCAGCTGATGGCCGCGGCAAGGTCCGTGGGGCGCAGCCTCCCGTCCGGCGCCTCGGTCAGCGCGACCAGCACCGTGTAGTCCTGCGGGGACAGGTCCGTCTCGCGCGCAAGCTCCCTCTCCACACGCTCGCGCACCAGGCGCTGCGCATCCAGCAGACCTCGCCACGCCCGACTCTCTCGCGCATTCCAGTGTTCCGTGCTCATCGCGCCATCCTACTCCGATTAGTTCATGCGTGAACTAATCGGGGCAGGACACCTGACGCCGCCTGCGAGTAGTTGACACGTATACCAATTCAGCTCGTTGTTCACATGTCAACTATTCGGTGAGGTGTCGCCCGGAGCGGGCTCGTCATGGAGTTCGGGATCTTGCTGGCTCCGCGGCACAGCACGGGGCGACACCCACCGATGACAACGCACGCCATCCCCCCACCCTTCAGGAGCACCTTCATGACCACTTCATTCACACGCCGCACCGCGATAGCGGGGGCGCTGGTGATAGGCGCGTCCCTCATGGCCACCAACCTCGCGCCGGCGTCGGCCGAGACCGGTCCCACCAGCACGAAGAGGACCGCCCCCACCGCTGACGCGGGTATCACCAGACTGCAGTGAGGGGCGGTCGCCCTGACCACCCGGCAGTACCCCGCGATGAAGGAATTCGCCCAGAAAGCCCTCGACCTGGACCTGGTGAGCAGCTCCGAGGAGTTCTCCGTCTTCACCACGTCCAACGGCAACCTGTTCGAGCTCTACGGACCGAAGGCCCCCCAGTACCCCTGGCGCACCAGCCCCACCTCCATCGCCTTCGGTTTCAACACCACAAATCTGGACAAGGCCATGACCCAGCTCCAGAACAACGGCGCCGAGTGGGTCTCCACCGTCCAGGTGGTCCCCGGCGCCGGAGCCGGCGGCAGCGACTATCGCTTCCGGCTCTTCCGCGCCCCCGACAACCGCGTCTACGCCATCTCCCAGAGCAACACCACCAGCTGACTCCCTCCCCCTGCCGGGTGACCGACGTCCGCGTCAGCCACCCGGCAACATCACGACCGGCAACATCACGACAAGCAGCAGCGGCACGGCCTGGGCGCTCGCCAAGGTCGCCTCCCTGGCGCCGGCCGCCGGTGCAGTACGTTTCCTACCGAAAGAGCCGGGTAACCGCCGACGACTTCGCCCTCCTCCACACCCATCACCGGGCAGTCCGCCACGCCGGCGGCAAGGTTGCTCCGATCATCATCACCGGCCGCAAGGCGACCCGCTCCCACCGCCTCACCGACGCCGAGAACGAGGCGAACCGGCTGGTCAGCCGCGAACGCGCCGCCGTCGAGCACGGCTTCGCAAACCTGAAGACCTGGCGCATTCTGACCAAGGTGCGCATGAACGTCCATCACGCCACCACGTTGCTGCGGGCCCTGCTCGTTCTGGCGAACTGCGAAGTCCAGCGGTGACAGCCGATCACCCGACGGCGATCACTCCGCCTGCCAGCACGAGGACCGCATCACGGGCTCACACCAGTACCGCGACCTGCGAGTTCAAGATGAAACGATCTCATTGACCCCCGGGGGCCCCACGCGGGTGGGGGTCAGCCGGGTTGTCGAACGCGCCGGGGGACCTTGGTTTCGGGTCCCCCACGCAGGTGGGGGTGAGCTGGTCTCCCCCGTGTGGCGGGACCAGTCCGGTGGGGATTCCTCGCACGGGCGAACCTGATCTATACCCGATCTGGCCGCTCACATTCTGGCGTGGCTGAACCCCATCAGGTAACGAGCTGGCAGGAAGGCCAAGTTAGCGCGTTCGCTGATGCCGCAGGGGTACGGGGGTCATGTACACGCATCCTCGGCACTGCGGCGTCCTCAAGTGTGGTGATTTGGCGTTCAATTGCTTTGACGTTCTCCGCGGTGTTCACCGTTGCGATCCCCTGGACGGTGACGGCCAGGGGATCGGCGACAAGCGACGCCTTGCGCTCGCGGAGGACCTCGATGGCAACCGCCCCAACCGAGCCGAGCCGAGCATGACGGACGTCGAGGTCGCCACGGTCGACTTCGCCGAGTTCGGAGCGGAGGTAGGCGGCGTCCGTGAGCGTCATGGCGCGTCCGTCTCGGTCACGGCCTTCGTGCGGCGGGGCGCCCGGGGAGGCTGTGCCTCAGGGACGCGAGCGGCCTCCGGCATCCATGCCTCTGGGTGGGTGATCTGGGCGGCGAGCACCGGATCAGTGACCGTCGTGCCTGCGGCCAGGAGCAGCGTTTCGTGGTTCTTCGGGTCGGTGACGAAGACCGTTTCTGCGAGTGTGCGGGTTGCCGCCATCAGAGAACCTTCGCCGTGATGTGGATGTCCGGAACGTACAGCACCGGCATTGCGACAGCAGCACCCTTCGTCCACACCTGGACGGGGTAGTCCTGGTGCCCGCTGGTGATGACGATCCCGGGGGCGTCCTCGCGGAGGATCGCCGGGTTGGAGCCGGAGGACAGGACCAGGGACTCCGCTGTCACCCGTACTGCGTCTCGGCCCAGGACTGCGGGTTGGGCGGCACGAGGATCCAGCGGTCCTCGGGGAAGTCCTCTCGAATAGCCAGGCAGACCGCTACGACGCTCGCACTGACAGAATGTGACCAGTGCCCTTACCTCCTCAGGTGCCGCAACGCCGCCCGCCTTGCTTCGCTAGGAGCCGCGCCCTGGGGAGAATCTGGGGAGAACGGGCAGCGCTGGGGAGCGCCTGGGGAGAACCGGCTGCGTAACGCGACACAAGCCTGAAAGGCCCTGAAAGACACACGACGCAGGTCAGAGGCGACGATTGCAGCATCACTGCAGCTCAGCGCCGCCAGGTAGACAACTTCAAGAAGATCTCGTCGTGGGCGGCGATTCTGTTCGCCCCGACGCTGGTCGGGACGATCTACGGGATGAACTTCGAGCACATGCCGGAGTTGCACTGGGTGTTCGGATACCCCTTCGCGATCGCCCTAATGGGTATTGTTTGTGCCAGTTTGCACATCATCTTCAAGCGGCGAGATTGGCTCTGACGCGCCCCCCCACGGCGCTGAGGAGGCGGCCCTGTGTCGCAGGGCCGCTCGCACGGCCCGGTCGGCGAGGTCAGGACGGCGTGACGGCCAGTACGCGGTTGAGTGCGCCGTCGGAGCGGGCTGTGAGGTCGTCCCAGGTGCCCTGCTCCGCGATGCGGCCGGCTTCGAGGACGGCGATGCGGTCGGCGCGGCGGATGGTGGCGGGGCGGTGGGCGATGACGATGGTGGTGCGGCTGCCCTGGGCGAGCGCGGTGGCGAGTTGGGCGTCTCCGGCGTTGTCCAGGTGGGCGGTGGTCTCGTCCAGGACAAGGACCCTGGGTTCGGCCAGCAGGGCGCGGGCGAGGGCGATGCGGGCGCGCTGGCCGCCGGAGAGGGTGGCGCCGCGCTCTCCGACGAGGGTGTCCATGGGGGCGATCCGGTCGACGCCGCACCGCCGGGCCGCTTCGGTGAGGAGGTCGTCGTCGGCGTCCGGTGCGGCGAGGCGCAGGTTGTCGGCGAGGGTGCCGTGGAAGAGGGGGGTGTCCTGGCCCACGACGGCCACGGCACGGCGCAGTTCAGCGTCTGCCAGGTCGCGCAGGTCGAGGGGGTCGCCGTTGTCGGGTATGAGGTGGACGGTGCCTTCGGACGGGTCCCAGAAGCGGGCCAGCAGGTGGGCGCAGGTCGATTTGCCGGCCCCCGAGACTCCGACCAGGGCGAGGGTCTGGCCTGCCGGAACCGTCAGGTCGACGTCGTCCAGCACGGGTCGGCCCCCGTAGTCGAAGCTCACCTGGTGCAGCCGGACGCCCAGCGGGCCCGGGGGAAGCGGGCGGGGTGCGGCGGGCGGCGGGGCGAGAGCGGGGGCCTTCAGTGCCGCGTCGACGCGGGCGGCCGCGGCGCGCAGGCCCACGGCCTGGCTCAGTGCCCTGGCCGACTCGGCGACCGGGCCCAGCACCGACAGCGCGAGCGCCATCGCCGCCGGGGCCCATGCGCCGTGCAGCCGCCCCGAGGTCACGGACTGCGCTGCGGCCGCCACCACACCGAGGACCGCGAGCACGATGAGGGCGTCGCGGACCGCGGCGGCCATGGCCTCCCAGGTGGCCTCGGCCCGCTGGGCCTCCCCCACCCGCCGGCCCTGTTCGGCGAGACGACCGCGCCGCTCGGTGAGCCCGCCGAAGGCGAGCAGTTCGCGCAGCCCGTCGACGGTCTCCACGGTGTCGGCCGAGAGCTTCGCGGCGGCCGCCCGGGTGCGGGCCCCGCGCGCGGCGCGTCCGCGGGCCTCGGCGAAGGGGGCCACGGCAAGGAGTGCGGCGACCGGCAGCACCGCCGCCAGCAGCCATGGCTCCACCGTGGCCAGTGCCGCGGCTCCGCCGGTGAACACCACGCCGGATGCGAGGAGTTGGGCCGTGGTGTGGGCGTAGAAGAACTCCAGTGCCTCCACGTCGGCCATCGCGGTGGCGGCCAGGTCACCGCTGCGGCGGCCTGCCACGCGGGCGGGTGCGCTGCGGGCGAGTCCGTCGAAGATCCGTACGCGCAGTTCGGCCAGCACCCGGTAGGCCAGGTCGTGGGAGAGGTCCATCTCGCGCCAGGTCATCAGGGCGCGTACGAGGACGAGGGCGATCAGAGCGGTGACCGTGCCGGCCGAGGGGGCACGGTCCTCGATGACCGCGGTGCCGACGGTGTGCGCGGCCAGCGTCAACAGCGCGACCAGGGAGCCCTGTTCGAGGAGTGCGGCGGCGCAGGTGCGGGTCATCATGACCCGGTGCCCGGCGAGGGCGGGCAGCAGGGCGCGCAGGGAGCCCCGTGCGGGCTCGGTTGCGTCGGCGGTGCTGCCGAGGGTGGCATCGGCGTCGGTGGTGGTGCTCATGCGGCGAGCCCTCCTTCGTAGGTGTGGCCCGCCTTGACGAGCTCGGCGTAGACGCCTCCGGCTTCGACGAGGGCGGTGTGCTCGCCGACGGCGTCCACGCGTCCGCCGTCGAGCACCACGATGCGGTCGGCGTGCCGGACGGCGGCGAGCCGGTGGGCGACCACCAGGACGGTCCGGCCGCCCGCGGCGGCCAGCAGTTCGCGGACGATGTCCGCCTCGCGGCGTTCGTCGACCGCGCTGGTGGCCTCGTCGAGCACGAGCACCGGGGCGTCGGCCAGCAGGGCCCGGGCGAGGGCGAGGCGCTGGCGCTGCCCGCCGGACAGGGTGGAGCCGCGTTCGCCGAGGACGGTGGCGTAGCCGTCGGGGAGGGCGGCGATCTCGTCGTGGATGCCGGCCGTCCGTGCCGCGCGTATCAGGTCGTCGTCCGTGGCGTCCGGCCGGGCCAGGCGCAGGTTGTCGGCGATGGTGGCGTGGAAGAGGTGGGTCTCCTGGGAGACGACGGCGATTCCCTGGCGCAACGAGTCGAGCGCGTACTCGGTCACATCGCGGCCGTCGAGGGTGATCCGGCCCTGCTGCGGGTCGCGGTGGCGCAGGAGCAGGGCGAGCAGGGTGGACTTGCCGGCGCCCGACGGGCCGACGATCGCGGTCGTGCGTCCCGCCTTGGCGGTGAAGGTGACGCCGCTCAGCGCGGGCGTCTCGGCGCCGTCGTAGCTGAATTCCACGTTCTCGAAGCGCACGTGGGGCGGTCCGGGCCAGTGCGCTCGTGCCGTTCCCGTGTCGGGGACGGCGGGTTCGGCGGTGCGCAGCGCCTTGAGTCCGTCGGCGGCCGACACGCCCAGGTATCCGGCGTGCCACTCGCGGGACAGGTCGCGTACGGGGCGGAAGCACTCGGAGGCCAGGAGCAGTACCAGATAGGTGCCCGTCGCGGTGGTGGATCCGGTGACGGCCGACCAGCAGGCGAGCAGTGCGGCGGCCGCGGTGCCGCCTTGGATGGCCAGGTCGGTGAGTCCGGTGTCGACGAGCGAGACGCGCAGTTTGGCGACGGTGGCCCGGTGCAGCGCCGCCGAGCGTTCCTCGAGCCGCTTGCGGGTGCGCCCGACGGCGCCCGCGGCCCGCAGCGCGGGCATGCCTTGCAGTGCTTCGAGGTAGTCGCCGCCCAGTCCCTCGTAGGTGTCCCAGTGTTCCTTGCCGCGCTTGGCCAGCAGCCGGTCCCAGGCGCGCGGTCCGAACAGGGCGAGCAGCAGGGCCGGTACGAGGCCGAGGAGGGCGGCGGGTTCGACGGCGGCCATCGCGGCGAGCAGCAGGGGCGGGACGGTGAGGGTGATGAGGAGCTGGGGCAGGTAGCGGGAGACGTAGGCGTCGACGCCCTCGACCCCGTCGACGACAGTGGTGCGGACGGCTCCGGCGCGCGCGGTGGTCAGGTGTGCGGGTCCGAGCCGTCCGAGGTGGGCGAGGAGTTCGTCGCGCAGGTGCACCCTGACTTGCGCTCCGGCGTGGGTGGCGGTGCGCCGCTGCCAGTAGCCGAGTCCGGCACGGGCGGCGACGACGCAGAGCACCGCCCCGAGCAGCAGCGGGAGCCGGTCCGTGTCGGCCCGGGCCACGTCGGCGAGGGCGACCGCCAACAGTACGGCCTGCGTCAGGTGGGTGAGGGTGACGGCCCCCTGCAGGAGGGTGGCCGCGAGCAGGGGGCGCCGTGCGTGGTGTGCGGCGCGGCGCAGCTCGGGGTGGACGATCACGAGGTCTCCTCTTCGGAGTGGGTGGTGCCGAGGGCCAGGCCGTGGACGATCCAGTCCCGGCCCGGCGGGGCGCCGAGCGCGGCGCCGAGGTCGGCCTGCTGCCAGGAGCCGACGGGGCGGGCGGCCAGGCCGTGTCGGGCAGCGGTCAGGTGGGCCAGGTGGACGGCGAAGCCCGCGCGCAGGTGGGCCCGGCGGATCCGCGGTGCGTCGGCTTCCGCCGGGCAGCCGTGACCGAGCAGCACGGCTCCCGCGTCCGCGATCCATGCCTGGCCCGCGGCCCAGGCGGCGAGTGTCGGCCGGGCCTCTCCCGCCGCGAGACGCCGCAGTGTGCCGTCGGGCGCCGCCTCGACGAGTTCGGGCTGCGGTCCGCCGACGGCGGCGCACCAGGCGAGTTCACCGGTGCTCGCTGCGTTGGCGGTGGCGAGCACGGCCCGCAGGGCGTCCCTGGACGGGGTGCCCCGCATCGGCGGTCGGGCGCTGCGGCGGGCCAGCAGGTCGCGGGGCGCGGGGGCGCCCGCAACGGGGTGTGCCGCATCGGGTGGGGCGACCTGATGCACCCCCTCGGCCGGGACGCCCGCGTGTGGCCCCCCGGGCCGGGCGCCCTGACCTGTCCGCCCAGCCGGCGCGCCCTGAAGCACGCCCTCGGCCGGAACGCCCGCATATGACCCCCCGAGCAGGACGCCCTGACCTGTCCGCCCAGCCGGCGCGCCCTGAAGCACGCCTTCGGCCGGGGCGCCCCGAAGGACTCCCTCGGGTTGGGAAGCCCGGCGGGTGCCCTCGGGCAGGGGAACCTCGGGCGCCGCCTCGGCCAGGGGAGCCCGTCGCGCCTCCTCGGGCGGGGCGAAGTGCACTGTGGCGAGGGGGTCTTCGTCGCTCCCGTCCAGGCGCACCGTCACGGGCCCCACGCCCAGTGCACGCCCCGCGAGCCACAGCGCCCCGGCGGCGTGCCCGGTGTCCAGCAGGATCAGCGGCCAGGCACGGTGGCCGTAGTGCGAGATCGTGCGCTGCGCGGTGACGGACAGCTCGACGGTCACGCCGGCCGGCGGGCCGTCCGGTTCTGGGCCGAGGCGGTGCACGCGGTGGCGCAGCGGGTCGTAGCCGTAGCACCCGGGCGGCAGCGGGCATCCGGTGCCCACGACGAGCCGGGCGTCCACCGGGTGCAGCGCGCCCGCGGACGGAGCGGGCCGCAGCCGTCCGGCACCGTCCGAGGCTGCCAGGGAGAGGCGGAGCAGCTGACCCATGTCGAGCTCGCCCGGCCGGGCCTCGGGCAGGGGGCATGCCGGGCCCGGCCACCGGCGCACAGTCGGCCCGGCGGGCGTGTCCGGGCCGGGCTGCTCGGGGGAACGGGCGCGGGCGAGGACAGCGACGAGATCCACGGTGGCCCTCACATGTGGGGCGGAGGAGCCAGCGTGAAGTCCTCCGGCGTGTGCGGCGCGGTCGTGCGCCAGCCACGGGCGACGGCGGCGTCGGCGAGGCGCGGGCAGCCGAAGTAGCCGAAAGCGGCTGGTGCGTTGGGGAGGAGACCGGAGACGAGCACCCGGGCCACCCGCAGCGGCGTTTCTGCCACGTCCTCGGTGGTGAGGTCGAACGTCATGATGCGGTGATCCCCTTCGTGCAGGGCGTGCTCCAGCCGGTCCCGGCTGCCGGGCTCGACCGCCTCGATGGACACCGTCCCGTGCGCGGGCTCGGAGAACCGCCGGGCCTCGGACGCCATCCGCTCGTCCAGCCAGACCTGAACGTGCGCCCCCAAGTCCCTTACGTGCTCGAACTGTTCTCCGCACGCGTCGAGGTAGCGGCCGTCGGCTCGGTGGTCCAGGTAGAGGCCGCGGGCGAGGAGCCCGGCCTCGACGGCCTGGAACACCCAGCCGTCGGGATCGGTGAGGCCCTGGGTGAAGACCCAGGTGTGGACGGCTTCGAGCACGGCCTTGCGGGCGGCCTCGGCCGGGTCGTACTTGCAGGCGAACCCGGCGGCGTACAGGCCGAGCCGGGGGTCGTGGACGAGCGCGGCCATGCAGGGGGCGAACTCGGAGGGCATCTCGGCGAGATGGACGTCGAGCCCGGATCCGGCGAGGTCGTCGGCGAGGCCGGGCACGCTGGCCGGGTCGATGCCGCGGGTGGGGCCGTCGAGGTGCCACCACAGTTCGAGTGCGTCGCGTTCGACGATCTCCAGCAGTGCGCGCTCGATCGCGTCGTCCAGGCCCTGTCCGGTGGCGATCCCCGCGTAGTTGAGGTGGTGGGTGCGGGGCAGCGAACGCAACTCTCCTTGGCGCCAGTTCAGGTGCGTGAGTGCGACTGGTGCCCAGACCTCGGCTCTTTCCCCGCCGGGCAGCCGTTCCTCGCCGCGCGTCCACAGGGACGGGGTGTCGGGCGTGAGGGGGCGGTAGGGGAACTTTTCGCGGGCGTACTGCCAGTCGGCGTAGGCCGGGAGCTCCTGTGGGCCGTAGAGCCGCAGGCCCTTCCCGGTCAGTTCGGCGGCCGTGGCGCGCGCCGGCGCCTCGGGGTGGCCGGGGGGCGGCACGCGGTTGCCGCAGTACCGCTCGATTCCCTCGGCTATGGCGGCGATCCGGGCGCCCTCGGGGTCGCCGAAGGTGGTGCCGAGCGACACCCGGTCGGCGGGCCACAGGCCGAGCTTGCGCGCGTCGGATATCTCGGCGGTGAGCGCGGTGTAGCGGGGTGGCGCGCCCACGGGGTGCTCGACGGGCTTGACCTTGCGGACGATGCCGCACACGGGGTCGACCAGGGCTTCCAGCGGCAGCGCCGTCATCGCAGGATCTCCTGTACGGGATCGGTGGGGGCGGGGCGGGTACGGAGCACGGGCAGGCGAAGGGTCACGGTCCCCGGGTCGACCTCCCGCCGGGAGGCGAGCAGCCGGGTGGCCGTGACCGGGTCGGCGCCGGTGTGGGGGTTGCGGGCGTGGGCGGGGAAGTGGTGCCCGGCGATTTCCAGGCGGAGCCGGCTGCCCGCGGGCAGCCGCCGTGCGAGCCGGCCGAGTCCGACGGTGAACTCTGCGGCCTGCCCCGGGGGGTCCTGGCGCCGGACGATGCCGACGGCAAGCCGCTCGGCCGTCCCTTCGGGGCTGATCGCGACGAGCCGGGCGACCCAGTCGGCGGAGGGTGCGTGGGCGGTGGCGCGCAACCGCACCTCGGCGTCGCCGATGACGTCCAGCGGGCGCGGGAGCGGTGGGGTGACCAGCAGGCAGCGGTCGGGCGCGCCGTCCGTCGGAACGGACAACTCCTCGGA
The DNA here is from genome assembly GCF_049974585.1 of Streptomyces sp. UG1. Classification (NCBI taxonomy): domain Bacteria; kingdom Bacillati; phylum Actinomycetota; class Actinomycetes; order Kitasatosporales; family Streptomycetaceae; genus Streptomyces; species Streptomyces sp. UG1. The sequence goes on along the minus strand of NZ_JBNGGG010000061.1, from coordinate 9,570 downwards.
AGACACGGGGCGTTCGGGGTCGGCCGTGAAGGAGGATCCGTGCAGCAGCCGTACGGTCTGAGTGTGCGGCTCGCCCTCCGTGCCGGCGGGCACCCACACGGAGCTGCCGCCCAGCCCGACCGCGCCACGGTGCCCGGGTGCGAGTCCCCCGGCGAGGGCGAGGCGGGCCCAGCCTGCGTACAGCTCGCCGAGGCTGATCCGGTGTGCGGGCCTGGCGTCGCGTCCGGGCATGGCGACGAGGCCGTGGCCCCAAGGGCCCATCAGCAGGCGCGCCGAAAGGCCGCCCCAGCGGCGCCACAGCGTGACGGTGTCCTCGGCGAAGTGGTCGTGGTGGCCGCCCACCACGAGCAGGGGCACGCCGGCACACTCCGCCCGGGAGCAGAGCCGACCGTGCTCGCGGTGCCGCCACAGGCCCGGCCAGGAGGGCAGGCTCCGGCCGAGCCGGGCCGGGAGGTCGATCAGCGGCAGGTGGCCGAGCAGGCCGGGGTCCGCGGCGAGAGCCTTCTCCAGGGCGTCCTCGTCGGAGTCGTGCCGGTCACCGTGGGCGGCCCACCACCCTGCGCGGGCCCCCAGCCGTTCCACACCCGAGGGTTCGCGGGCCGTCTCGGCGGCGCCCAGCGCGGGCACCGCGGCGATGACGGCGTCGGGGCGGGCGTCCTCGGGCGCGTCGAGCGCGAGGACGAGTGCGCAGTGAGCGGCGTAGGAGGCGCCGACCGCCACCAGCCGCCCGTCGCTCCAGGGCTGTTGACGGATCCAGCGGACGGTCGCCGCTCCGTCCGCGGCCTCGTTCTCGTACGGGTGCCACTCCCCCGGCGACGCGTACCGGCCGCGTACGTCCTGGGCCAGGGCGGCGAACCCGCGCCGGGCCCACCCGCGCAGCTCGGCGTGGTGCCGACGCCGGTCGTAGGGCGTGCGGATGAGGACGGCCGGGAAGGGTCCGTCCTCGTCCGGGAGTTGCACGTCGGTGGCAAGCCCCTCGACGACCACGGTGAACGGCGTCATCCGGCCTTCACCGGCATCGAGGCGACGTCGGGTACGGGCAGCACGGGGTGCTCGGTGACGGTCAGCGTGCGCAGGTCGACGCGCCGGAGCCGGCGCCGGGCGGGCAGCCCGCCGGTGTCGGGGGCGTCGGTGGCCCACCGGGCGAGGTCGTCGGTGAGCAGGGCGGCGAGCAACGCGGCCGCGGGGGCCGTGAGGTGGACGGGCGTGCCGGACGTGCGAGGCCCGCTCCAGTAGGCGGCCAGCTCACGGTGCGCGGGCGTGGCGGCGAGCCGACGGGCACGGACGTGCGCCGAGGTGACGTCCCCGGGAGCGGCCGCGAGCGGCTCCACATACGCCTGCCAGCCCTCGCGGTGACAGCGCAGCCAGGCGATGCCGCGCTCCGGCAGCCGGTCAGCCGCATCCCACAGCCCTTCGGGAACGGGCCCGTCGAGGCACCACACGACAGCGGCGGGCTCTTCCCCGGCCCGGGCGCCGACCAGGTCGTCAGGAACAGCGGACCGAGGGCCGGCGCCTGAGGACCGCAGGAGCGCGGCCAGCGGCTCGGTCAGCCCGGCATCGCCCAGCAGCCAGACATCCCGGCGCTCGACGGGCCATTGCGCGCGCTGCGGCCCGTCCGCCATGTATCCGGCGCTTTCGAAGGCTCCCAGGAGCCGGTCCAGTTCGGCATCCGGCTCGTCGGCGGCCGATCCGGAAAGCCGGGAGAGAAGAGCACCCTCGCTCGCGTCGCCCGTCCGCACGCTGAGGAACTCCCCGTCGGCCGTCCGTACGGCGAGCCCCTTCCCGGGCACGGCGACGACCTCGACACCGGATGCGAGCTGGCTGCGCGACACGTCAGTTCTCCTGTCGGGAAGGTGCCTGGGAAAGGGGTGGGCCCGCCCGCCAGGTGACGAGCGGGCCCACGGTCGAGGGTCTTGGCCCCCGCGTGCTCTCGCTTACTCCTCGGTGTCGTCGAAGGGGTTCTCGACGAGCGCGTTGGAGTGCGAGGCCGAGTCGTGAGCCAGCTGACCCGGGTCGGCGATCGGCGCGAAGATCTGCTCGTTCTCCATGAACTCTCCTTCATCACAAGGGAGGTACGGCGTTCGGTTGAGCACCGCAGTCACCAAGTTAATGAATATGATTTTCATATTCCACCCCTGGGAGAGGGTGATCCGGGTAACACACCGGCCAGCCGCCCTCGGGGTCCCGGCCGACCCGGCCCGCCACCTTGAGGACGTCCGCGAGCAGCCCGGGCGTGACGACCTCCTTCGGTGTCCCGTCGGCCACCACGCGGCCGTCCCGCAGCGCGACGATCCGCTCGGCGAACCGGGCCGCGTGGGCCAGGTCGTGCAGCACCATCACCACGGTCAGGGCGCGCTCCTCGCGCAGCCGGACCACGGTCTGCAGCACGTCGAGTTGGTGGTGCAGGTCCAGGTAGGTGGTCGGCTCGTCGAGCAGCAGGACGCGGGTGTCCTGGGCGAGCGCCATCGCGAGCCGGACCCGCTGGCGCTCACCCCCGGACAGCGCGTCGACGTCACGCTCGGCCCACTGCTCCACGCCGACGTCGCGCAACGCACGCCGTACGACGGGGTCGTCGCCCTCGCGCAGCATGCCGAGCGGGCCGCGCGCCGCGTACCGCCCCTGCCGCACGAGGTGCCGGACGGTCATGCCGGGGACGGCCGGGGCCGACTGGTGCAGCAGCGCGACCCGCCGGGCGGTGGCGCGGCGGGAGAGCCGGGCCAGGTCGTCGCCGCCGAGCAGGACGCGCCCCTCGTCCGGTTGCAGCAGCCCGGCGGCCAGCCGCAACAGGGTCGACTTGCCGCAGCCGTTGAGGCCGATGAGCGCCGTCAGCTCACCCGGTGCGACCGTCACGTCGACGCCGCGCAGCACGGGTCGGCCGGGGTAGCCGAAGTGGACGCCCTCGACATGGATCCCCACGGGTTCGGTCATGCTCTGTCCTTCGTCGACATCAGAACGTTCGGCTCGGCGTACGGCGTACGACGACCAGCAGCAGCCCGGCACCCACACATGCGGTGAGCGCCCCGACCGGCAGCGTGAGTCGCCCGGAGTCCAGCGCGACCGCCAGCAGCTGCGACACCAGCTGCGCCGCCGCGTCCGCCCCGCACACCACGGCCGCACCCACGAGGGCGGCACCGGGCAGCGTCACCCGCAGATCCGCACCGAACACGGCCAGGGCGAGGTGCGGTACGAGCAGACCTACGAAACCCAGCGCCCCCACGGCGGCCACCGCACCCGCCGTCAGCGCCACGGCGCACACCAGGGCGAGGGTCCGGGCCCGCGCGGCGGACAGCCCGGCGGCACTGGCGATGTCATCGCCGCAGCGCAGCAGGGTCAGCGGTCCGGCCAGCAGCCACGCCGCCACGCCCCAGGCCAGCGCCCACGGCCACAGCAGGTGCCAGTGCTGCCACACGCGGCCCTCGGTGGTGCCGACGAGCCACTGGACGACACTGCCGAGCTCACCTGGCGCGACCAGCAGCACCATGGCCGTGAGCCCGCCGAGCACCGCCGAGACGAGCACCCCGTGCACGGCCGTCTGCGCGGGATCGCCCCGGCCACGCCCGGCGAGCAGCCACAGCAGCCCGGCCCCGGCGAACCCGCCCGCACACGCGGCGACGACGACGGCGAGGGGCGATTCCCACCCCGCGAGCCCGAGACCGGTGGCGGTGACGGCCCCGAGCACGGCGCCCGGAGTCACGCCGGTGACCTCGGGCCCGGCCAGGGGGTTGCGCAGGGCGGACTGGAGGACCAGACCCGCCACGCCCAGGCACGCCCCCGCGCCGAGAGCCACCAGCATCCGGGGCAGGCGGAGCTGGAACAGGATGTGCCGTTCCGTCGCGTCGCCGCCCCCGCCGAGGACGTCCCAGAGCACGGCCGGGGACATGCCCCGCCCGGCCGCCGACTCGGCGCAGGCGCACACGACGACGAGCGCGGCGAGCACCATGAATCGCCGGCTCACCGGGCCTCCCCCATTTCGGTCTGCACGACTTCGGGACCGCTCCCCCGATGCCCCGAACGAGCGGCCTCGAAGCCCTCCGCCGGCCGGGGAGCCTTCGGCCTCCGGTTGCCCGACCGGAGCAGGGCGACGCCGGCGGGCACGCCAAGGAGGGCCGTCCAGGCGCCGACCGGAGTCTCCACGGGCGCCAGCGCGAGCCGGGCCGGCAGGTCGGCGACGGCCACCACGACGGCGCCCCACGCCGCCGACCAGGGCAGCCAACGCACCGCGTCGCCACCGGGGTTGAGCCGTCGCGCCAGGTGCGGGGCGAGGAAGCCGACCCACGCCACGGGCCCGCACACGGCGGTCACGGGCGCGATCAGCACGATGGCGATGGCCAGTGCGGCGAACCGGGCCCGCTGTGCGCGCACCCCCAGCGCCTCGGCGTCCTCGTCCCCCAGCCGCAGCACCGACAGCACCGGCGCGCACAGCACGAGCGCGGGCACGGCGACGAGCAGCCAGGGCCACAGCCCTGTGACGTCGTCCCAGGTACGGGCGGAGAGCGAGCCGAGCAGGTACCGGTAGATCAGCTGGAGGTCGAGCTGGTCGGCCATCACCATCAGCACGAGCAGCGCGGCCTGCAGCGCGGCGGCGACCGCGGCCCCGGTGAGCAGCACGGCGGACGGGCTGCGCCCCAGCCCGGCGGCGAGCAGCGTGAGCGCGCCGCCGAGCGCCGCCCCGCCGATGGCCAGCAAGGGCTGGACGGCGGCGGGGATGGACACGGCCAGCACCAGCGGCGCGGCCACCCCGAGCGCGGCCCCGGACGACACGCCCAGCATCTCGGGGACCGCCAGGGGGTTGCGCAGCGCCTCCTGCAGCACGAGCCCTGCCGCACCCAGGCAGGCACCGGCGACCAGCGCCAGCACCAGCCGGGGCACGCGGAGTTCGGTGACGACGACCCCGGCGAGCGTGGCGTCCGCGTCCAGCAGCGCACCGGGCAGCCGGTACAGCGGGACGTACGGCGTGCCCAGACTCAGTGCACAGGCGGATGCCGCGGCCAACAGTCCGATGAGCACGACGAGTTGCCACGTCCCACCGGATCGCGGCAATCGCCCGCCCGAGGCCGCCGCACCCACCGCGCTTTGGGTCGCGGTGCGTGCGCTCACCGCAGGGCGGCCGTGGCCTCGTCGAGAATGATGCCCAGCGAGCGGGTGCCGCGCCCCTTGGCCCACACCTCGGAGTTCACCTCGTGGACGTCCCCGTTCTTCACGGCCGGGATCTTCTCCCACAGGGGGTTCTTCGCCAGCTTCTCCGACAGCTTGCCGTCCGCCTCGCCGAAGGCGATCGTCTCGACGAACAGCACGTCCACGTCGCGGGCGAGGATCTCTTCGAGGCTGTAACTCCCCTCGACGCCACGGGACTTCCACGGATAGTCGGCCAGCTTCGGGAACAGCCCGGCGGCCACGTCCGTCCCCGGGGTGGCGACACCGAAGTTCTCGTCGCTGCCGTAGATGATGAGCGCGGTCTTGTCGCTCTTGCTCTTCTCGGCCTCGGCGAGTTTGGTGCGGAAGGTCTTCTCGGCCTTCTCACCCTCGGCGGTACGGCCGGTGAGCGCGGCGACATTACGCAGGTACCCCACGCTGTCCTGCCACGTCTCCGGCTGCATCGGCCAGAACGTGGTGGCGTCCTTCAGGGCCGGGGCGAGCTTGCCGTGCGTGTCCTCCAGGCCGATCACGAGATCGGGTTTGTGGGAGAGGATCGCCTCCACCTCGGGAGCGATGAAGCCGCCGGGGATGATGTCGACCTCCTTCGCCTTCTGCTCCCCCAGGAAGTCGGGGTGGGCGAGGAGTGCGCTGGTCGTGGCCGTGGGGACGATACCCAGCTCGGTCAGGATGTCGTCGCAGAGCGCGAACAGGCAGACGATGCGCTGCGGTTCCTTCTCCAGGGAGACCTTGACGCCGTTCCCGTCGGTCAGCTCCCGGGTCGACTTGATGGGTTCCACGGTCACGTCGGTCTTCGTACCGGCCGCGGCGGCCTCGTCGCTCGCCGGTTCGGTGGACGCGCCGCAACCCACCAGGACGGACCCCACTACGGCCGCGGTGATCCAGTTGCGAACGGATCTCGACGGTGAGCGCAGCATCAATGCCCTCGCTTCTTCTCATGGTTCCGGAACGCATCGACCATACATGATAATCGTTTTCATCTGATCCCCTTTGCCTGGAGGCTCTCGATGAACGACGGCCCGCTGCTGCTCGTCTCCGACCATGTCGGGGGATCCGTCCACGTGCTGACCATGCCGGACGGCGTGGAGGTGCACCGCCTCACCGGCCGTCATCTCTCCGAGCACGCCGGCTTTCTGGCACTGCCGGGAGGGCGGGCGGCGTGCGTCGACGACCGCAGGGGTGAGCTGCTGGTGCTCGACCCGTTCGGCCGCGAGCTGGTGGAGGCCGCTGTTCCGGTCGCCGTACCGGCCGAGCACCTGGCCTGCGACCCGTCCGGCCGGTGGGTGGCCGTCACGACGGGCCTGGGCAAGAACGGCGAACCGTGGTCGGATCTGCTCACGGTCATCGACCTGGCCACGACTGACGCGGCCCGGGTGCGGACGCGCGCGGGTGAGCCGGGGGTGACGGTACTGGGCGACGGCGCCCCCCTGGCCGTCCTGCGGCACCGGGAACCCGGCGCCCTGGCCGTTCACCGGTTCGCCGACCTGCTCGACTCTCCGCCCGGCTGCCCGCCGGTCACGCCCCACGCGCACCTCCCCCTGCCGGACGACGGGCACGGCGACGCCCAAGACCCGCAGTCCGGCCACGTGTTCGCGGCCACGGGTGAGGGGGTGCGCCGGGCACACCGTGAGGGCGACGCCCTCGTTCCCGAGCCGGCGATTCCCTGGGGTTCGCCCGCCCGGGGCTGGTACCTGCGGCTCGACCCACGGCGACGGGCACTGTGGTCGACCCTGCGGGGCGGCCCCGCAGACCCACTGCGATGGCCGGAGTGGACGAACCAGGCATGGCGCCACGACCTGGAAACGGACCGCACGACCGTGACGGAACTCGGCCCGGGGCTGGTCTTCCGGCTCGCCCTCGCCAAGGACCACACCGCCTTCACCCGCATCCACCCCGACGGCGACGAACTGATCCTGCTGGACGCCGACGAGACCGTACGCCGCACCCCCCTCCCCGCCATGGACGGCGCACCCCGCCGCGGAAGCACCCCCTGGGAGGGCGTCCAACGCCGTGCGGTGGCCGCCTCGCCCGGCACGGACTGGGTCGCCGTCACCCGTGGCGGCCACGGCGAGGTCCACGTCTTCGACGCCCGAACGGCCTGCGAAGCCGCCCACTTGAAGCTGGGCACCCCCTTGCACCACGGCGGCCACGCGATGCTGCGCACGCGGCACGACGGCGCCGAAGGAGATCCGGTGGGCCGGTGATAACCCATCACCGACGGCCCGGCCCCGCCCACCCTGGACCACCTCGCGGCGCGCGGTGTTCAGCAGGCGGTACGTCGGCAAGCGTGGGTTCAGCACCCGTTCGCTGTCGGCGACCCCGGCTCCCGTTTCATCCAGGCGCTGGGCACAGCACCGTCCGTCGGAGTCCTCGCGGACCGCGCCCTCGGCGGGCTCGACCGCGGTGTAGGCGCCGTCCGGCCTAAACCCCCTCCACCAACGCGGGGGTGTTCACGGGGAGCCACGGCAAGTAGCGTTCCGATAACGACAATCGTTTTAGACGCGAGGGGGTTCCGTGACCGCACAACAGGCCACCATCGGCGAGGTGTTCAGCGCCGGCGCCGAGGAGTTCCACCGCTGGTCGCCCCTGCTGTGGGACCAGGTCGGGCAGGCCACGGTGGAGGCGTCGGTCCCGGGCCTCGGCGAGCGGGTGCTCGACGCCTGCTGTGGGGCCGGTGCGTCTGCGCTGCCGGCGGCTCGTGCGGTCGACCGCGACGGGCTGGTCGACGCTGTGGACCTGGCCGGTGCCCTCGTGGCGCTCGGCGAGCGGCGCGCACGGCAGGAGGGCCTGGCGAACCTGCGCTTCCACGAGCACGACGTGACGGCGTGGGCGGCACCGCACGGCGGCTATGACTTGGTGCAGTGCGCGCTGGGCGTGTTCTTCTTCCCCGACATGGACCGCGACACCGCCAAACTCGCGGCTCTGCTGCGACCGGGCGGGCGGCTCGCGGTGACCGTATGGGAGAAGGGGGCGCTCGGCGGTTGGGGGCAGGCGTTCAAGAGCGCGGTCGAGACAGAGCGCGAGTGGCCGGGCTCGTCGCAGTCGGACCAGCTGGCCCGGATCGACACCGCCGACGCGCTCGCCGCCTGGCTGGGGAGCCTCGGATTGAGCAGCCCCCGAGTCGTCCGCCGGGACCTCGCCGTACCGCTGACCCCTGCGACCGCCTGGGACCTGGCGGTGGGCAGCGGTACGCGCGCCCTGCTCGAGGGGCTGGCGCCCGCTGCGGTGGATCGCGTCCGTGTGCACTTCACCGCGGCGTTGGAGGCGGCGTCGGTGACTGATCTCGATGTCCGGATCCTGACCGGGACGGCCGTGGCATGACCCGGGGGCCGCATCACGCCGCCGCCCGGCAGGCCGCCGAGGGCTTCACGGCCGCGGTCTGCCGGGCCGAGGGCGGTTGCGGCGCGGCGGACGGCCGCGTCCTCGAAGCACTGCGCGGCGCCACCCAGCGGGTGCCGTTCGGGCTGCTCGTCGCCACCGGCTGCCTGGCCCGGCATCTTCATTGTCCGCACCACGAGGGCAACCAGGTGCCGCGCGTGGGCCACCGGGTGGTGGTCCAGCCGTGCGCCCGGGACCGTACGCCGCTCGCCCCCGCTCTGGCCTTCGGCCCGCTCACGGATCCGGAGCAGGCCGATGCCCTGGCCGACTGGCTGGCGGAGGGCCTGCACCAAGGCCGCCGCCCGCCGCGCCGCCTGCTGGCCGTACGTCCGTCGCGGCGGTCGGAGTGGTAGCGGCAGCGGGAACCCTCCTTCACCCGAGCGCGACCTTTAGCTACGTTCGCCCTGCCAGTACCTCCCCGAACCGCCCGCCCGAGCGGACATGACCCGCTGTCCGTGATGGTCAGCCGGGTCCGGTAGGTGCCCACCAGTCGGCAGGCGATGTAGATCGTGAACGAGATGGTGGTGACGTGGGGTCGGCGCAGCCTGCGCGGCCGGCACAGGCGTGGTTCGGAACGACTGATGCGCGATGTACACGGCGGAGCGAGAATGGACTTGCCGCGTGGAAGACGGTCGAAGCCGTTCCGCGGAAGGAGACCATGATGCATCCCGCCGCTCTTGCGGGTGCGGTCGTGGGCCGCATCACGCACTATGCCCTGTCCGGAACCGCGGGCGTGCTGGTCCTGCGGGGGGCCGCCAAGGCCGCGCCCAAGGCGAAACCCGCGGCCCGCAGGCTTCTGGTCAGCGGCATCGCCGGCGGCATCACGACGGGACGATGGCTCGGAGAGGCTGCCGAGGAGGCCCGCCTGAGGGCAGGAGACCTGCTGGCGGAGGCCCGGGAGCAGATGGGTGAGGAGGCGCCGCCGCCCTCGGCGGTCGGTGTCGAGGGGCACGACCACGATCACGAGCACTGAGAGGCGAATCGCCATGTCCGGCCCGTCCGCACCCGGCGACGTTCCCGTGCCCGGTTCCGGCTCTG
>NZ_JBNGGG010000060.1:0-48932 GCF_049974585.1 Streptomyces sp. UG1 | reverse complement strand
TGGCCGTTCGTCAGATCCCCACGTCCCACGGGACGTGATCATCAACGAACAAGATCCACTTTCGCAACAGGCCCTAGGCCCCTGGCGAGGACGCCTCCGTCGGCCGGCACGACCGCCGTACGGCCCGACTCGGCCCGTGTGTCGACGCGGGCCCCGGCGGGTGGCGCCGGGGGCCGCGGGTACGGCTCAGAGCAGCAGCAGATCGTGCAGCGCAGCCATGAGCAGCAGACACCCGATCACCGCAAGGAAGATCATCAGCGGTGGCTGGGAAAGGGCGAAGAGGCACCCGCGAGGCTCGTCCTGAGCTGGCGCGGCCTCGCTCTGTGTCGTGTCCAGCATCTCGCGGCGATGATGGCGCAATCGCAGCGCACCGCGCGATCAACACGCCCGGAATGAGCGGGAGTTCGTCGGATTCCGTGATGTCCGGTCCGAGTCGTGATCATTTACGGCCGGGCGGCGACCCCGTGTGTCGTTTCAGTCCCGCGTGCGGGAGCCGGCACGGGTCATATGCCGTGCTTCTTGAGGATGGCCTCGATGTCGCTGAAGTCGTCCGCGGCCTCCGACCGAGGGGCGGTCGCGGGCTTGGTCGACTCCCGCTTGGAGCCCGAGCCCAGCGAGGGCGCCGACGCCGCCGGGGCCACTGCCTCGCGCTGCGCGGCCGCGCGGGCCTCCTTGCGCTCCTTGCGGGTGCCGCCACGGCGGCGCTCGACCGCGCGGGTGGTCGCGAACAGCGCCCAGGACAGGCCGAGCACTCCGAAGCCCGCCCAGGCCGTCGGGCTGAACGCGGTGTCCGCCAGCCATTCGACGACCCCGGTCATCACCAGGCCGAGGGGCACCAGGGAGTACGCGGCGATGCGGGTGGCCGCGAGGAAACGCTTGCGGTACGCCGTGACCGCCGCGATGCCCAGGCCGGCCGCGGCGACGGCTGAACAGACGGTCTCGGCAATCATCCGGGCCTCCAGGCATGCTGGGTCGAGTCAGGACACTTCGTCCCTTCCATCCTGCACCGTGGCACCCCCGCCCTGCCATGCCTCGGCCCGACATCAGGGACATCTCCGGGTCGCCTCCTCCGCAGGTCCCGGTCAGCGGCGTACCCCTAGGGCCGCCCCCGGGCGAAGCCCCAGGTCGGATTGGGTCGTGCGCGCCGGGGCTGGGAGACTGGGCCCATGAGCGACTCCTCCCCCGACCGTCCCGCCGCCCCCGTCCTCGACGTCTGGTGCGAGCTGCAGTGCCCCGACTGCCGCAGTGCCCTGGACGATCTCCGTGCCCTGCGCGCCCGCTACGGCGACCGGCTGGAGCTGCGGCTGCGGCACTTCCCGCTGGAGAAGCACAAGCACGCCTTCGCCGCCGCGCAGGCCGCCGAGGAGGCCCTGGAGCAGGGGCAGGGGTGGCCGTACGTCGAGGCGGTGCTGGCCCGGGTCGAGGAGCTGGACCGTAAGGGAGAACCCCTCCTGGTCGAGGTGGCCCGGGAACTCGGGCTGGACGCGGAGGAGTTCGACACCGCGCTGATCGACGGCCGGCACATCCTGATCGTCGACGCCGACCAGGCCGAGGGCAAGGCGATCGGCGTGACCGGCACGCCGACGTATGTGATCGGCGGCGAGCGGCTCGACGGCGGCAAGAGCCAGGAGGGGCTGCGCGAGCGCATCGAGCAGATCGCGGACCGGCTGCTGGCCGAGGGCCCCGGGGCGTGAGCGCTCCGCCGGCGGTGTCGATCAGCGGCTCCGCCACGGGGCTGCGATGCGCCGTCCGTCGTCTGCGGACACGTGTCGTGGTCGGTCGCGCCCCGTGCGGTGGCAGCCGCGTGTCGACACAGCCCCGCGTCCCTCCAGGGCGCCGCCGAACCCCAGCGGGCTTCGCCCGACCTGCTTCAGAGCAGGTCCTTGCCCAGGTTGTACGCGGTGGTCTCGTAGCCGAGTGACTCGTACAGACGCTCGGCCGGAGCGTTGTCGGCTAAGACATGCAGGCCTATGCGGTCCTTGCCGGCCGCGATCGCCTGGACCTCGGCCAGCAGCATCAGGGCGCGCCCGTGGCCGCGGCCGCGGAGGCCTTCCTCGGTCTCGACGTCCAGGACGTACGCCGTCTCGGGCCACAGCCCCAGCCACAGCGTGCCGACCGGGTTGCCCTCGTGTTCCAGCACGCTGATCAGCGTGTTCTCGGTGGCCAGGCCGTCCGGCAGGTACTTCGCGTGTCCGCTGTCGGCCTTCCGGTAGGCCTCGTCGGCGGGGACGCCCCGCCCGATCAGGTCGCGGGCGAACTCCTCGCGCTCATGGGCCAGCCAAGGCCCGTACTCCGCCTCGGTCATGGGCCGGGGCGCGGTGCCGGCGGGCAGGCCGGGCGCGGTGCCGTCCAGCTGCTTGGTCATGTTGCGGCTGCGCAGGACGTAGCCGAGGGCCTGGGCGAGCCGGAGCGCGCCCGCGGCGTCGCCCGGCACGGACACCTCGACGCGCTTGCAGCCCCAGCCGCGCAGGACCTCCTCGGCGGCCAGCGCGGCCACCGTGCCGCGGCCCCGCCTGCGGTCCGGCTCCTCGATGTACAGCTCTGTGACACGGGCCGTGGCCGGGCCGTACTCGGGGTGCGTGGCGAGGCGTACTCCGCCGACGGGACGGCTGTTCACGCACACCTGGTAGCGGCGTGAGCGCGTGCCGTCCGCGTTGTGCTGAAGCGGCTCGGTGGGCCGCAGGGTCGTGGTCATCAGGGGTGTTCTACCCACCGCGACGGCCCGGGGCAGCCCATTTTTCCGCGCCCTTACGGATCCAGGTCGTCCCCGGACCGCTCCTCGAAGATCCGCATGGCCTTGGCGGTCACCGGGCCCGGTGCGCCGGGCAGTTCGTGGTCGTCCACGCGGTGCACGGCCTGGACGTCCCGCAGGGTGGAGGTGAGGAAGATCTCCTCGGCCTGCTCCAGCGCGTCCAGCGGCAGATCGGTCTCCCGGGCGCCGGTCCACTCGACCGTGAGCGCGCGCGTGATGCCCGCGAGACAGCCCGAGGCGACCGGCGGGGTGTGGATCTCGCCGTCCAGGACGACGAACACGTTCGAGCCGGTGCCCTCGCAGAGCCGGCCGACGGTGTTCGCGAACAGGGCTTCCGTCGCGCCGTGTCGGTGGGCGCGGGCGAGGGCGACGACGTTCTCGGCGTACGAGGTGGTCTTCAGGCCGGTGAGGGCGCCGCGCTCGTTGCGGGTCCAGGGCACGGTGATCACGGCCGTGGAGTCGGGCCGGCGGGTGGTCTCGCCGAGGGCGACGACGAGGGTCGGGCCGTGCTCGCCGCGGTCGGAGCCGAGGGGGCCGTGGCCACCGGTGTAGGTGATGCGCAGCCGGCCGAGCGGCATCGGGTTGGCCTCCATCACGGCGGCGCAGGCGCGGCGGACCTCGTCGTGGTCGGGCTCGGGCAGGCCGAGGCCGAGCGCCGAGCGGGTCAGCCGGTCGAGGTGCCGGGTCAGTGCGAACGGACGGCCGTCCACCGCCTTGACCGTCTCGAAGATGCCGTCGCCCACGGTCAGGCCGTGGTCGAAGACGGAGACGCGGGCGGACTCGATGTCCTGGAGCCCGCCGTCGAGCCAGATCTTCACGATTGCAGTCCCTCTCCACTCTCCTCGTACGCCCCCGACGCTACCGCGAGCAGCCGCGACGCCTTGAGCTCGGTCTCCCGCCACTCCCCCTCCGGGTCCGACCCCCAGGTGATCCCGGCCCCGGTCCCGAACCGCAGCACCCCCGCCTCCCGGTCGATCCAGAAGGTACGGATCCCGACGGCCAGCTCGCCGGTGCCGCGGTCGGCGTCGACCCACCCGATGCCGCCGCAGTACGGCCCGCGGGGCGCCGTCTCCAGCGCGTCGATGATCCGCAGGGCACTCGACTTGGGCGCGCCGGTGACCGAGCCGGGCGGGAAGGCGGCGTCGAGCAGTTCGGGCCAGCCTGCGCCGGGACGCAGCTCGCCGCGCACGGTGGACACCAGATGAACGAGCCCCGGGTGCTTCTCCACGGCACACAGATCGGGCACGGTCACCGTCCCGGTGGCGCAGACCCGCCCGATGTCGTTGCGCACCAGGTCCACGATCATCACGTTCTCGGCGAAGTCCTTCTCCAGCAGATCCGCCTCGGTGCGTCCGGTGCCCTTGATCGGCCCGGACTCGACGACGCGCCCGTCACGCCGCAGGAACAGCTCGGGGGAGGCGGTGGCCGTCTCCACCCCGTGCTCCGGCAGCCGGATCGTTCCTGCATACGGCGCCGGGTTGCCGCGGGCCAGCAGCGCGGTGAGCGCGTCCACGTCGGCGTCCGGCCCGATCGGCGCGCTCAGCACCCGGCACAGGTTGGCCTGATAGACCTCGCCGGCCGCGATGTGCTCACGGATGCGCCGTACGCCCGCCGTGTACGCTGCGCGGTCGAGGGACGACGTCCAGTCACCCTCCGCGGGGCCCGCCCACGCCCCCGGTACCGGGGCGGGCACGGGTTCTTCCCGTACGTCCCGGAAGCGGGCGCAGGTCAGGCCGCCCTCGAAGTCGGCGCAGACGGCCCAGAAACCACTGGAGTCCAGGGCCGCGGGATCGCTGGTGACGTCGAGGAGGCCGGTGGCGACGCGGCCGCCGAAGCGGGCGAGAGGAGCGAGGTCGGGCACGCAGTCGAGTCTATGGTGGGTGTCTCACGGGTGACCTGGCCATGTCCCTTCGGTGGGGTTCCCCGGGTCGCTGAGCAGGTGCAGCGCAGCACGCTGCACAAACGCGTTTTTGTACTGGCCCCGGAATCCGCTAGAGTTCAACTCGTCGCCGGGCCGCGGGAGCGGAACGAAACGACAAGCGGACGTAGCTCAGTTGGTAGAGCGCAACCTTGCCAAGGTTGAGGTCGCGAGTTCGAGCCTCGTCGTCCGCTCGAAGGAACAGGGGATCTTCCCGAGCCCCTACACTCCTGGTGGAGTGGCCGAGAGGCGAGGCAACGGCCTGCAAAGCCGTCTACACGGGTTCAAATCCCGTCTCCACCTCCAAGGACGATTAGCTCAGCGGGAGAGCGCTTCCCTGACACGGAAGAGGTCACTGGTTCAATCCCAGTATCGTCCACTGGATCTTCGGATCCCTGGCGCGATTAGCTCAGCGGGAGAGCGCTTCCCTGACACGGAAGAGGTCACTGGTTCAATCCCAGTATCGCGCACGCATTGCCCATGATCCGCTCCATGCAGTGATCGTGGTCCCGAGGACGATTAGCTCAGCGGGAGAGCGCTTCCCTGACACGGAAGAGGTCACTGGTTCAATCCCAGTATCGTCCACACATCGAAGCCCCCGGTCATCGACCGGGGGCTTCGTCGTTCCGGTGCGGCTAGCTGGAGAACAGCATGTGGCCGAAGCTCTTGTGGCGACGGCGGCCGTAGTGACCGCCGTGGTGGCCGCCGTGCGGGGCGCCCCAGGCGGGGGCCTGCGGGGCGGCGGCCGGGTAGGACTGGGGAGCGGCCGGGGGCGGCGGGGCGGGCTGGGACCACTGGGACTCCAGGCGGGTCAGCGCCTCCAGCTCGCCGTAGTCGAGAAAGATCCCGCGGCAGCCACTGCACTGCTCGATCTGGACACCGTTGCGGTTGTAGGTGTGCATCGGCGCATGGCACTTCGGACACTGCATGGTCGGCTCAACTCCTCGCCGGTCGGTCCTGCTTCGCCTATCGCCAGGACAGACTCTGTCCGGCTGCGGTCGGTTGCACCCTACTTTGCGTGTTCGTGGGCCAACTCCTGGGGGACGGAGGCCATTCGGTCACAGGCGTCGACGAGGGCCTGCTCGACCTCGTCCAGGGGGCGCCCTGCGGCCAGGGCCTTGGTGACCGCGCGGGCGGCGCTCTGCACGGTGAGGGCGCGGGCGGGGACGTCCAGGGCGGGCCAGGGGTCGCCGGTGGCGGGGACGGCCGGGCCGCGGGCGGCGCGGTACGCGTCCAGGAACCGGGTCCACTCGTCGGCCGGAAGCAGCCCACAGGCGAACCAGGCGGCCGGCCGCCCGAGATCCCAGCCGGGCACGCCCACGCCGAGGTCGTCGACGTCGATGAGCAGCCACGCCCCGTCCGGGGCCGGGTGACGGACGAGCTGGCCGAGGTGGAGGTCGCCGTGGCAGAGGGTGGTGTCGTCGGGCTGGGGGGCCTCGGCGCGGGCCCAGGCGGGGAGGGTGTCCCAGGCGCGCAGAACGATGTCGGCGGCGAGGCTGCCCTGGCCGGCGACCCGGAGGCGGGCGATGGCATGGGCGGCTTTGGCGGGGCCTCGCATGGCGGGCAGCGGAACGGGGGCGGGGGTGCGGTGGAGGCGGGCGAGCAGGGTGGCCGCGGCTTCCCAGGGGGCCGCGTCGGGGTCTTCCGGGTCCACAGGGGCGCCGTACGGCCAGAGGGTCACGAGTCGGCCATGCAGTTCGAGGGGGAGGTCGCCGAGCGGCGGCAGGAGGAGCCCGGGGAGGTGTGTGGCCGCGGCGAGCCGGGGTGCCAGGTCGTCCGGGGTGATGTCGGGGGCGTGGGCCTTGGCGACGGTGCCGGCGTGGCGGACGACGGTGGCGTCGGGGCGGTCGGCGAGCGTGACGGTTGCTCCGCAGGGGCAGGCGGACGTGCGGGAGTGGGCCTCGACTCGGACTCGTACGGTGAGGTCGGGCAGGAGCGGATTCGGGGTCACGGGCGTTCCTTGTGTGCGGAGGTCTGGGGCGAGAGTACGGGGTGACTGCGTCGCCGGCGCCGGATCATCTGACACCGCGACTGTCCAGACACCGGGCACCGACGCGGACCGGACCTGCTGGGGGCTGCGCCCCCAGACCCCGCCTACCGGCCCTGAACGGGCCTTGTCCTCAAACGCCGGACGGGCTGGTGGTGGGGGCTGGGGGCCGGTGCTGGAGGGTGGCGCCCCCTGGGGGTGGGTGGGGGCTTGGGATGGTGCGGCCTCGTCCTCAGACGCCCGACGGGCTGGATGGTGCGGGCCGGTACTGGAGGTGGCGTCCTCTGCGGGTGGGTGGGGGCTCGGGACGGTGCGGCCTCGTCGTCGAACACCCCACGAGCCGGATGGTGCGGGCCAGCACTGGGGGCTCGGGGTGGTGCGGCCTTGTCCTCAGACGCCCCACGGGCTGAGTGCGGGTCGGTGCTGAAAGGTGGCATCCGCTGCGGGTGGGTGAGGGCTCGGGACGGTCTCCGCACCCGGCCTCGGACACCCGACGAGTTGAGAGTGCGGGTCGGCCTGAAAGGTGGCAGTCGTTGTGGGTGGGTGGCGCTCGGGACGGCGCGGCCATCTTCCCTGGCGTCCGATGGGCTGCGGGATGCGGGCCAGCGCTGAAAGGGGGGCGTCCCCTGCAGGTCGGCGGGGCTCGGTCCCGGCCTTGGGCTGGGGACGGGCCGAGATTGCCTGAGCCGGTGTCGAGAAGGGGCCGCTGGCGGCCGGGCCCGGACTGGAGTGCGCCTCCGGAGGCAAAAGCAATGCCGGCGTAGCTCCCCAGCTACGCCGGCATTTGTGCCGTCCGCCGCACCCCCGTCCCCACGGGGTTTCATGGGTGGATGTCCCCGCCCGGACCGCTCTTCCGGGCCTGGGGTCGCCGCTCAGCGCCCCAGCATCACACCCACGGACGACGCTTGTGTGGCCACTGTCTCCCAGCCGTCGAAGACGAGGAGGAGAAGGGCCGCCAGGGGAAGGGCCATGAGCGTCGCCACCAGGGGGTGACGGCGACCCTGACGGCGGGGGCGCAGCACCGTGCGCTCCTGCGTGCGGATCAGTGTCCGCGATGCCGTCTGGGCCATGGTCCTCTCCTGACCTTTGTCAGTTGTCGTTGGCAGCGGCGGGTGTCTGACCTCGGGGGACGAGTGCTGCACCCGCCGCTTGACCTCAAATCTAGGCGCGCGGCCCCTCCGGCACGTCATGCCCTCGTACCGATTACCGGGCCTCCCGGAGGATGAGCCATCACCTGCGGAGTACTCCCCTGGGTGGAGACGAGGTCCCAGGTCTCGGGGTCTTCCCCGAGGGGGCGTCCGGTGTGCCCCGCTTTCTGCGGGCTCTCCCCGTGTTCCATCCCGTGCTCTGCTCCGTGCTCTACTCCGTGTTTTTCTCCGAGCCGTCCTCCCTCGGCACGGGCTGCTCGACCAGCGCCAGGACCCGGTTCGCCATGAAGCGGGCCGTACGGACCACCGAACCGCTCCGGGTGACTTCGCTCACTTCCACGACACCTCGACGCACCGCCGTCTCCACCCGGCGGCCCGCCCTGCTCGCCACCACCTCATACGTGCGCGTCGTGTCACCCGCGTCCACGACTATCTCCACGCGATCACCCTTCACGGGCCCAATCCCCCTTCTGTGACGGTTGGTTGGGGGCCGGGAAACGCCGAAGTCGCCCTGCTCACCCATCCTCTGACCACCCTTCAAGTCTCCCACCCACCACTGACAATCCATCGGCCCGAGAGGGCGCGGCCTCTGCGCACGGCGGCCCACGGAAACGTAAGCTGTGGCTCGTCACACGGACCGGGCAGCGGGGATGAACATGGCGATGATGCGCCTGAGGCGCGAGGACCCGCGCGTCGTCGGCTCGTTCAGGCTTCACAGACGGCTGGGCGCGGGCGGAATGGGCGTCGTCTACCTGGGCTCCGACAAGAAGGGGCAGCGGGTCGCGCTCAAGGTGATCCGGCCCGACCTGGCGGAGGATCAGGAGTTCCGCTCGCGCTTCGCACGTGAGGTCTCGGCGGCTCGGCGGATTCGCGGCGGGTGCACGGCACGGCTCGTGGCCGCCGACCTGGAGGCGGAGCGGCCGTGGTTCGCCACTCAGTACGTCCCCGGTCCCTCCCTGCACGACAAAGTCGTCGACGAGGGCGCGCTCGGCGCCGCGGAGGTCGCCGCCGTCGGGGCCGCGCTGTCCGAGGGGCTCGTCGCGGTGCATGAGGCGGGTGTCGTCCACCGCGATCTCAAGCCCTCCAACATCCTGCTGTCCCCCAAGGGCCCGCGGATCATCGACTTCGGGATCGCCTGGGCGACGGGGGCCTCCACCCTCACCCACGTCGGCACGGCGGTCGGCTCCCCCGGCTTCCTGGCGCCCGAGCAGGTGCGCGGCGCCGCGGTCACCCCGGCCACGGACGTGTTCTCCCTCGGCGCCACGCTGGCGTACGCGTCGATGGGTGACTCGCCCTTCGGGCACGGCAGTTCAGAGGTGATGCTGTACCGCGTCGTGCACGAGGAGCCCCAGCTCCACGGCGTACCGGACGCCCTGGCCCCGCTCGTGCGGGCCTGTCTGGCCAAGGACCCGGAGGACCGGCCCAGCACGCTCCAGCTGTCGCTGCGTCTGAAGGAGATCGCGGCCCGGGAGGCGCAGGGATTCGCGGACGTACGGCCGCCCGCGCCGCGTTCCGGAGAGGCGGACCGGCCCACCGGGCGGCTCGCCGACACCTACGCCGAACAGCAGCGCGCCCAGCGACGTGCCCAGGGCGCTCCCCCGCCGCGCAGCACCGGTATGCCGCGCGGCGGCAACGGCACCCCGCGCGTCCCCGGTCCCGCCCGTGACGCGGCCCCGTCGAGGGGCGGCGGCGTTCCGCACAGCGGTACGGCGTCCTCCCGGTCCGGGACCCGGCCGCCCGCGCCCTCCTCCCGCAGCATCCCCCGCCCGGTCAACGGCGGACGGCCCGCGGCGCGGGGCGGCAAGGGACGTCCGGCGCCCCGCAACACGGGGACGGGACGACGGCCCGCCAACCCCCAGTTGCTCAGGCAGCGGCTGTTCGTGTTCGTCGTGGTGACCCTGCTCGTGGCGCTCGGCATCGCGGCGGCGCAGGGCTGCCAGGGCCCGGACCGCGGGCTCGGCGACGACAAGGGTGTCGTACCACCGAGCCAGGGTCAGGTGGATCCGGGCTACGAGCCGCTGGACGGGGACATGGTGTCCGAGCGGTACGGGTCGACGTACGAGGGCCACGGCTAGCCGACGGCTCTCGGGCGGGGCGGCCAGGCCTCACGGAGTCCGGACGGCTCTCGGGCGGCCGGGGCTCACAGGTGCGGCAGGATCCGTTCGAAGAACTCCCGGTCGCCCTCGAACACCGGGTCGAGGGACAGGAACTCCCGCGGTGTGACCCAGCGGGCCTCGCCGACCTCGTCCGGGTCGGGGATCACGTCGCCGGTGTCGGCGCGTGCCGTCCACCAGTGGAGGCGGAAGCGGCCGTCGTCCGTCTCCGACTCCCAGACCTTGGCCAGGGGGACGACGGTCAGGCCGACCTCCTCTCGGACCTCCCGGACGACCGCTTCCCGCTCGGTCTCCCCCGGCTCGATCCTGCCGCTCACGGGTTGCCAGTAGCCAGGGCGAGCGACGCCCGGACCGCGCCGGATGGCGAGGAGGCGGCCGGCGCGCAGCAGGACCGCGACGACGGCCTGACCCTGGCTCACCCGCGGGCTCCTAGATCTGCGGGCGGCCCGTGGCCACCGCGTAGAAGGCGACCGCGGCCGCCGCGCCGACGTTGAGGGAGTCGACGCCGTGGGCCATGGGGATGCGGACCCATTCGTCGGCGGCGACGAGGGCCTGGGTGGACAGGCCGTCGCCCTCGGCGCCGAGCATCAGCGCGACCCGGTCCATCCGGTGCGGGGCGGCCTCGTCGAGGGTCTTGGCCTTCTCGTCCGGGGTGAGGGCGAGGAGGGTGAAGCCGGCCTCGCGGACCGACTCCAGGCCCTTGGGCCAGGTGTCCAGGCGGGCGTACGGCACGGAGAAGACGGCGCCCATGGAGACCTTGACGCTACGGCGGTACAGCGGGTCCGCGCAGTCCGGCGAGAGCAGGACCGCGTCCATGCCGAGGGCCGCCGCGGAGCGGAAGATGGCGCCGATGTTGGTGTGGTCGTTGACCGACTCCATGACCACCACGCGCCGGGCGCTGTGCAGCAGCTCGCTCGCCGTCGGCAGCGGCTTGCGCTGCATCGACGCGAGCGCGCCGCGGTGCACGTGATAGCCGGTGACCTGCTCGGCGAGGTCCGGGCTGACCGCGTAGACCGGGGCCGGGAGCTCGTCGATGACGTCGCGCATGACGTCGACCCACTTGGCCGAGAGCAGCATCGACCGCATCTCGTAGCCGGCTTCCTTCGCACGTCTGATGACCTTCTCGCCCTCGGCGATGAACAGGCCCTCGGCCGGTTCGCGCTTGCGGCGCAGTTCGACGTCGGTCAGGCCCGTGTAGTCGCGCAGGCGGGGGTCGGCGGGGTCATCGACGGTGATGAGATCGGCCACAGGGTGATACTGCCTTGTCCTGGGTGTGGTGCCAACGGTTCGGGACGAGTTGTGTTACCCGCGGTTACTCGGAGGCGCTCGGTCCCACGTTCACGACCTCGCCGATGACGATGACCGCCGGCGGCTTCACCTCGTGGTCGACTACCGCCGCACCGGCCGTCGCCAGGGTCGCGTCGACCCGGCGCTGGGCGGCCGTGGTGCCCTCCTGGACCAGGGCGACGGGCGTGTCCGGGGACTTGCCGTGGGCGATGAGCGTCTCGGCGACCTTCCCGATGGTGCCGACGCCCATGAGGATCACCAGCGTGCCGGTGAGCTTGGCGAGGGACGGCCAGTCGACCAGGGAGCGCTCGTCGTCGGGCGCGATATGGCCGCTGACCACCGTGAACTCATGGGCGACGCCCCGGTGGGTGACCGGGATGCCGGCGGCGCCCGGGACCGAGATCGAGCTGGAGATGCCGGGCACGACGGTGCACGGGACGCCGGCCTCGGCCAGCGCCTGGACCTCCTCCATGCCACGGCCGTAGACGAAGGGGTCGCCGCCCTTGAGGCGTACGACGGACCTGCCCTGCTTGGCGTGCTCGATCAGGGCGTTGTTGATGGCCTCCTGGGCCATGAACCTGCCGTACGGCAGCTTCGCGGCGTCGATCACCTCGACGCTCGGCGGCAGCTCCGCGAGCAGGTCGCGCGGGCCCAGGTGGTCGGTGATGACCACGTCGGCCTCGGCGAGCAGGCGGCGGCCGCGCACGGTGATCAGGTCCGGGTCGCCGGGGCCGCCGCCGACCAGGGCGACGCCGGGGGTGCGGGTGCGGTGGTGCGGGGCGACGAGGGTGCCGTCGCGCAGGCCCTCGACGACCGCGTCGCGGATGGCGGCGGTGTGGCGGGGGTCGCGGCCGCGGGCGTCCGTGGTGAGGACGGCCACGGTGACGCCCTCGCTGTGGCCGGTGGCCGGGGTCCAGGCGGTCGCGGCGTCGGCGTCGTCGGAGCGGACGCACCAGACGCGGTGGCGCTCCGCTTCGGCGGAGGCGCGGGTGTTCGCCTCCTTGTCGCCGGTGGCGATCAGGGCGTACCAGGCGTTCGCGAGGTCGCCGTCCTCGTATCGGCGCTTGTGCCAGGTGAGTTCGCCCGCGTCCGCCATCGCCTCGACCGAGGGGGTCGCCTCGGGGGATACGAGGACGATGTCGGCGCCCGCTGCGATGAGGGCCGGGAGGCGGCGCTGGGCGACCTGGCCGCCGCCGAGGACGACGACCCGGCGGCCGGTGAGGCGGAGGCCTACGGGGTAGGCGGGGTGTTCGGCCATGAGGGTGCGGCTCCTCTTGAGGCGGCGGTGCGATAGCCCTGACGTGGGCATTTTAAGTGGCGCGGGGTTTGGCCGGGTCAGGTGTCCGGTGGCTGGGCATCGTCGCCGTGTGCACGGCTGTGGGTGGTTGTGCCCACCCGTTCCGCCCCAGCGGAACGACTGCCCACAACCACCGGCCGGCTACAGAGGAGACCGGAGCTGCAGTCCCCCCATTGCTCCTTGGCTCCCGCTACTTCTCGGTTACCCCCGCTGAATCGAACGTCGCCACCTCGTGCATCGCCCTCGCCGTGCTCTGCACCAGCGGCAGGGCCAGGAGCGCGCCCGTGCCCTCGCCGAGGCGGAGGTCGAGGTCGACCAGGGGGCGCAGGCCGAGCTTGTTCAGGGCCGCCACGTGGCCGGGTTCGGCGCTGCGGTGGCCCGCGATGCAGGCGGCCAGGACCTCGGGAGCGATGGCGCGGGCGACCAGGGCCGCGGCGCCGGCGCTGACGCCGTCCAGGATCACCGGCGTACGCAGCGACGCGCCGCCCAGCAGGAGGCCGACCAGCGCGGCGTGTTCGAAGCCGCCGATCGCCGCGAGGACGCCGATGGGGTCGGCCGGGTCGGGCTGGTGGAGTTCGATGGCGCGGCGGACGATCTCGGTCTTGCGGGCGAGGGTCTCGTCGTTGATGCCGGTGCCACGGCCGGTGACCTCGGCCGGGTCCGCGCCCGTGAAGACGGAGATGAGCGCGGCCGACGCGGTCGTGTTGGCGATGCCCATCTCGCCGGTCAGCAGGGCCTTGTTGCCGGCCGCCACCAGGTCGCGGGCGGTCTCGATGCCGACCTCGATGGCCTGCTTGGCCTCCTCGCGGGTCATCGCGGGACCGGTCGTCATGTCGGAGGTGCCCGCGCGGACCTTGCGGGGCAGGAGCCCTGGGGTGGCGGGGAGGTCGGCCGCCACGCCCACGTCCACGACGCAGACCTCGGCGCCCACCTGGCCCGCGAAGGCGTTGCAGACCGCGCCGCCGCCGAGGAAGTTGGCGACCATCTGGGCCGTCACCTCCTGGGGCCAGGGGGTGACGCCCTGGGCGTGCACCCCGTGGTCGCCGGCGAAGATCGCGACGGCCGCGGGCTCCGGGATCGGCGGCGGGCACTGCCGGGACAGGCCGGACAACTGGGCGGAGATGATCTCCAGCATGCCGAGCGCGCCGGCCGGCTTGGTCATCCGCTTCTGCCGCTCCCAGGCCTCGCCGAGCGCCTTGGCGTCCAGCGGCCGGATCTGAGCGACGGTCTCGGCGAGCAGGTCGTGCGGCTCCTCGCCGGGCAGGGCGCGACGGCCGTACGTCTCCTCGTGCACGACCCACGACAGCGGCCGGCGCTTGGACCAGCCGGCCTGCATCAGCTCGGGCTCGTCCGGGAACTCGTCGACGTAGCCCACGCACAGGTAGGCGATGACCTCGAGGTGCTCGGGCAGCCCCAGCGCGCGGACCATCTCACGCTCGTCGAAGAAGCTGACCCAGCCGACGCCGAGGCCCTCGGCGCGGGCGGCGAGCCAGAGGTTCTCGACGGCGAGCGCGGCGGAGTACGGCGCCATCTGCGGCTGGGTGTGCCGGCCGAGGGTGTGGCGGCCGCCGCGGGTCGGGTCGGCGGTGACGACGATGTTCACCGGGGTGTCGAGAATGGCCTCGATCTTCAGTTCCTTGAACTGCTTCGCCCGGCCCTTGGGGAGGGACTTGGCGTACGCCTCGCGCTGGCGCATGGCCAGCTCGTGCATGGTGCGCCGGGTGTCCGCGGAGCGGATGACGACGAAGTCCCAGGGCTGCGAGTGGCCCACGGAGGGCGCGGTGTGGGCGGCCTCCAGGACCCGGAGCAGCACCTCGTGCGGGATGGGGTCGCTGCGGAAACCGTTGCGGATGTCACGGCGCTCGCGCATGACCTTGAGCACGGCGTCGCGCTCGGCGTCGTCGTAGCCGGGCGCCGCCGGGCCGGTGGACTGGCGCGCTTCCTCGGCCACGGCCGTGCTCTCTTCCGCCTGGTCTTCCTGTTCGGCGGCCCGGGTGTCCAGGTCGTCCGCCTGCTGTGCGACTTCGGGGTCGCCCTCGCGGGGCGCGGGGACCGTGGGGACGGGGCCCGGGCCCTCCTCGACGGGCAGCGCGGTCGGCTGGGCCGGGGTCGGGGCGAGGTGCGGGGTGGTCGGCACCGAGCCCTCGACCTGCACGAACCGGCCGAGCGACGGCTCGGGCGCGGCTTCCTGGGAGACACCGCCCGGAAGGACGACCGTGACCTCACCCTCACCGGCCTGCGCGGGCTCGACGGGCGGCTGGGCCGGGTCCTCGGCGACCTGCCCGGGCTGCGGCTGCGGCTGGGTCCAGAGCTGAGGGCCGGCGGGTTCGGCGACGAAGGGCTCGGGGGCGTCTGCCGGTACGGCCTCCGTGGGGGCGGCCGCCGCCGGGGCCGGGTGCGGGTCGGCGGCATCGGGGGCGGCGGCCGCGGCTGCGGCGAGTGGCTGGGCCTCGGCCGGTTCGGCGGCGTCCGGGGCCTGTGTCGCGGGGGCCGCCACGGGGGCTTCCGCGTCGCCGTCCGTCGAAGCGCTCACCTGCGCCGACTGCGGTGCCTGCGCGAGGTTCGGGTCCGGGACGGCCTCGGCGGCCTGCGCCTGCTGCGGGTCCTGTGCGGGCTGCTCGACGGAGGCGGCGGGCTCGGCGGCCTGCTGCTGGGCGTGCTGCTGGGTGGCCGGGTCGGCGTCCGTGGGCTGTGGGGGCTCTTGGGGAGCTACGGCCGCGGGGGCGGCGTCGACGGGAGTGGGGGCGCCGGCGGCGGGAGCCGTGGCGCCGGCGGCGAGCTGCGGGGCCGGTACGGCCTGCTCGGACTCGGGGGGCTGCGGGGCCTGGGGGGCGTCCGGAATGGGGGCCGCCTCCGGGGCCGTCTTCGGGGGCACTTGGGCGTGAACCGGGGTGGGGTCCGCGTGGGGTTGAGCGGCCTCGGGGGTCTGGGCGGCCTCGGGGGTCGGGGCCACTCCGGGTGTAGGGGCCGCCTGCGGGTCGGCGGGCTCCGGCGCCTGTGCCTGTGCCTGTGCCTGTGCGACAGCTTCGGGCGCGGCGGCTACGGGGACCTGGACGGCGCCCGGAGCGGGCGTGCCCGGCGCCTGCGCGACAGCCTCGGGGCCGGCGGCTACGGGGACCTGGACGCCGTCCGGAGCGGGCGTGCCCGGCGCCTGCGCGGCCTCCGGGGCAGGTGTCTCGGGTAGCGACTCGCCCTCGGGGGCGGCGCCGTCGACGATCTGAACGGCCTCGGGGGCAGCACCCTCGGGGACCTGGCCCGCGTCAGCGGTGGGCGCCTCGGCGGCCGGCACCTCGGCGACCTGAGCCTCCTCGGCAGCGGGCGCCTCGACGACCTGCGCGGGCTGAGCAACAGGCACCTCAGCGCCGGGCGCTACCGCCCCGGCAACCTCGACACCGGCGGGAACCTGTCCGCCCTCGGCGCCCTGTCCGCCCTGTCCGCCCTGTCCGCCCTCCGGAGCCTCACCGACAACCGCAGCCGACGCGGCATCCTGGCCACCGTCACCACCGGGAACCGGCCCGGCATCACCGGGAACCGCGCCGACACCACCGGGAACCGGCCCAGCACTTGCCCCGCCTTCGCTCACCGGCACCTCCCCGGCAGCCTGCTCGGCCCCGGGAGCGGCCACAGCACCGGCACCAGCACCGGCCACAGCACCCACACCGTCAGCGGCACCGGCCCCGGCCACAGCACCAACACCGTCACCGACACCGGCCCCGGCCACAGCCCCCGCACCTCCATCGCCTCCCGGAACGGCGTCCGGCGCAGGCACGCCCCCGCCGACGCCCCCCGCGTCAACAGCCGACGGCTCCTGTCCGCCGTACGCACCCTCCTGCGGTGCAGGCACCGCGCTCGCCTCGGTTGCGGGCCGGGATGCGGCCGCCTGGGCCGCGACCATGGGGTGCTCCGCCGGAACAACCGTTTCCGCAGCCTGCGCCCCGGAGCCGACCGGCACGGGGGCGGACGGCCAGGGCGTCGTCGGCTGCGGGGCCGTCGCGTCGAGGTATTCGGGGCCGGCCGGGGCCGCGGCGGGCTGGCGGGCCGGTGCGCCGACGGCGCCGCGGTCGGCGAGGGAGCGGACCGGGCTGGCGGAGGCATCGGGGATGGGCGGGCCCAGGTGAAGGGGTCGCCTGGGGGTGATCGGCGGGATCGGCGTCGTGGGGGCCGTGGGCGCCGAGGGGCCCGGGAGGCGCACGTCGTTGAGGTCGACCGAGCCGCTGTCGCGGCCGGAGATCTCGTGCGGGCCCGGCTCGTGCACGGCCTCGACGAGCGGCTCCGGCGCGGGCGGCGGGACCTCGTTGCCCCAGGCTCCCTGGGTACCGGGCATCAGCAGGTCTTCGTCCTCGGCGGTGGTCTCGGAGAGGTAGGGGTACGCACCGTGCGCCGCGGGGACGCCCGGCTGCTCCGCCGTGCCTGCGCTCTCCGGCAGTCCCTCGCCCGGGACCTGGCCGGTGTCGGTCATGCGTACCCCTCGCCCATCGGTTAGTGCTTGTACGACCAGCTCACCGGGACGGCGCACCGACCGCCCCCGCAGTGAAGAACGAGCGTGCCTGCCCAGCGGCACGAACGACTCGCCCCAAAAAGGCGACAAAGCCATTGAGTGGCATTGTCGTGGCCGTTCGGCCGTCGCGACAGGTTGATCCGCGACGGGCCGCTGTGGACTGCGCCACGTTGCGCGTCCTCCGGTTCCGCCGTACCACACCCACCCCAAACGGGGCGTGTTTTTCCGGACATTGACCGACGAAGTGCCGGGCGACCGCGTGCGGTACAACGATCGGCCAGCCTACCGCGCGCGGTACGACAACAGGATCACGGGGACGGCTTCACCGTCACGCACCGCGGTCGGGCAGTACCGCGCTGAGCAGGAACGCGACACTGCGCTCGCGCTCCGTCCAGGCCCGCGTGTCGAGTTCGACGGACTGCAGCAGGGCGCACTCGACGTCGTATCCGTGCGACGTGAGGTCGCGGCCGATGAGTTCGGCGGCGTCGCGGGTCGCGGCGTGCGTGACGATGCGCTGCGGGCGCCGGTCGGCGACGGCGGAGACGACGGCCGCTCCCCCGCCGCCGACGCGTACCACGTCCGGTTCGGGGAGGTTCTCCAGGATGTGCGGGGCGGTGCCGTGGACGATCTGGAGCTGGACGCCGAAGGCGCGCGCGTTGGCCTCGGTGCGGGCGCAGGCCTGCGGGTCGCGGTCGACGGCGAGGACGGCGGCGCCGGCCCGGGCGGCCTCGGTGGCGAAGGCGCCGCTGGCGCAGCCGATGTCCCACACCAGGTCGCCGACGCGCGGGCCGAGCCGGGCGAGTTGGGCGGCGCGCAGCGGTTCCAGTTCGCTCTCGCCCATGAGGCCGCCGTAGGCCTCGGCGGGCAGCGTCCAGCCGCGCGGGCCGCCGCTCGGGTCGCGTCCGGCGAGCCAGCCGCCGGAGCCCGTCGCGCCGGCGGAGCCGCCGATGACGATGACGACGTTCGGGTCGCGCCAGGAGTGGTCGGCGGCCTTGTCGGAGGTGACGACGGTGACCTGCTCGCGTTCGGTGCCCAGTTCCTCGCAGATCACGAAGGTGCGGTGGACGCCCTCCAGGAGCAGGCCGAGTTCGGCGGGCCCGGCGCCGGGTGAGGTGAGGACGGCGACCTTGGTGTGGGCGCGGCACACATTCACCGCGCGTCGCAGCGTGCGGCGGTGTGCGACGACCACCTGTGCGTCGTCCCAGGGCATACCGGCCCGGGCGAAGGCGGCGGCGACCGAGGAGACCGCGGGGACGACCTCGACCTCCAGGCCGAACTCGGGTGCGCGCAAGGTCCGTACGACGCCGAAGAAGCCGGGGTCGCCGTCGGCGAGCACGACCGCGCTGCCCCGGTGGGCGGCGATCCGGCGGGCGGCGAGGGCGACGCTGCCGAGCCTGATGCGCTCGGCGGCGGGCGGTACCTCGGCCAGCGCCAAGTGGTGGGCGGCACCGGCCACGAGCGTGGCGGCGCCGAGGGCGGAGCGCGCCGCGGCGGTCAGCGGCGAGCCGTCCCAGCCGATCACCGTGACGCGGTCGGCCATCGTCGTCAGTCTCCAGAGTCTGCGCAGGTCGTCATGGGGCGGCCCGAGGGCCAGGCTCCGTGAGGGTACCCGGTCGCCGTTACGGCACCGTTGGTGCCCGAGGGTTCGTTTCCCGTCAGTTCCACTCGCCGAACGAGGTGAAGCCGCCGGTGTCGGCGAGTTGCTCCCCGGCGCCGTCGAGGTCCTCCGGGAGGAGGCTCCAGACGATGAAGTCGGTGCGCAGGTCGGTCCAGGTGCCGTCCTCGGTGCGGACGTGCGCTATGCACGCGTTACGCAGGACGCCCTCGCTGATACAGCCGATCTTCTGGGCGACCTGCTGGGAGGCGGTGTTGTCGGCGGCCGTGCGCAGCTCGATGCGCTCGAACTTCTGGTCGGTGAACAGCCATTGGGCGGTGGCCAGCGCGGCCTCGGAGGCGTAGCCCTCGCCGCGGGCCCAGGGGGCGACGATGTACGACAGCTCCGTCGAGCGCACATGCCAGTTCGTCCTGGCGAGCTGGACGACGCCGACCAGGCGCTGGGTGAGGAATTCGGTGACGGCGAGGTCGAGCCCCCGGCCCGCCTGCCGCTCGGTGGGGGCGTACTCGGTGATCCAGGTGCGGGCGCCGTCCTCGGTGAAGGGCTGGGGGACGTCGGTCCAGGCGCCGACCTGCTCGTCGTTCATCATCTCGGCCAGCGCGGGCACGTCGTCCTCGTCGAGGGGGCGCAGCACCAACCGCTCCGTGCTGATGGAGATGTTGGGGAAGGTGCTAGTCATGCGCCGCTCCGTAACCTTCGGAAACCTTCAGGGCCTGCTGAACTGCCCAGCATGCAGCATGAAAGCACTGAACCGCACCACGGGGTCCACACCAAGTGAGCGAGTGGACCCCGTGCGTGGCGATACGCGGTATACGCACCGTCAGACGAAGGTGACGTGTCAGAACGCCGCGACGACGGCGCCGTCGTACTTGTCCTCGATGAACTTCTTCACCTCGGGCGAGGTCAGCAGCTCGGCGAGCTTCTTGACGCGCGGGTCGCTCTCGTTGCCCTTCTTCACGGCGAGGAAGTTGCCGTAGGGGTTTCCCTCGGGCGACTCGGCGGCGATGGCGTTCTCGGCCGGGCTGAGGTCGGCCTCCAGGGCGTAGTTGCCGTTGATGACGGCGGCGTCGACGTCCCCGAGCGAGCGCGGGAGCTGGGCCGCCTCGAGCTCCTTGAACTGGAGGTTCTTGGGGTTGGCGGCGATGTCCTTGGGGGTCGCCGCGTAGCCGGCGCCCGCCTTGAGCTCGATCACTCCGTTGGCTTCCAGCAGCTTCAGCGCGCGGGCCTCGTTGGTGGTGTCGTTCGGCAGGGCGACCGTGGCGCCCTTGGCCAGGTCCGCGAGCTTCTTGACGCCCTGGGAGTACACGCCGAGCGGCTCCAGGTGCACGGTGGCGTTCGGCACGGCGACGATGTCGGTGCCGTTCTTCTTGTTGAAGTCGTCCAGGTACGGCTGGTGCTGGAAGTAGTTGGCGTCGACCTCACCCTGCTGGACGGCCGTGTTCGGCGTCACGTAGTCGGTGAACTCCTTGACCTCGAGGTCGAGGCCGGCCTTCTTCGCAAGCTTGTCCTTGATGTAGGTGAGGATTTCGCCCTGCGGGGTGGGCGTGGCGGCGACGGTCAGCGGGGCGCTCGCGTCGGAGGAGCCGGAGTCCTGGTCCGCGCCGCACGCGGTGAGCCCGAGGGTGAGGGCTCCGACGGCGAGGGCGGCAGTGGTGATCTTGGCGGTGTTACGCACGAAAAGTGCCTTTCCTTATGGGTGGTGCGACCCCGACATGGGTGTTCGGGGAGTTCAGGGGGACCTAGGCGGTCTTGCTCGTCGCCGCTGACGCCTTCAGCAGTCGCAGCTTCGGTGCCGGGCCCGAGCGTCCGCCGCGGCGGTGCAGGGAGCGGGCCGCGTAGTCGCCGGCGAACTGGATCAGGGAGATGACGACGGCGAGGATCGCGACCGTGAGCCACATCAGCTCGGTCTCGAAGCGCTGGTAGCCGTAGCGGATGGCGATGTCGCCGAGGCCGCCCGCGCCGACCGTGCCGGCCATCGCCGAGTAGCCGATGAGGGCGACGATCGTGGTCGTGGTGCCG
The DNA here is from genome assembly GCF_049974585.1 of Streptomyces sp. UG1. Taxonomy (NCBI): domain Bacteria; kingdom Bacillati; phylum Actinomycetota; class Actinomycetes; order Kitasatosporales; family Streptomycetaceae; genus Streptomyces; species Streptomyces sp. UG1. The sequence goes on along the minus strand of NZ_JBNGGG010000060.1, from coordinate 28,297 downwards.
GCGATGAGGGACGGCAGGGACTCGGGTACGAGGACCTTGCGTACGACGGTCCAGGTGTTGCCGCCCATCGACTGCACGGCCTCGACGAGCCCGCCGTCCACTTCGCGGACCGCCGTCTCGACGAGGCGTGCGAAGAACGGGATCGCGCCGATGGCGAGCGGCACGATGGCGGCCTCGCGGCCGATGGTCGTGCCGGTGACCCAGCGCGTGAAGCTCATCAGCGCGACCATCAGGATGATGAACGGCATCGACCGGGCGACGTTCACGACCTGCCCGATGACCTTGTTGGCGAGGACGTTCTGGAGCAGGCCGCCCTTGTCGGTGAGGACGAGGAGGATGCCGAGCGGGAGCCCGCCGACGACGGCGATGAGGGTGGACCAGCCGACCATGTAGAGGGTGTCCCAACACGCCTGCTCCAGCAGGGGCCACATCTCGGACCAATCGGTCCAGGTCACTTGACACCCTCCTTGAGCAGAACGGGCTCCTGGCCCAGTACGTCGATCTGCAGACCCTGTTCGCGCAGGAAGCCGATCGGCACGACGTTGTCCTCGTAGCGGCCGGGCAGTTCGATGCGCATCCGGCCGACCTGGAGGCCGCCGACGGTGTCGATGGCGGCACCGAGGATCGATATGTCGATGTTGTAGGTGCGCGAGAGCTGGGAGATGACCGGCTGGGTGGCGGCCTCGCCGTGGAAGGTGACGTCGACGACGGTGCGGTCGTCGCCGGAGGTCTCGCCGCTCACCGGGAAGAGCGCGGCGGCCAGTTCGGAGCCGGGGGTCGCGAGCAGCTCGCTGACCGTGCCGGACTCGACGATGCGGCCGGCCTCCATGAGCGCGGCCGAGTCGCAGATCGACTTCACCACGTCCATCTCGTGGGTGATGAGCAGGACGGTGAGGCCGAGTTGCCGGTTGAGATCGCGCAGCAGTTGCAGGATGGAGCGGGTGGTCTCCGGGTCGAGGGCGCTGGTGGCCTCGTCGGAGAGCAGCACCTTGGGGTCGCCGGCCAGGGCGCGCGCGATGCCGACGCGCTGCTTCTGGCCGCCGGAGAGCTGGGCGGGGTAGGCCTTGGCCTTGTCGGCGAGTCCGACCAGGTCGAGCAGTTCGAGCGCCTTGCGGGAGCGCTCCTTGCCGGACTTGCCGAGGATCTCCAGCGGGAGTTCGACGTTGTCCTGGACGGTGCGGGAGGACAGCAGGTTGAAGTGCTGGAAGACCATGCCGATACGGCTGCGCGCCCGGCGCAGCTCCTTGCCGGCCCGGGGTCCGCCGCCGGCCAGGGCGGTGAGGTCCTGTCCGGCGACGGTGACCGTCCCGGAGGTGGGGCGCTCCAGCAGGTTGACGCAGCGGATGAGCGAGGACTTGCCGGCGCCGGACTGGCCGATGACGCCGTACACCTCGCCTTCGCGGACGTGCAGATCGACGCCGTCGAGGGCGGTGACCTCTCGGCCGCGCGAGCGGTAGACCTTGGTCAGGCCCGTTGTGGTGATCACTGGGTTTCCATCACTGTCGAGTACGCGGGCGTGGGTGTGCCCTGGTACGGGAGGGAAAGGTGTGCGCGGGGCAGCGTGGTCACATACGCGATACGGCGTACGGACATGCCACGGCGGCTCGCTTCGGGGCGCGAGGCTCAAAAGTGGTGCAGGGGCCCTCTAGAAGGCGCACATTCGACACATACAACGAGCACCGGGCGTCATGGTCGCCTCGGTCGCAGGGATGCGGTAGCTCGTCGTGGTCATGCGATCAGTAAACCAGACGTACGGTCCTTACCCGCCGCCGCTGTCCGCATACTGGACGGCGGTGGACAGGCGGCGGACGGCCCTCAGCCGCGCACGGAGATCTCCACGCTCCCGTCGATGACCAGCGTGGACAAGGCCGACAGGTTCTTGACGACGAGGTCGGCGTCCAGTTCGTGGGCCTGGTGGGTTGTGGTCAACGCCACGGTCGTCATTCCGGCGGCGCGGCCGGCCGCGAGACCGGCGGGGGCGTCCTCGAAGACGACGCAGTGGGCCGGGTCGACGCCGAGTTCGCGGGCGGCGAGGAGGTAGGGCTCGGGGTCGGGTTTGCCGCGGGTGATGTCGTCGGCGGTGACCATCGTCTTGGGGAGGATGCCGACGGCGTCGAGCCGGGCCTCGGCGAGGCGGCGGGTGGCGGAGGTGACGACGGCCCAGCGATCGCCGGGCAGCGAGTCGAGGAACGCCTTGGTGCCGGGCAGCAGATGGACACCGTCGTTGGGTACGTCCTCGACCTCCAGCGTCTCGATGCGCGCGAGGGCCTGCGGGACCACGTGCGCGGGCAGCAGCTCGGCGACTATCTCGACGGCCGGGCGTCCGTGCAGCTCGACCCCGGCGAACTCTTCCGTGATGCCGTACTCCTCGGCCCAGCGCGCCCAGCAGCGGTCCACGGAGTCGAGGGAGGAGACGAGTGTGCCGTCGTTGTCGAACAGGAGAGCTTGTGCACGGAGCTTCATGCCCTCGACCCTACGGTGCTCGTCGGGGGTGGCCGCACCAGCCCTTTTGGCCCGTAATAGGCTCGCCGCATGCTTGCTGCCCTGACGCTCGTGACCGGCGTCGCCGCGCTGCTGCTCGCCGCCTGGTGCGGCTGGGCCGCATACCGTGACCAGCCCACGAAGGACTGGCACTTCATCGGGATGGCCGTGGTGACGGTGCTGGCCCTGGTGCAGCTCGTGGCCGGGATCGTGCTGCTGGCGCGGGGCGAGAAGCCGGAGCAGGGCACGACGATCTTCGTGGCGTATCTGCTGGGCGCCTTCGCGTGCGTCCCGGCCGCGGGCTTCATGTCGCTGGCCGAGCGGTCCAAGTGGGGTTCGGTGACGGTCGCCGCCGGCGGTGTCGTGCTGGCCGTCCTCGAGGTGCGGCTCTATGACATCTGGGGAGGCTGACGTGGCGGCGACTCAGCAGAAGCCGACGCGGCTGATCAGCGGGCCCGGAATGCTGCTGGTGTGGCTGTACGGCGTGATGGTGGTCGGGGCGGTGTCGCGCTCGGCGTACCAGATCGCGACGGAGTTCGACCGGGCGCCGCTCGCGTACGCGCTGTCGGCGGTCGCGGGTCTGGTCTACGGGTTCATCACGTACACCCTGGTCAGGGGCGGCGAAAAGGCCCGCAGGGCGGCGCTGGTGTGCTGCGCCGCCGAGCTCGCGGGTGTTCTGGTCGTCGGCACCTGGACCCTGGTGGAGCCCTCGGCGTTCCCCGACGCGACCGTGTGGTCCGACTACGGCATGGGGTATCTGTTCATCCCGGTACTGCTGCCCCTGTCGGCCCTGTACTGGCTCCGCAAGGCACGGACCGTCACGCGGTAGTGGCGTACGTCCCCGCCAACTTCTCCAGGACGATCATCGGTACCCCGTCCGCGCCCTTCGACGTGCCCACCGCCTCGTAGCCCACCTTGCGGTAGAGGCGCAGGTTGCCCTCGCTGCGGTGGCCGGCCTCCAGGCGGAACCTGGTGGCACCGCGCTGTTCGGTGAGGGCCGACTCGGCGGCGCGCAGGAGGCGGGCCCCGATGCCATGGCCCTGGAGGCGGGGGTGGACGCAGAGCTTGCCGATGGCGGCCGAACCGTCGTCGGTGACGCTGCCGCGCACGGAGCCGACCACCTCCTCGCCCAGCCTGGCCACGAAGACACAGTCGGCGGCCACCTCCGCACGGACCGAGTCCAGGGTCTGGACCAGCGGGTCGATGCGGTAGTTGCCGTACAGCGCCGCTTCGCTCTGGAAGCACAGGTACTGAAGCCTGAAGATCTGCTCCGCGTCCTGCTCGGTCGCCGCCGAGATGGTCACGCTCATGCCCATGTGCGCACGCCTCCCGCTCACCTGATCGCCTGTTGTCCCTCACTCCTATCCCCGCGCACTGCGTGCCGCAACCTCCGGTGTGAGCAATCGGTGCAGACATCCCAGGCATCTGGAACGTTCCGGGCCGAGACTGCCCTGTGAGATACCCAACTCCCCCGCGATTTCCCGGTATGTCAGGTCCTCCGGGGAGAGCAGGGCCTCCATGAGACGCGGGCAGCGCCCGGGCAGGCGGCGCACCGCTTCGCGCAGGGCGCGCCGGCGGGCGGCGGCGAGGGCGAGGTGTTCCGGGTCGTGGCGGTCGGCTTCGGCGGCGGGCTCGGTGTCGTACGGCCGTTCGCGGCGCGTTCTTCGGCGGCAGCGGCGGGCCTCCGCGCGGACGGCGCCGCGCAGCCAGCGCTGGGGGTCCGCGGGTGGGCCGTCCGACTGGAGGCGTTCCAGGAGGCGCAGCCAGACCGCCTGTTCCAGGTCACCGGGCTCGGCTCCGGAGCCGGGGGCCTCGGCGCAGGCCTCCGCGACGAGCAGCGGGCGCAGGGCGGCAACCAGGTCGTGCGTCATATGCGGCACGACGCGGCCGCCCGGGCGCGAGGTTGCCCGGGCGGCCGACGCTCACCCCAATCGGGGCGCGGGGCTCAGCCGTTGACGAAGTCCTCGCGGGCCAGCAGGCCCGTGTCGGGCTGGTCGGTGAAGACGCCGTCGATGCCGGTCGCGAAGTACGCCTTGTAGGCGCCGAAGACGTCGCCGTAGGCGTCCTCGTCGGTGCCCTTGCGGAAGTTCGCGGGGAGGAACGGGTTCTCGTTGCGCAGCGTCCAGGGGTGCAGGACCAGGCCGACCTTGTGCGCGTCGGCCACCAGCGTGGTGGGCGTGGTGAGGTTGCCGTCCGCGTCCTTCGGGATGATCAGGTCCAGGGTGCAGCCGATGCCCTGGGCGTAGGAGGCGATCTCGCGCAGGCCGGCCGGCTTGATCAGGTCGGCGACGGTGCGCGGGTCACCCGTCTCGACGAAGTCCCAGGGGCGGGAGGCCGGGCCGGAGAGCAGGACGACCAGCGGGTTGTCGACGAGCTTGTTCAGGCGCTGGACGCTGGTCGGCTCGAAGGACTGGATGATGACCGGCGAGTTGCGCCGGTCCTTGCGGTGCTTGTGCAGCACCTTGGCGATCCGCTCCTCCAGGGCGAGGCCCTGCTTGCGGAAGTAGGTGGGGTGCTTGAGCTCGGGGTAGATCCAGACCTGCTTGCCGCGCCGCCGGGTCTGCTCGTCCTGCCACTTCAGGACCTCCTCGAAGGTGGGAACCTCCCAGCGGCCGTTGTAGAGCGTGTTGTGCGGACGGTTGGCCGGGATGCGCTCGACGGCGCGCAGGGTCTTCAGCTCGGCGAGCGTGAAGTCCTCGGTGAACCAGCCGGTGGTGGAGACGCCGTCGAGCAGCTTCGTCTTCTTGCGGTCGGCGAACTCGGGGTGGTCCGCGACATCGGTCGTGCCGCCGATCTCCGGCTCGTGCCGGCAGACCAGGTGGCCGTCCTTGGTGGGCACCAGGTCGCCCGCCTCGACGATGTCGGCACCCATGTCGAGTGCCAGCTCGTAGGAGCCGAGGGTGTGCTCGGGACGGTAGCCGCTGGCGCCGCGATGGCCGATGATCGTCGGCTTGGGCAGGCTCTTCATGCCGCCACCTCCGTGCCGGGCCTCCGCGGCCCGCGCCGTGCCGGACAGCCCGAGGACCGCGCCGCCCGCGCCGAGCACGGCCGCGCCGAGAAGCATCCGCCGTCCGGTTCCGGCCGTCTGCTCGTTCTCCTGGGTTCCCATGAACGCCCTTCCTGCCTTCTCCTCATCGATGCGGGCCGATCGTAGGTGCGGGTGCATGACAGAAGGGAGTCCTGGTGCGGAACTCGCGGGTGACACCTGATGTCTTGTGGGAGAGGGCCCGAGCGATGTCCGAGCGATGTCCGTCACATCGTTGCCACCGCGTTACGGGCGGCCCACAGCGCGTCACCGCAGGTAAACGTGCGTCAACAGCGAGTAAGACCTCGGTGAAGTCGGCGCACCCGATGTGCGGGACCCCCGGGACCGCGAGTATCGTCCTCACCTGCACAGACTTATACGAATCCCTTGACACCGGAGGGCCCGTTGTCCCGCTTCGCGCTCATCAAGGCAGTGCTCGGACCGATCATGCGCCTGATGTTCCGCCCGCAGGTGGAGGGCGCGGAGCACATCCCGGGCGACGGCCCGGTCATCCTGGCCGGCAACCACCTCACGTTCATCGACTCGATGATCCTTCCGCTGGTCTGCGACCGTCAGGTCTTCTTCATCGGCAAGGACGAGTACGTCACCGGCAAGGGCTTCAAGGGCCGCCTCATGGCCTGGTTCTTCACCGGCGTCGGCATGATCCCGGTGGACCGGGACGGCGGCCGGGGCGGGGTGGCGGCGCTGATGACCGGCCGCCGGATCCTGGAGGAGGGCAAGGTCTTCGGCATCTACCCCGAGGGCACGCGCTCCCCCGACGGACGGCTCTACCGGGGCCGTACCGGCATCGCCCGCCTGACGCTGATGACCGGGGCGCCCGTCGTGCCGTTCGCCATGATCGGCACGGACAAGATCCAGCCGGGCGGAGCAGGCATGCCGCGGCCGCGCAAGGTGACGGTGCGGTTCGGTGAGGCGATGGAGTTCTCCCGGTACGAGGGGATGGACCGGGACCGTTATGTGCTGCGGGCGGTGACCGACTCGGTGATGGCCGAGGTCATGCGACTGTCGGGGCAGGAGTACGTGGACATGTACGCCAGCAAGGCCAAGGAAGCGGCGTAGCACCGGCTCACCCGGCGGGTCGCCCCTCGGGTGGCCCGCCGTTCGGGTGTTCCGCGCCCGGCGCCGGCAGCCACAGTACGAACGTCGAGCCCTCCCCCACCTTCGAGAACAGCCGCACCTGACCGCCGTGCGACTCCACGATCTGGCGGACGATCGCCAGGCCGAGGCCCGCGTGCCGGTCGCGCCGGCCGCCGCCCGTCTTCGCCCGCCAGAACCGGTCGAAGACGCGGGACTGGTCGTCGTCGAGGATGCCGGGGCCCTCGTCCTGTACGGAGGTCCAGAGCCAGGAGCCGGAGCGGCCCGCGGCGACCGTGATCACCGTGCCGGGCGGGGCGAGGCGTACGGCGTTGGAGAGCAGGTTGCCGACGGCCCGGCGCAGGGCGTCGTGGTCGCCGATGGCGGTGAGGCCGGGCGAGAGGCGGCGGCGCAGGGTGAGCCGCCGGTCGGCGGCGAGCGGGGTGAACTCCTCGCACGCCTCGTCGGCGACGGCCGCCAGATCGACGTCGGCGTCGGTGAAGGCGGGCGCGTTGCGGCGGGCGGTGGCCAGGAGGTCCTCGACGAGCCGGGTCATCCGGGTGGTCGCACGGTCGACGCTGCGTGCCGCCGTACGGCGCTCCTCCTCATCCGAGTCGTCGGCGGTCAGTACGGCGTCGAGGTTGGCGCGGATGATGGCGAGCGGGCTGCGCAGTTCGTGCGAGGCGTCGTCGATGAGCTGGCGCTGGGCGCGGAAGGCCTCGTCGAGCCGGTCGAGCATGGAGTCGACGGTGTCGGCGAGGTCGCGCAGCTCGTCCTTCGGGCCCTGCAGACGGATGCGCTGGGAGAGGTCGGTGGCCTGGATCTCGGCGGCCGTACGGGAGATCTCGCGCACGGGGCGCAGGGCGCGGCCGGAGAGGATCCAGCCCAGGGCGAGGCTGGCCGCGGCGACGCCGCCGAGGACGGCGAAGGAGAAGCGGCGCAGGTTGGCCAGGGTCTCGTAGTTCACGGCGGCCTCGACCTCGGCGACCTTGACCGCGTCGAACTCGCCGACCTCCTGCCCGTTCACGATCTTCGTCACGGAGAACTGCTTGGTGACGGGGTGCGCCTCGCTGCTTCGCTCGACGGCGAGGTAGGTGCCCCCGAGGACCAGGGCGGTGAGGACGAACAGCAGGCCGGAGTACAGGACGGTGAGGCGGAAGCGGATGGTGTGGGTGAAGGCGGGCAGCCCGATCCGCCTCAGCGGCTTCAGCGAGGGCAGCTTGGGCGAGCGCAGCTTCATGGCGTCTCCTTCAGCCGGTAGCCCTGCCGTATCACCGTCTCGATCAGCGGTTCCTCCTCCCCGGTGACCTTGCGGCGCAGGGAGCCCACCGTGACGCGCACGGTGTTGGTGAACGGGTCGGCGTGCTCGTCCCAGACGTGTTCGAGGAGTTCCTCGGCGGGGACGACGCGGCCCGGGCGGGTCATCAGGTAGTGCAGGACGGCGAACTCCTTGGGGGTGAGCGGCAGCCTGCGGGCGCCGCGGTGGGCCTCGAAGCGGGCGGTGTCCAGCCGGAGTTCGCCGACCTCGACGACCGCCGTGCCACCGTCCTCGCGGCGCAGCAGGGCGCGGATGCGGGCGAGGAGTTCGGGCAGGGCGAAGGGTTTGACGAGGTAGTCGTCGGCGCCCTCGTCGAGGCCGCGCACCCGGTCGGCGAGGCGGTCGCGGGCGGTCAGCATGAGGATGCGGGGGCCGCCGGGGGTGGCGCGGATGTCCCGGCAGACCTGGAAGCCGTCGCCGTCGGGGAGGTTCAGGTCGAGCAGGACCAGGTCGTAGTCGTTGACGGCGAGCTTCTCGGTGGCGGTGTCGACGTCCGGGGCGACGTCGACGGCGTAGCCGCCCCTGACCAGCCCGACCTTGAGCGCGACGACCAGGTCCTCCTCGTCCTCGACCACGAGCAGTCGCATGATCGGCCCCCTGTCATCCTCCGTCGATGATGGTCCGGGCGGCGGCCGCCGCGTCGGCCACGGGGATGGCGAAGCCGATGCCGATGGAGCCGGCCCTCTGTTGGTCCAACGTCGCGATGGCCGTGTTGATGCCGATGACCCGTCCGTCGTCGTCGACCAGCGGCCCGCCGGAGTTGCCCGGGTTGATCGAGGCGTCGGTCTGCAGGGCGCGGCGCTGTCCGCCGTCGTCGCCGAGGCGCACGGCGCGGTCGAGGGCGCTGACGATGCCGGAGGTGACGGTGCCGCTGAGGCCGAGCGGGGAGCCGATGGCGAGGACGGTGTCGCCGACGGCGGGACGGGTGCCGGTGGCCAGGTCGGCGGCCCGCAGCCCGCGCGAGGTCTCGGGTTCCAGTACGGCCACGTCGTGCGCGGGGTCGTCGCCGATCACCTCAGCGCTCAGCCGGCGACCGTCCTGCAGTTCCACCGACACCTGTGAACTCCCGGCCACGACATGGGCGTTGGTGAGGATTCTGCCCCGCTCGTCGAAGACGAACCCGGAGCCCTGTCCGTCGCCCGTCCGGACCGAGACCACGCTGGGCAGGACCCTCGCGGCCACGGTCTCCAGATCGCCGGAGGCGCGGGCGGCGGCCGGGGCGGCGGGCTCGTCGTCGCCGAGTGCGCCGGCCGCGTATCCGGCGGCTCCGCCCGCGAGGACGGCGGCAAGGATCGTGGCCAGGAAGGGGCGCGTGGTGCCGCGTGGGCGTGGGGGCGATGGCTTGGGGGTGGCGTACGAGGGGGCCGCGAGTGGCGTGGTCGGCGGTGTGGGTTCGGCCGGCGGCAGCGGCTGTGGTGGCCGGCCCGGCAGGAACGACGGGCCGCGCGGTTTGCCGAGCCCTACGAGAGTGTCGGGCCGCGCGGCCGTGCTGGAGCAGTCGTTGACGTATCGGTCGTCGGTCACTGTCCTTGCTGCTTCCTACTCGTTGCCTACAGGTCCCCGAGTAGGACAGTTCGCTCTCCGCCGTATCCAACAGACACGGCTGGAGCCCAGGCTGGGCAGTCTCAGCCGATCGGCCGTCGCCCCGCAGTCCGCGGCGACAGCTCCGATCCGCCGACTCCCCAGAGAGCCCCGCACGAACGGTGATGCACCAACCGAGGCGGATGCATGTGGTCTCTGGTTCCTCGACGGATCGCCACCGGGAACCTCCCGGCGCCTGGAAGCCTACTCGGTCTGTGCAGTTGTCGGTCATGGAATCCGCGAGAACCACAGCAGCGACATCGCGGCCGCCAGCAGCGCCGTGACGAGACCGCCGGCCACGAACCACTGCCAGATCTCGCGTTCCTCGGTGCGATGGCCGACGGAGCTGCCGATGTCCTCGTACACGGCCTCCAGCTCCGCTCCGGAGGCGGCCTCGTGGTAGTCGCCGCCGGTGCGGTCGGCCAGGTCCTCCAGGGCGGGGCCGTCGACGGGGACCCGCAGGACGTTGCCGCCCGGCAGCTCGACGATCCCGCCCTCGGTGCCGTAGGCGATGGTGGAGACCGGGATGCGGTCGGCGGCGATCTCCTCGGCCGCCGACTCCACCGAGCGGCCGGCGGTGTTGGCGCCGTCGGAGAGCAGGACGACATGGGCGGGCGGCGGATCGGTCTCGGCTTCCCGGTCGAGGCGCCGGATCGCGTCGCGCGAGGCGATGACCGCGTCGCCGATGGCCGTGGCCTGGCCGGGGGTGAGCAGTTCGATGGCCCGGCGCAGCACCTCGCGGTCGGTGGTCGGCGGGACCGCGACCGTGGTGGTGCCGCTGAACGGCACGAGCCCGACGTTGAACCGCTCGGGCAGCCGGTCGACGAAGGTCAGGGCGGCGCGCTGGGCGGCCTCCATGCGGGTGGGTTCGACGTCGGTGGCCTCCATCGAGCCGGAGACGTCGAAGGCGACCATGATGGTGGCCCGCTCGCGCGGCACCTGGACGTCGGCGGTGGGCCGGGCGAAGCCGACCACCAGCAGGGCGAGGGTGGCGCAGAAGACCCCGGCGGGCAGGTGCTTGCGCCAGCCCGGCCGAGCGGGCGCCACCTTGTCCAGCAGGTCGAGGTTGGTGAAGCGGACGGCGTACCGGCCCCGCCTGCGCTGCGTCAGCACATAGGCCGCGATCAGCACCGCGAGGGGTATCAGAAGCAGCAGCCAGCCCGGCGAACTCAGGCCCATGGCCCCTCCTCTCCCGCCTGGGCGGGCATCACGCGGCACCGCCTCCCGCCCGGCGCCGCTGGTCCTCGACGTACCGCACGACGTCCCGCACCCAGTCCCGGTCGGTCCGCAGCCTGAGGTGCGCGGCGCCCGCGCGGCGGATGGACCGCTTGATCAGGGCCCGCTGCTCCAGCGCGGCGGCGGCATAGCGCTCACGCAGCCGCCGGGCGTGGGTGGGGACCTCGCGCCGGCGTCCGGTCTCCGGGTCGACGACCGTGAGCATCCCGACGTCGGGCAGTTCCAGCTCGCGCGGATCGACGGTCTCGACGGCGAGGACCTGGTGGCGCTGGGCCACGGTGCGCAGAGGCCGTTCCCAGCCGGTCTCCAGGAAGTCCGAGACGACCGCGACGAGTCCGGGCGCAGGCAGCTCCCGCAGGGCGCCCAGGGCGTCGGCGAGCGTGTGCTCGGGGACGCCGGGCGCGACGCGCGGCCGGTCGAGGGCTGCGCGCAGGATCGTCAGCAGATGCCGGCGCCCGGTGCGGGGCGGGATGCGCCGGATGCCGTACGGCCCCGTGAGCTGCGCGCCCAGCCGGTTCCCGGCCCGCTCCGTCAGGAACGCGACGGCCGCCGCCGCGCCCACCGCCAGGTCCCGCTTCTCCATCCGGGCGGTGCCGAAGTCCATGCTCGCGGAGGCGTCGAGCACGATCCAGGTGGTCAGTTCGCGGTCGGCGAGGGTGAGGCGGACGTGCGGGACGGTGGTGCGGGCGGTGGCGTTCCAGTCCATACGGCGCACGTCGTCGCCGATGACGTACGGCCGGGTCTCCGAGACCTCGCTGCCGGCGCCGGGCAGCAGGGAGGAGTGGTCGCCCTGCAGGAGGCCGTGCGGGTGCCGGGTGAACAGCAACTCCAGGTGTTTCAGGGCCTGTTCGGGGGTGAGTTCGCTCAGCGTGGGGGTCATGCGACGGCCTCCTCGGCGGCCTGGCGCGGGCTGATCCGGGGCTGTTCCACCGCCGCGAGGACCTCGTCGACTATCTCGCCGGGTGCGATGCCGTCGGCCAGCGCGTCGAAGGAGAGGACCAGACGGTGCGCGATGACCTCGTGCGCCAGGTCGCCCACGTCCTCGGGGAGGACGTAGCCCCGGCCGCGCAGCAGCGCCAGGGCGCGGGCGGCGGCGACCAGGCCGAGCGTGGCGCGCGGCCCGGCACCGTGCGCCAACCGGCTTTCCGGCCCGGCGAGTTCTCGGGTCGCGATGACGAGCCGTACGGCGTACTCGGCGACGGCGTGGTGCACGAACACCTCGTCGGCGGTGCGCTGGAGGGCGACCAGCCGCTCGGGGGTGAGGATCCGGCGCGGGCTGGGCGGGTCGACGCTCATCCGGTAGAGGATGGCCAGCTCCTCCAGCTCGGTGGGGGCGGGGACCTCCACCTTGAGCAGGAAGCGGTCGCGCTGGGCCTCGGGCAGGCGGTAGACGCCCTCGGACTCGATCGGGTTCTGGGTGGCCAGGACGAGGAACGGCTCGGGGACGGGCAGGGTGGTACCGCCGATGGAGACCTGGTGCTCGCCCATCACCTCCAGCAGTGCGGACTGCACCTTGGCGGGGGCGCGGTTGATCTCGTCGGCGAGGACGACGTTGGCGATCACCGGGCCCGGCTCGATGTCGAACGCCTCCTGGGAGGGGCGGTAGATACGGGTGCCGGTGATGTCGGAGGGGACCAGGTCGGGGGTGAACTGGAGGCGGGCGAACCGGCCGCCGACGACATGGGCGAGGGTCTTCGCGGCGAGCGTCTTGGCCACGCCCGGTACGCCCTCCAGGAGGCAGTGGCCTCTGGCCAGGATCGCGGTGAACATGCGTTCCACCATGCGGTCCTGGCCGACTATGACTCGCTTGACTTCGAAGAGGGCTTCTTCGAGTTGTTTGGTCATGGGCCCAAGGGCATCAGGTGAGGGCGAAAAGGGGCTTAAAGCCCAAGGTGGGGGGTGGTTTCGGTGCTACGGCGGCTGCGGGTTGTGTGTGGTTGCTCGCGCCCACGCGGCGGAGCCGCAAATCGATACAGCCCCGCGCCCCTTACGGGGCGTTGTCCAGCCGTTGGCCGTGGAGGAGGAACCATGCTGCCAGTGCCGCCGCGAGCAGTACGGCCGCTCCGGCTCCCGACGCGAGTGCAAGCCCGTCCACGAAGGAACTCCGCGCCGCATCCAGCATCACCCCGGACGTCTGCGCCGGCATCCCCGCCGCGGCCTCCACCGCGCCGCCCAGCGACTCGTGGGCCTCGGGCGGAGTTCCCGCCGGGCCCGTGAAGTCGCGGTACACGCCCGTCACGATCGAACCCAGCACCGCGATGCCGAGCGCCGCGCCCAGCTCGTACGCCGTCTCCGACACCGCCGACGCCGCGCCCGCCTGTTCCTTCGGAACCGAGGACAGGATCACGTCCGAGGTCACCGTGAACGAGAAGCCCGCGCCGACGCCGACCACCAGGAGGGCGGCTCCGAGGAGCGGATAGCCCGTGGAGCGGTCGATCACCGTCAGCACGGCCAGGGCGAGGCCGATCGCCGCGAGGCCGCCGGAGACCACGGCCCGTACCGAGAAGCGGCGGGCCGCGCGGCCGGCGATCAGACCGGCCGCCACCGCGCCGATCGCGGCGGGCAGTTCGGCCAGACCCGCCTCCAACGGACCCCGGCCCTGCACGAGTTGCAGGAACTGCGAGAGGAAGAACACCAGGCCGGACAGGCCGAGGATGGTCAGAAGGTCGGCCAGTACCGCGCCGCTGAAGCCACGGCTGCGGAACAGCCGCATGTCGAGCAGCGGGGTCGGCAGCGTGAGCTGGCGGCGGACGAAGCCGTACAGCGCTGCCGCGCCCAGCAGGCCGGCGGCGAGGGTCGGCCAGGTGAAGCCGTGTGCGGCCGCTTCCTTCACGGCGTACACGATGCCGATCATGCCGACCAGCGACAGGGCGACGCTGATCATGTCCCAGGGGCCGGGGTTCGGGTTGCGCGACTCGGGCAGCAGCTTGATGCCGACGACGACCAGGACCGCCATCACCGGCAGGTTGATCAGGAAGACCGAGCCCCACCAGAAGTGCTCCAGCAGGAAGCCGCCGGCGATCGGGCCGACGGCCGTACCGGCGGAGGCGGTGGCGCCCCAGATGCCGACGGCGAGGCTGCGTTCGCGCGGGTCGTGGAAGAGGTTGCGGATCAGGGCGAGGGTCGCCGGCATCAGGGTCGCGCCCGCGACACCGAGCAGGGCCCGGGCGACGATCATCAACTCCGGTGTCGTCGCATAGGCGTTGAGCACGGATATCGCGCCGAACGCCGTGGCGCCGACGAGCAGGATCCGCTTACGGCCGATGCGGTCGCCCAGGCTGCCCATCGACACCAGCAGACCGGCGATCACGAAGGAGTAGACGTCGCCGATCCACAGGAGCTGGGTGCCCGAGGGCTTCAGGTCCTCGCTGATGTAGGGGGTCGCGAGGCCGAGGACGGTCGCGTCCACGGCCACCAGCAGCACGGCGAGCACGAGGACGGACAGCGCGAGCCAGCGGCCGGGGCGCTTGGTCACCGCCTCGGTCGTGGTCGCCGGCTGCAGGGTGCTGGTCATGATTCCTCTCTCTGTGCGGTGGTGTGCTGCCGCAGCGCGCCGCCGAGCAGCAGCTCGACGATCATGTGGGTGAAGTCGTTGCGGGCGACCCGGCCCTCGGCGACCGCCCAGGCGCCGGAGCCGAGCAGGCCGTAGAGCGCCTCGGTGAGCCAGGCCGGGGTGAGGTCGATGCGGAACTCGCCGCTCTGCTGGCCGCGCCGGAACAGCGCGGCGACGCGGTCGTCGATGCGCGCCCAGCCCGCGTTCTGCTCCTCGCCCTCGAAGAGCTGGTTCTCGGTGTAGAGGAAGGCGAGCAGTGCGGCCGAGGGCTCGATCTCGCGGACCAGCCGGTGCACGGCGTCCCGCGCCGCACCCTCGTCCAGGCGGGCCGCGTCCAGTGCGGCCTCGCACTCCGCGATGCCGAGCGACTCCAGCGCCCGCACGAGCGCGTCGCGCCCGGCGAAGTGCCGGTGCAGCGTGGCCCTGCTGATCCCGGCCGCCTTGGCGACCTCGTCCATGGTCGCGGTGGATTTGCGGGTCAGCAGGGCTGCGGCGGTGCGCAGTACGTGGTCACGATCGACGGCCATGAGACGAGAGTAGCGCATGTGAGACATTCATGTCTCAGGCTGGGCGCGCGTGACTCAGAGCTGGTGCGTCTCCGCCGATCTGCGGGGGGTGTACGTCAGTGCCAGGGCAACTGCCCGCGCCGCTCCCAGTACGCGCCCGGCTCCTCCACGAGCGCCGCGAGCCGCTCCACCTGCTCCTCGTCGAGGTCGACGACGGCGGCGTGCAGGTTGGACGCGAGCTGTACGGTCGTCGCCGCGCCGGACAGGACCACACCGGCCCAGGGTTGGCGCAGGATCAGCGCGAGGGCGACGGCGTCGCAGCCCAGGGACGTCTCCTCGGCCACGGCCTTCAGCGCGTCCGGCGCGTGCGGGTCCGCGAGGCGGCCGTTGGCCATGCCCTCCTTGACGATCACCGTGAGCCCGGCGTCATGGGCCTCGGCGAGGGCGGGGGCGGCCGAGGTCTCCAGGACGTTGTACGTCGACTGGACGGTACGGAAGAGGGGCTCGCCGTCGACGGTCACGGCGAGGGCGGCGCGGATGGCGTCGGCCTGGGCGGGGCCGCTGGTGGAGAAGCCGACGGTGAGGCCCTGGGCGGCGGCCTCGGCGAGCCTCGCGTGCAGGTCCTTGTCGGTGAGGGCGGGGCTGTCCGGGGTCACCGAGTGGATCTGGTAGAGGTCGAGCCGGTCGCCGAGCAGGGCGTCGGACTCGGCGCGCTGACGCTCGTACGCCTGGAGGCTGTGGTCCTTGACCTCGTGCTTCTCGGCGTCGGTGGTCCAGTCGGCGGTGTAGGTGTAGCCCCATTTGCTGCCGATGACCACGTCGTCGACGTCGGGGCGAGTGTTCAGCCAGTCGGCCAGGAACTCCTCGGAGCGGCCGTAGGAGCGGGCCGCGTCGAAGTAGCGGACGCCCTGGGCGTAGGCGGCGTCGAGGAGTTCGTGGGTGCGGGTGCGCAGCGTTTCGACGCTGCGGTTCTCTCCGAGGTCTTCGTCTCGGCCGAGGTTGATGTAGCCGGGGCGACCGATCGCGGCGAGGCCGAGGCCGATGTGGCAGGTGGGGGTAGTCGCTGTTGCCAGTCGGGCGAAGGGCATCGCGGGCTCCGTTCGGTCGGTTCCGGTACGGCTTGCGACCAACGTAACCCGTGATGACCTTCGCCTCAGGGGTCGGGGTGAAGGGCGTTGTTGCCCTCAGCCCTGCTTCTTGGCGGCCGCCCACTCGTGCTGGGCCGCCACGTCCGCTTTGACCTCCGCCAACTGCACCGCGACCGCGCTCGGCGCGGTACCACCCCGGCCGTTCCGCGACGCCAGCGCCCCCGGCACGTTCAGGACCGTCCGCACCTCCGGCGTCAAGTGAGCCGAGATCTTCGCGAACTGCTCGTCCGTCAGGTCGTCCAGCTCCTTGCCCTCCGCCTCGGCGACCTTCACGCACTCGCCGGCGACCTCGTGCGCGACGCGGAACGGAACGCCCTGCTTGACCAGCCACTCGGCGATGTCGGTGGCCAGGGAGAAGCCGGCGGGGGCCAGTTCCTCCATGCGCTCGCGGTTGACGGTGAGGGTGGCCATCATGCCGGTGAAGGCGGGCAGCAGGATCTCGAGCTGGTCGCAGGAGTCGAAGACCGGCTCCTTGTCCTCCTGGAGGTCGCGGTTGTAGGCGAGGGGCAGCGCCTTCAGGGTCGCCATCAGGCCCGTCAGATTGCCGATGAGGCGGCCGCTCTTGCCGCGGGCCAGCTCAGCGATGTCCGGGTTCTTCTTCTGCGGCATGATCGACGAGCCCGTGGAGAACGCGTCGTGCAAGGTCACGAAGGAGAACTCCTTCGTGTTCCAGATGATGACCTCCTCGGCGATCCGGGAGAGGTTCACGCCGATCATCGCGGTGATGAAGGCGAACTCGGCGACGAAGTCGCGCGACGCCGTCCCGTCGATCGAGTTGCCCGCCGACCCGTGCTCGAAGCCGAGGTCCTTGGCCACCGCCTCCGGGTCCAGGCCGAGGGAGGAGCCGGCCAGGGCGCCCGAGCCGTACGGGGAGACCGCCGTGCGCTCGTCCCACTGGCGCAGGCGCTCGGCGTCCCGGGACAGGGACTGCACATGCGCCAGGACATGGTGGGCGAAGAGCACCGGCTGGGCGTGCTGGAGGTGGGTGCGGCCGGGCATCGCCACGTCCGGGTGGGCCTCCGCGAGACCGATCAGCGCGTCCTGGAGGTCGGCGATCAGGCCGCCGATGATGCGGGCGTGGTCACGCAGGTACATCCGGAAGAGGGTCGCGACCTGGTCGTTGCGGGAGCGGCCGGCGCGCAGCTTGCCGCCGAGGTCGGGGCCGAGTCGCTCCAGCAGGCCCCGCTCCAGCGCGGTGTGCACGTCCTCGTCGGCGATCGTGCCCACGAAGGAGCCGTCGGCGACGTCCGCTTCGAGCTGGTCGAGCCCGGCGATCATCCGGGTCAGCTCGTCCGTCGTGAGCAGACCCGCCTTGTGCAGCACGCGCGCGTGGGCGCGGGAACCGGCGATGTCGTACGGCGCCAGCCGCCAGTCGAAGTGGACGGAGGCCGACAGCTTGGCCAGGGCCTCGGCGGGACCGTCGGCGAAACGGCCGCCCCAGAGCCGTACGTCACCGCTGTTGCTGCTCACTCGCTGTGCTCCTCGGGAGGGTCCGGGTGTGGCACCGCCTCCCCGTGGCGTGAACGGGGAGGCGGTCGTCAGGCCAGTGCGCGCACTCGCCACATCGACATGCATGATTATGCAGAGCCCTGCATGATTCGTCAATCTGGGCCCGCGGCTGCGGAAATCCGAGCCTCCATTGAACGCGGGAAATCGCTTACCCGTACCTCTCGCCGAACGCAGGCGCCGCGTTTGTAAACGACGACACTCCCGAACCCGAGTGAGGCATCCGCATGTCCAGGGCTCTTCCGAAGTACAACAAGCGTCGCGTCGCGTTCATCGGCGGCGCCGCCGCGGTGGCGCTGTCCGGCACGGTGATCGCCGGCTTCGCACTCGCCGGAGAGACGACGGCGTCTTCGAAGAGCGGCGACACCAGCGCCCGCACACTGGCCGGCCCCGGCACCATCTCGTGCCCGGACGTGACCGGCCAGCTGCCGGCGATCCCGGCGTCCGCACAGGCCGAGGTCGACCGCAACCTCGCCCAGCTCCAGACCCAGATCAACGAGGCCAACCAGCGCCTCGTCGACACCGTCGGCCAAGGCGGACCCAACTTCGTCCAGAACGCCATCCTCGGCCCCCTGGAAGACAAGCGCGTCGCCGCCCTCAACCGCATCGAGACCGCCATCGGCCGCGCCGCAGCCAAGCCCGAAGGGCTGGAGGCCTTCGCCGCGTGCAGCCTCAACGCCGACGGCGGCGCGGAGGCGGACGCAGGCGCAGGCGAGGAAGCCGGGGCCGGCGCGGAGGCGGGCGCCGGCCAAGGAGCCGGTGCCGGTGCGGGCGGCGCCGCGGGCGAGGAGACCGGGAACGACGCGGGCAACGCCGGAAACGGCGCGGGCAACGCGGGGAACGCCGGTGTCGGCACCATCTCGTGCCCGGACGTGACCGGCCAGCTGCCGGCGATCCCGGCGTCCGCACAGGCCGAGGTCGACCGCAACCTCGCCCAGCTCCAGACCCAGATCAACGAGGCCAACCAGCGCCTCGTCGACACCGTCGGCCAAGGCGGACCCAACTTCGTCCAGAACGCCATCCTCGGCCCCCTGGAAGACAAGCGCGTCGCCGCCCTCAACCGCATCGAGACCGCCATCGGCCGCGCCGCAGCCAAGCCCGAAGGGCTGGAGGCCTTCGCCGCCTGCACGCTCACCCAGTGACGTGACAGGCAGCCAGGGCCGCCCTGTTGGCACGCCGGCCGGGGCGGCCCTGGTCACCCGAAAGACACTCATCGGAGGACACTCGCAAGACACTCGGAATCACCCGGGTAATTCCTTAGACAAACGAACGACCCGCGTCCATACTCGGTGGACGTGGGAAAGACTTACGAACGCATAGACGGCAGGCTCCGCACGTTCATCGAAGAGCAGCCGCTCTTCTTCACCGCGACCGCTCCCCTGGCCGCCGACGGCACGGTCAACCTCTCCCCCAAGGGCCTGAGGGGTTCGTTCGCCGTCCTCGACGAACTCACGCTGGCCTACCTCGACTTCGCCGGCTCCAACGCCGAGACCGTCGCGCATCTGCGGGAGAACGGCCGGATCACCCTCATGTGGTGCGCCTTCCAGGGACCGCCCAACATCGTCCGGGTGCACGGCCGCGGGGAGGCCGTCTTCCGGGACGACCCGCGGTTCACGGAACTGCTCGGCCACTTCCCCGACATCGACCCCTCCCAGCACGGCCTGCGCGCGATCATCGTGGTGCGGGCCGAACTCATTCGTGACTCCTGCGGGTACGCGGTGCCCCTGATGACGTACGACGAGGACCGCGACCTGCACGGCAAGCGGTTCGCCCGGGAGGACGACGACTCGCTCAGCGCGTACTTCGCCAAGAAGGAGCACATCGCGACCAGCCTGGATGGCCTACCCGGGCTGCCGTTGCCGCTGCCGCCGTCTAGCGTCTGAGCCATGCGCCCCGGTGTCCTCGCCCTCGCGTCCGCGTCCCTGCTCGTCCTCGGTGCCGCGCCCGGCGGTGCGCCACCGAAGCCGCTGCCCGCGCGGATGGCCGACACCGGGGGCGGCGCCCAGCTCATCACCGCGGTCGCGCCGAAGGCCGGCTCGACGTCGGGGACGGTCACGTGGTGGGACCGGGTCGACGGGCGCTGGGTGAAGACCGGTTCGGCGCGGGCCCGCTTCGGCGCGAAGGGGCTCGCCGAGGGCAGCAGGCGCAAGCAGGGCACGAACACGACGCCGACGGGGCTGTACGGACTGCCGTACGCCTTCGGCATCGAGGCGGCGCCACGCGGGACGAGGTACAAGTACCGCCGTGTCCACAAGGACTCCTGGTGGTGCCAGGACAACGACTCCCGCGCGTACAACCGGTGGAGCGAACCGCGGGCCCGCGACTGCCGGGCCGCCGAGTCCGAGCACCTCGTCTCCTACGGCGCGCTGTACGCGCACGCCCTCGTCATCGGCTTCAACTACGACCGCCCGGTGAAGGGCCGCGGGGCCGGGATCTTCCTCCATGTGAAGGGGCGCGGGGCGACGGCCGGGTGTGTGTCGGTGTCGCGGGACGCGATGCGGCGGATCCTCACATGGGCCGATCCGCGGCACAAACCGCACATCGCGATCGGGACGGCGAACGGGCCGACGGCCATCACCCGGTACTGAGCGCGCACCACTGAACACACGGACCTCCTCACACGTATCTCTGGGCCAAGGGACCACGCCACCCCCCTTGCTCCCGCTCCCGGAGGAACCGTGACCACCACGCTCGCGGGCGGCCGTGCCGCTCGACGCCAGACGATGCGCCGCATCCGCCCGCGCCGCTCCCCGGCCGTTCCGCTGGTCGTCGCCCTATGGGCGGGCGCGGCGGCGGTGCTGTGGCTGTGGTGGGACAACACTCCGTCCCTCGCCGACAACACGGCCAAGATCCTGGCCGCGGGCCGGATCACCGGTCTGCTCGCCGGGTATCTGATGGCGCTCGTGGTGCTCCAGATGGCGCGGGTGCCCGCGCTGGAGCGGCGGGTCGGCTCGGACCGGGTGGCACGCTGGCACGCGATGAGCGGGCGCTACACGGTCTGCCTGGTCATCGCGCATGTCTTCCTCACGATGTGGGCGTACGCGCTCCAGGCCGGCAAGACGCTCGGCGACGTCGTCCAGCAGACCATCGACTCGGTCAACACCCTGCCGGACATGGGCAAGGCGGCCATCGGCACCGGCCTGCTGTTCCTCATCGCGTTCATCTCGATCGGGGGCATCCGCCGCCGGATCCCGTACGACACCTGGTACCACGTGCACCTGCTGACGTACGCGGCCGTGTTCCTGACGTTCTGGCACCAGATCAGCACCGGTAACGAGTTCGCCGTCGAGCCCGCCGCGAAGACCTTCTGGTACGGCCTGTACGGCGCCGTGACCGCGGCCGTCGTCTGGTACCGGATCCTCACCCCGATCCGCCTCAACCTGCGGCACCGGATGTACGTCGAGGCGGTCATCGAGGAGACGCCGGGCATCGTCTCGGTGCTGATCGGCGGGCGCAAGCTGCACCGCATGGGCGCCCAGGCCGGGCACTTCTTCCGGTGGCGGTTCAAGGCGCCGGGCATGCGGTTCAGCTCGCACCCGTACTCTCTGTCGGCGGCGCCCCGCCCCGACATGCTGCGGATCACCGTCAAGGCGATCGGCGACCACACCTCCCGGCTGCGCGACCTCAAGCCCGGCACCAAGGTGTGGGCGGAGGGCCCCTACGGCGCCATGACCGCCCAGCGCCGCAGCCGGGGCAAGGTGCTGCTGGTGGCGGGCGGGGTCGGCATCACGCCGATGCGGGCCCTGTTCGAGACGCTGCCGGGGGCGGCCGGTGACATCACCCTGCTCTACCGGGCCAACAGCACCCAGGACCTGGCGCTGTGGGACGAGCTCGCGGCGATCGCCGACGAGCGCGGGGCCCGGCTGATGTACGCGGTCAACAGCCCGGACGGCGAGCGGCCCGACATCTCGGCGGACCGGCTGCGCCAGAAGCTGCCGGACATCGACAAGCACGACGTGTTCATGTGCGGGCCGGCCGGCTTCGCGCAGTCCGTCTACGAAGCACTGCGCGGCGCGGGTGTGCCTGCCCGCCGCATCCATCACGAGTCGTTCGAGATGTGAGCGACGGGACTTCAAGACTTCGGGAGCTGTAGAAGCCATGAGGAAGAGTCACCCCATCCGGCGGGTCGTGCTGGCGGGTGCCGCCACCGTGTCCGGGATCGTGCTGCTGCTGTCGCTGAAGCCGGCGTCCGACCCGGGCTCCGCGCAGGCGGCGGGCGGCGCGGCACCCCCGGCGGCGGCCTCGCCCCAGGGCGGCGCCCAGGCGGCCGGGTCCGGCACGGTCACCGGTGACGCGGCGCAGACCCAGTACGGGGCCGTGCAGGTACGGCTGACCATGAACAACGGCAAGATCGCCCAGGCGGAGGCCGTCCAGGCGCCCAAGGGCGGCCGCAGCGACCAGATCACCGCCAACGCCGTACCCAAGCTCAACCAAGCCGCCGTGACCGCCGGCAGCGCCGACATCGACGCCGTCTCCGGAGCCACGTACACCAGCGCCGGCTACAAGGAATCCCTCCAGTCGGCGATCGACAAGATGAAGGCGAGCGCCGGCTCCTCGCAGGGTTCCGGTTCGCAGGGTTCGGGCGGCGGCGCCCAGGATTCGGGCGGCGCCCAGGCCACCGTCGTCAACGGCAGCGTCGCGCAGACCCAGTACGGGCCGGTCCAGGTCCGGATCACCGTCAGCGGCGGGAAGATCACCAAGGCCGAGACCATCCAGGCCCCCAAGGGCGGCCGCAGCGACCAGATCACCGCCGACGCCGTACCCAAGCTCAACCAAGCCGCCGTGACCGCCGGCAGCGCCGACATCGACGCTGTCTCCGGAGCCACGTACACCAGCGCCGGCTACAAGGAATCCCTCCAGGCCGCGCTGGACCAGGCCGGTGGCTGACACGGTGGCGGAACCGACACAAGCTCCCGCCGCGGTACGTCATGCGGAGGAGGTCATGGGGACGGTCTTCTCCTTTGACGTCCGCGGCGGGGATCCCGGTGCCGTGCGCTCGGCACTGGAAGAGGCGGTCGCCGGGCTGCACCGGGTCGACGAGGTGTTCAGCACATACCGCGACGACAGCCAGATCTCCCGGCTGGTCCGCGGCGAGCTGACCGTCGACGACTGTGCCCCGGAGGTCGCCGAGGTCCTCGACCTGGGCGCGGAGGCGGAGCGGCGCAGCGAGGGCTGGTTCAGTACGACGTACGAGGGCCGCCTCGACCCGACCGGCATCGTCAAGGGCTGGTCGGTCGAACGCGCGGCCCGCCGCCTGGCGGACGTCCCCGGTGTGACGGGCGTGAGCGTGAACGGCGGCGGCGACGTGCAGCTCCTCGGCGTGCCGGGCCCGCAGCGCCCCTGGCGGGTCGGCATCTCCGACCCGCAGCGCCCCGGCGGTCTTGCGGCGGTCATCTCCGCCGCCGGCCTGGCCGAACTGGCGGTGGCCACCTCCGGCACGGCAGAACGCGGCACCCACATCGTCGACCCCCGCACGGGCCGCTCCGCGGTGACGGACCTGGTGGCCGTGACGGTGGTGGCCCCCGAACTGACCTGGGCGGACTGCTGGGCGACAGCGGCCTTCGCGATGGGTTCACGACAGGGGTTGCGGTGGCTGGAGTCACTGCCCGGGGTGGAGGCCCTGCTGATCACGGCGGGCGACGAGGTGCGGTGCACGGGGGGACTGGCGGCGCGGCTCGGGTGAGCAGGGGGCAGGGCAATGCCCCAAGGGGCGCGGGGAACTGCGCGACCAGCCACGAACCACCCGCAGTCGGCAAACAACCCCCACCACCCCACTCAGTGGCCGTTCTGAGCCAACCTCAACAAATGATCGGCCAAAGCCTGACCCCCCGTAGGATTCCGGCTGATCAGCAGCAACGTGTCGTCACCGGCGATCGTCCCCAAGATGTCGTGCAGTTCGGCCTGGTCAATGGCCGAGGCCAGAAACTGCGCCGCCCCCGGAGGGGTACGCAGGACCACGAGATTCGCCGAAGCCTCCGCCGAGATGAGCAGCTCCTGCGACAGCCGCCGCATCCGCTCCTCCTTCGCCGACTCCCCCAGCGGCGCCCGCGGCGTACGGAACCCGCCCTCGCTCGGCACCGCGTAGATGAGGTCACCGTCGTTGTTGCGGATCTTCACCGCGTTCAGCTCGTCCAGATCCCGGGAGAGCGTCGCCTGCGTGACGCTCAGCCCGTCGTCGGCGAGCAGCTTCGCGAGCTGGCTCTGCGACCGCACCGGCTGCCGGTTGAGGATGTCCACGATCCGGCGGTGGCGCGCGGTCCGGGTCTGCGGCACGGCAGCCCCGGCGGCCCCGTTGTGCTCGTGGTCCTGCGCCTGACTCATCGTCGTCTCATTCCCCGGATCATCCGTCCCCGTCGGCCACGTCAAGGATGCCGGGAAGCCCGTGAAGAAGCGCCTCCACTTCGTCGTCACCGAGGTTCAGCGGCGGCATGAGCCGTACGACATCGGGGGCGGGCGCGTTCACCAGGAAACCGGCGTCCTGAGCCGCCTGCTGCACCTTGGCGGCGAGCGGCTCGGTGAGCACGATACCCAGGAGCAGCCCCGCACCCCGGACATGGTCGATCAGCGGGTGCCCAAGGGCCTCGATCCCGTCGCGCAGCTTCTCGCTCTGCCGCTTGACGTTCTCCAGCAGCCCCTCGTCCGCGACGGTGTCCAGCACCGCCAGCCCCGCGGCACACGCGACCGGGTTCCCACCGAAGGTGGTCCCGTGGTGGCCGGGCTGCAGCAGCTCCGCCGCCCGCCCGAAGGCGACCGTCGCACCCAGCGGCAGCCCGCCGCCGAGCTGCTTGGCGAGGGTGACGACGTCCGGCAGCACGCCCTCGTGGGCCTGGTACTCGAACCAGTGCCCGGTACGGCCGATGCCGGTCTGCACCTCGTCGAGGACGAGCAGCGCCCCCGTCGAGGCCGTGATCGCCCGCGCCGCCTTCAGATAGCCGGCGGGCGGCACCACGACGCCGAGCTCGCCCTGGATCGGCTCGATGATCACCAGAGCCGTCTCCTCCGTGACCGCGGCGGCCAGCGCCTGCGCGTCGCCGAACGGCACGTGGGTGACGTCCCCGGGCAGCGGCAGGAACGGCTCCCGCTTGCCGGGCTGGCCGGTCATCGCGAGGGCGCCCATCGTGCGGCCGTGGAAGGCGCCCTCGGTGGCCACCACATGCGTCCGCCCGGTCAGCCGGCCGATCTTGAACGCGGCCTCGTTGGCCTCGGCGCCGGAGTTGCAGAAGAAGACCTTGCCGTCCCGGCCGAAGAGCTGGAGCAGCCGTTCGGCGAGGGCGACGGTCGGCTCGGCCATGAAGAAGTTGGAGATGTGGCCGAGGGAACCGATCTGCCGCGTCACGGCCTCGACGATCGCCGGGTGGGCGTGGCCGAGCGCGTTGGTCGCGATGCCGCCGACCCAGTCGAAGTACTGCCTGTCCTCGGCGTCCCAGACCTTCAGGCCCGCACCGCGTACGAGAGGGAGCCGCGGGGTGCCGTAGTTGTTCATCAGCGAGCCCTGCCACCGCTGGGCGTACTCCTGGTTCGCGGTCATGGCGCGTCCCCCTCCGGCGCGTCCGGCACGACCATCGTGCCGATCCCTTCATCCGTGAAGATCTCCAGCAGGATCGAGTGCTGGACCCGGCCGTCGATGACCCGGGCCGTGGTCACGCCGCCCCGCACGGCGTGCAGACAGCCCTCCATCTTCGGCACCATGCCGGAGCTCAACTCCGGCAGCAGCTTCTCCAGTTGGGAAGCCGTGAGGCGGCTGATCACCTCGTCGGAGTGGGGCCAGTCCTCGTAGAGGCCCTCGACGTCCGTGAGGACCATGAGGGTTTCGGCAC
Organism: Streptomyces sp. UG1; assembly: GCF_049974585.1. Lineage (NCBI taxonomy): Bacteria > Bacillati > Actinomycetota > Actinomycetes > Kitasatosporales > Streptomycetaceae > Streptomyces > Streptomyces sp. UG1. The sequence goes on along the minus strand of NZ_JBNGGG010000060.1, from coordinate 3,031 downwards.
CCAGCGCGGCAGCGAGTGCCGCAGCCGCCGTATCAGCATTGACGTTGTAGACATGTCCGTCGTCCTGGCTCCGGGCGATCGACGAGACGACCGGGATCCGGCCGTCGGCGAGCAGGGCCTCGATCGCGCCCGTGTCGATGTCGGTGATCTCGCCCACCCGACCGATGTCGACCAGCTCGCCGTCGATCTCGGGCTGGTGCTTGGTGGCGGTGATGGTGTGCGCGTCCTCGCCGGTGAGGCCGACGGCGAGCGGCCCGTGCTCGTTGAGCAGGTTGACCAGCTCCCGCTGCACCTGCCCGGCCAGCACCATCCGTACGACGTCCATGGCGTCCTCGGTCGTGACCCTCAGGCCCGCCTTGAACTCGCTGACGATGCCGTGCTTGTCGAGGGCGGCGCTGATCTGCGGGCCGCCGCCGTGCACGACGACCGGCTTGAGCCCGGCGTGGTGCAGGAAGACGACGTCCTGGGCGAAGGCGGCCTTCAGCTCCTCGTCGACCATGGCGTTGCCGCCGAACTTGATGACGACGGTCTTGCCGTTGTGCCGGACCAGCCAGGGCAGCGCCTCGATGAGGATCTGGGCCTTGGGGAGCGCGGTGTGCTTCCGCGCGGGTGTGTTGCTCATGAGGAGTACGCGCTGTTCTCGTGGACGTAGTCGGCGGTCAGGTCGTTGGTCCAGATGGTGGCGGTCTCGGCGCCGGCCGCGAGGTCGGCGACGATGTGCACCTCGCGGTAGCGCATGTCGACCTTCTCGCGGTCCTCGCCGACGCCGCCGTTCTTGCAGACCCAGACGCCGTTGATGGCCACGTTGAGCTGGTCCGGCTCGAAGGCGGCGGACGTGGTGCCGATGGCGGACAGGACGCGGCCCCAGTTGGGGTCCTCGCCATGGATGGCGCACTTGAGGAGGTTGTTGCGGGCGATGGAGCGGCCCACCTCTACGGCGTCGTCCTCGCTCGCGGCGTTGATCACCTCGACCTTGATGTCCTTGCTGGCGCCCTCGGCGTCCCGGATGAGCTGCTGACCGAGGTCGTCGCAGACGCTCCGTACGGCCTCGGCGAACTCCGCGTACTCCGGGGTGACCCCGGAGGAGCCGGAGGCGAGCAGCAGCACGGTGTCGTTGGTGGACATGCAGCCGTCGGAGTCGACGCGGTCGAAGGTCGTGCGCGTCGCCGCCCGGAGCGCGCTGTCCAGTACGTCGTCGTCGAGGGCCGCGTCGGTGGTGAGGACGACCAGCATGGTGGCCAGGCCCGGCGCGAGCATGCCCGCGCCCTTGGCCATGCCGCCGACGGTCCAGCCGTCCTTCGTCACGACGGACGTCTTGTGGACGGTGTCGGTGGTCTTGATGGCGATGGCGGCCTTCTCGCCGCCGTGCTCGGAGAGCTGGGCCGCGGCGGTCTCGACGCCCGGGAGCAGCTTGTCCATGGGGAGCAGGACGCCGATGAGCCCGGTGGAGCAGACGGCGACCTCGATGGCGCCCCGGTCGAGCACCTCGGCCACCTTCTCGGCGGTGGCGTGGGTGTCCTGGAAGCCCTTCGGTCCCGTACAGGCGTTGGCGCCACCGGAGTTGAGGACGACCGTGGAGACCTGGCCGCTCTTGAGGACCTGCTCGGACCACAGGACCGGTGCGGCCTTGACACGGTTGGAGGTGAAGACGCCCGCGGCGGCGCGGCGGGGCCCGTCGTTGACCACGAGGGCCAGGTCCGGGTTGCCGTTCTCCTTGATCCCGGCGGCGATACCCGCCGCCCGGAACCCCTTGGCTGCCGTGACGCTCACGGTGCGACTCCGATCGTGGAAAGCCCGGTGTTCTCGTGGAACCCGAGGGCGATGTTCATGCTCTGGACGGCGCCGCCGGCCGTTCCCTTGGTGAGGTTGTCGATGGCGCTGATCGCGATGATGCGGTGCGCGGCGGCGTCGAACGCGACCTGCACCTGAACGGCGTTCGAACCGTAGACGGACGCCGTGGCCGGCCACTGCCCCTCGGGGAGGAGGCGGACGAAGGGCTCGTCGGCGAAGGCCTTCTCGTAGGCGGCCCGGACGGACTCGGCGGTGACGCCGGGCTTCGCCTTGGCGGTGCAGGTGGCGAGGATGCCGCGGGGCATCGGGGCGAGGGTCGGTGTGAAGGAGACGCTCACGGTCTCCCCCGCGGCCGCGCTGAGGTTCTGGATCATCTCGGGGGTGTGCCGGTGGCCGCCGCCGACGCCGTACGGCGTCATGGAGCCCATGACCTCGCTGCCCAGCAGATGCGGCTTGGGCGCCTTGCCCGCGCCGGACGTGCCGGAGGCGGCGACGATCACGGCCTCGGGCTCGGCGAGGGCGGCGGTGTAGGCCGGGAAGAGGGCCAGCGAGACGGCGGTCGGGTAGCAACCGGGCACCGCGATGCGCTTGGACCCCTCCAGCGCGGCGCGGGCACCCGGAAGTTCGGGGAGGCCGTACGGCCAGGTGCCGGCGTGCGGGGAGCCGTAGAACCGCTCCCAGTCGCCGGCGTCCTTCAGCCGGAAGTCGGCGCCCATGTCGACGACCAGCACATCCGGGCCGAGCTGCTCGGCGACGGCGGCGGACTGCCCGTGCGGCAGGGCGAGGAAGACGACGTCGTGCCCCGCCAGCACCTCGGCCGTGGTCTCCTGAAGCACCCGGTCGGCGAGCGGCAGCAGGTGCGGCTGGAGCGCACCGAGCCGCTGCCCGGCGTTCGAGTTGCCGGTCAGGGCGCCTGTCTCGATCTCGGGGTGCGCCAGGAGCAGACGCAGCAGTTCCCCGCCCGCGTATCCGCTCGCTCCGGCCACTGCCGCACGTACCGCCATGGAATCCTCCTCTAGACGGCATGACTATACGTTCAGACGCAGGTTTATGCAATTGGCTGTGATCACCCACGGAGGACCGGCCGATCACAGACAGGTGCCGGTCACAGCACGCGGCGGTGGGGGGGGGGGGGGGCGCCCCCCCCCCCCCCCCGCACCCCCCCCCGGAAACATCCCAGGGTGGTCCACACGAACCGCACCGAGGACGCCGGGCCGGGGGGTGGGTCGATAGCCGCCCC
>NZ_JBNGGG010000059.1:0-49298 GCF_049974585.1 Streptomyces sp. UG1 | reverse complement strand
AAGGCCCTCACCCATTTCAAGATCGATCAGCCGTGAGCCCTGTCACCGTCCACAACCTCCCGGGACAGAACACCTAGTCGTCGAGGCCGGTGGAGGGATCCTTGGCCATTTGGTCGGCCGCCTGCGCAAGGTGGTCGAACTCGGCGAGCGTCAGACGGCCGACGTCGGCGAGGGCGTACTGACGGCTGCCTCGTCCGGCGGCAGGCGCCGTCCTCGCCGTCTTCGTCGAGCAGTTGTCTCAAAAGACTCACGCGGGCTCGCTGGGCGGTCGTCCGCCGGTTCCGCCTCGGTCGCGCCCGGCCCGACCTGTTCGGTCACTGCCCGTCACTTCCTCTCGTCAGCCCGCGCGGACGGCGACCATGTCGTGCGGCTCCCCGCCGAGCACGACCTTGAGGGCCCCGGTGTCGGCGGCCCGGCCGAAGACTTCGTACGCCTCCTCCATCCGGTCCAGCGGGAAGACGTGGGTGACCAGGTCCGCGGTGGGCAGCCGCCCGGCCGCCGCCATGCGCAGCAGGGTCGGGGTGGAGTGGGTGTCGACCAGGCCGGTGGTGAGGGTGATGTTCTTGATCCACAGGTCTTCGAGGTGGAGGGTCGCGGGGGCGCCGTGCACGCCGACGTTGGCGACGTGCCCGCCGGGCCGGACCATGCGCGTGCACATCTCGAAGGTCTCGGGGGTTCCGACGGCTTCGATGACCGCGTCGGCGCCCAGGCCGTCGGTGAGGTCGGCGATCAACTGCTCCGGAGCCTCGCGGGCGTCGGCCACGGCATCGGCGCCGAGGTGCCGGGCGGCCTCCAGCCGGGCGGTGGCCAGGTCCACGGCGACGATCTTCTCGGGGCCGAACAGCCGGGCCGTCACGATCGCGGCGAGCCCGATGGGACCGGCCCCGACGACCACGGCGGTGTCACCGGGCCGCACCCGCGCATTGAGCACGCCCACTTCGTAGGCGGTCGGGAAGATGTCGGCCAGCAGGACCGCGTCCTTGCCGTCCAGGCCGCCGGGCAGCGCGTGGACGGAGAGGTCGGCGTGCGGGACGCGCACGTACTCGGCCTGGGTGCCGTCGATCAGGTGGCCGAGGATCCAGCCGCCACCGCCCCGGCACTGGCCGTACATCGCCCTGCGGCAGTACGAGCAGCGGCCGCAGGCGGTGATGCAGGAGACCAGGACCCGGTCCCCCGGCCGTACGGTGCGCACGTCGGCGCCGGTCTCCACGACCTCGCCGACCGCCTCGTGCCCCAGCACCGTGCCGGGGTGCACCTCGGGCACATCGCCCTTGAGGATGTGCAGATCGGTGCCGCAGATGGTGACGGCGTCGACGCGCACGATCGCGTCCGTGGGATCCTTGAGGCCGGGGTCCGGGACGTCCTCCCAGGAGGACTGTCCGGGACCGTGGAAGACGAAGCCCTTCATGACGATCCTTCCCTCCTCTGCCGCTCCGGGGCAATGCAGCCGGTGCCTGCATTGCCCCGCAGGTCCAGCTTGTCCCACCTCGGGCGTCCCCGCGCTTGGGCCGGCAGGCCCGATCGCCCGGCCGCACGGCGCGGGGCGCGGCACGAGGGCCGGTCGGCCCCGTGAGATCGGGCGGCCTGGGCCGACCGGCCCTTCCGCCCGCCCGCCGTACGGGATTCGCTGTGACCATGTCCGAGACCCACACCAGCCGGACCCCACCCCTCTCGGTGCGTGTCGTCGCTGGTACGACCGCGGCGGCACCGCGCGGCGAGATCGATCTCCTCGCGGCGCCGGCCCTGATGGCCCGGCTGGACGCGCTGACGGCCGACGAGTGCCCCGATCTGGTGCTGGATCTGCGGGCCGTGACCTTCATCGACTGCAGCGGGCTCGACGTCCTGTGCCGGACCCGCAACCGCGTCCTGGCCCGGCAGGGCGGGCTGCGGCGGGTCACTCGCAGCCCGCGCTTCCTGCGCCTGCTGCGCATCACCAGTCTGGCGGGCGTGTTCGAGATCCACCCCGACCTGCCCGCGCTCGTCAGGGCGGCGGGGCCGCGACCGTCACGGAAGGTTGAAGCCCCCTAGGGAGAGTATGGGGAGCAGAGGGCGCCTGTCATGATCGTCATCATGGGGATACACATCGCACCGGCCACGGTGACCGACTTCCACCAGGTCCTGACTGATCACTGCCGCTACTGGGGTGAACGCGACCTTCGATCGCTGCACCTTCTCGCCCTGGTGCAGGAGTTCGGTTCCACCTGCTTGGTCGCCCGGGCCGAGGACGGAATCCGCGGGTACATCTTCGGGTTCGTCACCCCGGACGGCAGCGGGTACGTGCACCTGATCGCCACGCGGGATGATGCCCGTGGCGCCGGTCTCGGACGTCGTCTGTACACGGCGTTCGCCGAAGCAGCGGAACGGCATGGTGCACGGAAGTTGAAGGCGATCACGTCAGTCGAGAACACCGGCTCGATCGCCTTCCACCGCAGCCTCGGCTTCGACACGAGGATCGTCGACGACTACAACGGCCCCGGCCAGGCTATGACCGTTTTCCACCGAGATCTGCCGCTCGATGTCCCGCGGCCCTGACCCCCCAACCGTCACCGGTAATAGCTCTCCGACGACAACTCGAACACCCGTACTCGCCGACCGCAGGTGGGATTCACGGTCTCACGGACCGGATACATCCCCAGTTTGGTCATGATCCGTTCCGACGCGTGGTTGCCCACTTGAGCGATGCTGACGATCCGCTCCAGCCCCCGCTCTTCGAACCCGAACCGTACAGCGGCCGCGGCGGCCTCGGTGGCCAGGCCCTGACCCCAGTGGGAACGCCCCAGCCGCCAGCCGACCTCAACCGCCGGCAGTACCTCCGGCAGGAAGTCGGGCACCGAAAGGCCGGTGAACCCGGCCAGCTCGCCAGTGGACCGGATCTCCACGGCGAACAGGCCGAAGCCCTGTGACTCCCACTCGCTCTCCCACGCCTGGACCCCGACGCGGGTCTGTTGTACGTCACGGACGCTGCCGTCACGGATCCACCGCATGACCTCAGGGGCGGCATTGATGGCAGCCATGGGCGCGACGTCCTCCTCGCGCCAGCGACGCAGGATCAAACGAGGAGTCTCAAGCGTGACCATCCGATCATTCTGGATCACCAATGGGCTCTCCGTCATCCTCACCAGGCACTTTCGATACGCACCCAGCGGCTGCCCGCTCACGACCACGGCTGCGGGGAGTCGAGTACCGTGCGCGCCGCGCGCCGCGGCGTGCCGGGGCCCTCGGGGCCGTAGCCGAGCCGTATCAGCATGTGTGCGTGTCCCGGCCCCATGGTCACGGCCTCGCGCAGGTCGGGCCACTCCATCGCCTGGTGCAGCAGGGAGGCGCGCAGTCCGTGGACCGTGGCCACCAGCAGGACGCGTTCGAGTGCCTGCCCGGCGCGCAGCCAGTCGGTGCGGCGGTCGTGCTCGGTGGTGAGCACGGCTATGACGGGAGCCGACTCGTAGGGGCGGGCGATGAGCCGGTCGGGGTGGCGCTGGCCGGTGAAGTCGCGCATGGGGAGCCGTTCCGTGGCGTCCTGCGGGCCCAGCGCCTCCCGTGGCAGGCCGGTCCCGGTCTCGATGTAGGGATCCTGGCGCACGTAGCGGCGGCTCTCGGTGCAGCGGTCCGCGTCCAGGCGGTGCGCCGCTCGCCGTCCGCGGTGAGCGCGAGCAGGCGTGCGGTCTGTGTGTGCGGGGAAGAGGAGCCAGGCGCCCTCGACGGCGGCCGCCGCGGCGAGTTCGACGCGCAGCCGGGCAGGACCGGCCGGTCGGAGAACGGGAAGCGGCTGCTGTGCCGACGCCAGACGGCCTCGTACAGCTCGCTCTCACCCGGTCGCGGGTGGCCGGGCACGGGCTCGGTCGGCCGTAGGGCGGCGAGCAGGTCCGGTTCCTCGGGGCGGGGCAGCAGACGGGTCACCGGGTCCCAGCCGAAGTGAGCCATCGCGACACGGAGGTTGAGCACGCACGCGCCCACCGACAGGTGCAGCGCCCGGCCCTCCGGGTCCGTGTATCGCAGACCCGCTCCCGGGGCGGCACGCACCTCGAAGGTGACCGTCTGCGGGTCCAGGCCGAAGCGCCACGGCTGGGAGTTGTGGGTCGACGGCGCGGCGACCGCGGCCGAGACACAGGTCCCCAGGACCGCGGCATCGAACGATGTGCTGCGCGTGGCGTCCTCCCCTCTGGCCGGAGCGGTGCTGTCTTCGAGCGTGACGGCACGGCCGCTGCGGGGTGAGGGGCCGATGGTCCTTGGTGACGGCCCCTGCGGGCCATGCGTACGCGGCAGGACCGGGCCGATCAGGGCCGAACGTCCCGGATCGGGGCCCGGGTCGGACCCGGTCGGTCCCCCGGGTGCGCCTGACCGGCCCATGCCGCCGACGGGCGCGCACTGCCACGGTCGGGACAACGAGAACGTCGAGGAGGTGCGGACCCCATGAGCGACGGCACATGCGCGAAGAAGCGGTTGTGGCGGTGGCACAGCAACCCGCTGCGGCGGCGTGACGACGTCATCGAGGCCTGGATCGTGCTGGCCGTCTGGGCGGTGATCCTGGTGGGCGGCACTGTCGTCGGGCTCATGACGGCTCAGGCCGCCGACGAGACGTTCACCCGGCAGCGCGCCGAACGGCACTCCGCACGGGCCGTGCTCCTCGCCGACGTTCCCGCATCGGCCGGTGCGGCCGGTGCGACGCGCGCCCTGGCGAAGATCGGCTGGACCGACCCCGACGGCACGGCACACACCGACAGGACCCTGGTGGACACGGGGCAGAAGGCCGGCGCCGAGGTGGCCGTCTGGCTGGACGGCCGAGGCGCCCTGGTCTCCGAGCCGCCGAGCCCCACGGAGGCCGCCATCGAGGCAGGCGTTCTGGGCACGGCCGCCACAGCCGGCCTGGCCGGCGCGGTCATCGGCGCCGGGGCCCTCGCCCGGTGGCGGCTCGACCGGCGGCGCATCGACCAGTGGGGCCGGGAGTGGGACCTGGTGGGGCCGCAGTGGGGGCACAAGACCGGGTGAGCCGGGGCCCCGCCACTCGGCGCCGCGGATCGTGTCCCGCACCAGCAGGTCCTCCGTGCCGTTCGGTCCGCCCCCTCCGGCTCCAGTCGTCCTCAGCCCTTGCCAGTGAACCGGCCCTCACCACGGGAAGGGCGGAGCGACATGCAGCAGCGTACGGTCGCCGACCAGCACCGATTCCGGGCCAAGGCCCACCGGCGTCACGGCCGAGGAGCTGATGTCGGCGCCCGCCGTCTGCGCGCGTCCGTAGTGGAGTGTGGTCGAGGCGGCGCGCCTCATGGCAGCGCAGGGAGTCAAACGGCTGCCCGTCGTGGACGAGGCGAACCGGCTCCGAGGCAGCATCAGCCGCAGCGACCTGCTGCGGATCTTCCTGCGCTCGGACGGCGCCATCAGCGGTGAGATCACCCGGAACGTGCTGCGGCGGGCGCTGCGTCTCACACCCTCGGAGGTGACGGTCACGGTGCACGAAGGGCAGGTGACGCTCGGCGGATCCGTCGAGGCGAGCAGCCTGATCCCGATCATCGAACGGCTGTGCAGGAACGCCGACGGCGTGGTCTCGGTCGCCACGCACATCGGGCGCCGGGTCGACGCGCCCCGGAGCCGGCCGGCGACACTGTGAGCCACGACGACGACAGCGCCGCCACGCAGGCGGCGCTCTCGTCCGTCACACGGGCCAGCCGGCGACTTGGGGCGGTTCCCGCCGCGTCACGGAGGCGCCCATGCCGTCGATGTCGCGTGCGGCGGCATCGACCAGCTGCTGCCCGAGGTCGCGCAGGGCCCTGCCCGCCGCCAGCTCGTCGCCGATCTCGGGCACCTCGGCGTCCGCGGGGTTGCGGTGCGCCGTTCCATGACCGGTGAGCGAGGTGTCGCCGGTGTCCAGCACCACCCGGGCCTTCGTGGTCCCCTCGTCCTCGAAGAGGTAGAGGCGGACCTTCCATTCCGCTGTGTGGGGCATCGCTTCCTCCTCATCCCGGCACTGCCTTCTGCTCGGTCTCGATACGGCGCCGGACCCGCTCGGCGAGCGCGGTCAGCCGTCCGGAGGACGCCGCCCTGGGTGCCAGGGGCGCCCTGATCCGGCGGGCGGCGGACGGCAGCCCTTCGAGATCGGCGGCGAACCGCGCGGCGCACTCGGTGACGGTGGACCGCGCGCCGACGCGTCGGCCGTCCCTCATCACCGTCTCCAGCAGCGGCTCTCCCCCACCCGGCGGCGGCTCGTCGCTCAGTGCGATCACATCCGCGTACCCGGGACGGCGGAACACCTGCTTGCGACCGGGGGCCGTGACCTTCGCCGAGGAAAGCTTCATCACCGGTCGGCCCGCGTACTCCACCAGCTTGTAGGCGGAGTCCAGGAAGGGGGCGTCGGCCGAGACGCCGACCCGGGTGCCGACGGCATAGACGTCGATCGGCGCCCCGGAGCGGACCAGGTCGTCGACGGCGTACTCGTCGAGACCGCCGCTGGCGATGACGCGGACGTCCGGCAGCCCGGCGGCGTCGAGGATCCGGCGCGCCCGTGCGGCCAGGGCGCCGAGGTCCCCGCTGTCCAGCCGCACCGCCGAGCCCGGCCCGCGGGCCGCGAGGTCGAGGTCACCGAGCACGCGCGCCGCGACCCGCACGCCCGCCTCCGTGTCGTAGGTGTCCACCAGGAACGTCACCGGACCGGGGTGGCACCGGGCGAAGGCACGGAACGCCTCCTCCTCGGTGCCGAACGCCTCCACGTACGAGTGGGCCATCGTGCCGACGGCCGGGACCGCTTCCGCGCTCGCGGCGGCGACATTGCTGGTTCCGGCGAAACCCACCATCGCGCCCAGCCGGGCCGCCTGATAGCCGGCGTGGGTGCCATGGGTGCGGCGCAGGGAGAAGTCCACGACCGGATGCCCCGCCGCGGCGAGGACGCATCGGGCGGCCTTGGAGGCGATCGCCGTCTGGTGACTGACCTGGTTCAGTACATACGTCTCGACGAGCTGCGCCTGCGGCAGCGCAGCGGTCACCTCCAGCAGCGGCTCGCCGGCCAGCACGATCCGGCCCTCCGGCACCGCCCGCACCACGCCGGTGAACTCCAGGCCGAGCAGCGGCGCAAGATCCTTCTCGGGCCGGTGCAGCGCCGCGGCGAAGGCGGCGACGTCCTCGGGGCCGACGCGGAAGCCGGTCAGGTGGTTCAGGGCCGACTCCACACCGGCCGCGACCAGGAAGCCGCGCTCGGGCGGCAGCTCGCGGACGAACAGGCTGAACGTCGCCGGCCGGGTCATGTCCTCACGCAGGTACGACAGGGCCATCGTGACCTCGTACAGGTCGGTGGTCGTCGCGTCGGACATCGGCGTCACCTCCGCTGCCCCCGCTCTCCATGATCCGACACCCGCAGGGCCGCGTCACGGGGCCGACGGTCCTCGGCCGCGGGGCCGGGGCGGCTCGCCGACCGGCTCCCCGGCGCTCATGCTGGAGGGAGAGTCACCTGGCTCTGCGAGTGTCCCTCCACGCCGAGAAGGGAGGAGCCATGAAGATCGGAGTGCTGACCGGTGGCGGCGACTGTCCCGGCCTCAACGCCGTGATCCGCAGCGTCGTCCGCAAGGGAGTCCAGGAGTACGGCTTCGAGTTCGCCGGCCTGCGGGACGGCTGGCTCGGTGCGCTCCAGGGCAAGGTCGTGCCGCTGGACGTCTCCAGTGTCCGCGGGATCCTGCCACGCGGCGGAACCATCCTCGGGTCCTCCCGCACCAACCCGTTGAAGCACGAGGACGGAGTGCGGCGCATCCAGGACACGCTTGCCGCGCACCAGGTGGACGCGCTCGTCGTGATCGGCGGCGAGGACACGCTCGGGGTCGCCACGGAGCTGAGCCGTCAGGGGGTCGACCTGGTCGGCGTGCCGAAGACCATCGACAACGACGTCGCCGGCACCGACTACACCTTCGGCTTCGACACGGCCGTCGGCATCGCCACGGATGCCATCGACCGCCTCCACACCACCGCCGAGTCGCACATGCGCACCCTGGTGGTGGAGGTGATGGGCCGGCACTCGGGGTGGATCGCCCTGCACGCGGGCGTCGCGGGCGGCGCCAACGTGATCCTCATCCCGGAGCGGCCGTTCGACATCGAGCAGGTCTGTGCGTGGGTGAAGAACCGCTTCAAGATCCATTACGCGCCGATCGTCGTCACCGCCGAGGGGGCCACCCCCAAAGAAGGGCAGATGATCCTCAAGGACCAGTCGCTGGACGAGTACGGCCATGTGCGGCTCTCGGGCATCGGCGAGTGGCTCGCCCAGGAGATCCAGGCCCGCACGGGCACGGACGCCCGTACCACCGTCCTCGGCCACGTCCAGCGCGGCGGCACGCCGAGCCCCTTCGACCGCTGGCTGGCCACGCGCTTCGGGCTGCACGCCGTCGACGCGGTCAAGGACGGCGACTTCGGCACCATGGTGGCCCTGCACGGCACCGACATCGTCCGCATCCCCCTCGCCGACACCCGGGCGAAGACCAAGCAGGTGGATCCGTCGCTGTACGACGAGTTCGGAGTGTTCTTCGGCTGACGGCTGACGCTCCCGACGGTCAGCCGGCGTGCGGTACGACCGCCACCGGGCGGCGCGCGTGGTGCAGGACGGCGCGCGTCACCGGCCCCAGTCGGCCCTCGGCCGCGCGGGAGTCGGTGCGGCGGCCCACGACCAGCAGGTCGGCTTCCCGGGACGCGTTCAGGAGGGCCAAGGCCGGGTGGAGCAGGACGACGTCGGTACGGGTCGTCACGTCCGGATACTTCTCCCGCCAGGTGCGCAGAGCGTCGGACAGCCGCAGGACCTCCTGATCCTCCCAGGTGGCGCGGTCCTCCTCCGTCACGAACAGCGTCTGGGGAGACACCGCCTCGGCGGGAAGCGCCCAGGCCTGGACCGCGCGCAGCGGCACCCGGCGCGCCTCGGCGGCCGCGAACGCGAAGTCCACCACCTCACCGACCGGACGACGCGCGTCGAAACCCACCACGACCTCGCCGACGGCGCGCGCCGCCCGGGTCGCGTCCGCGAAGCCCGCGGAGGACCGTTCGGGCACCAGCACGACAGGGCAGGCGGCTGCCGCCGCCGTCCGGAAGGCCACCGAGCCGACCGCGAGGCCGTCGAAGCCGCCCGAGCCCCGCGCCCCGACCACCAGCACCCCGGCACTGGGTGTCGCGGTGAGAAGTGCCGGGGCCGGAGGGCCGGCCACCTGCTCGCCCCGCACCTGCAGGTCCGGGTGGCAGGCAGCGAGTTCGCCGATCGCCCGCTCCAGCAGTCGCTCACCCACCTGGTGCAGCGTTTCCGCCGCCGCGTCGGGGACGACATCGCCCGGCAGCCGTGGCGCGGCGTGCACGAGACGCAGCGGAACGCCGCGCAGCAGCGCCTCCCGCGCGGCCCAGTCGGCTGCGGCCAGGCTGCGCTCGGATCCGTCGATACCCGCCAGCACCGGGTGACTCATCACGCCCTCCTTCGCCCGCCGCGCACCGTCGACTCCCCTCCCATCCCTCCCACTGTTCCACGGCGGACTCCCGAAGGCCCTGGTGAAAGAGCCGGCCGGCGCGCCGCCCCGCTCCACCGCAGGGCCTATGGAGTCTGCGGGCCGACCGACCTCCGCGAAGGGCCGAATGGACTCTGCCCAGCGATCACGGGCGCATCGCATGGTGGACGGTGAACCGACGTGACCGTACGGACCACGGTGGGATGCCGCGAGACAGGAGAGGCGGAGCGATGACCGACATCCAAGGCCTGCTGGGCGACGAGGCGAAGGACCTGCTGACCCACACCGTCCAGGGGATTCCCAGGGAGGACCTGGTGCTGCCGGGTCATGACTTCGTCGACCGGGTCGTGGCCGCGACCGACCGCTCGCCCCAGGTGCTGCGCAACCTTCAGTCCCTCTTCGACCACGGCCGGCTGGCCGGAACGGGATACGTGTCGATCCTGCCGGTCGACCAGGGCATCGAGCACTCCGCGGCCTCCGCGTTCGCCCCGAACCCCCGCTACCTCGACCCGAAGAACATCGTCGAACTCGCCGTCGAGGGCGGCTGCAACGCCGTCGCCAGCACGCTCGGCGTGCTCGGGGCCGTCTCGCGGCGCTACGCGCACAAGATCCCCTTCATCGTGAAGCTCAACCACAACGAGCTGCTGACCTATCCGAACCACTACGACCAGATCCTGTTCGGCGACGTCCAGCAGTGCTTCGACCTCGGCGCGGCCGGCGTCGGCGCCACGGTCTACTTCGGCTCGGAGCAGGGCGACCGCCAGTTGCGGGAGGTCAGCGAGGTGTTCGCGCGGGCGCACGAGTTGGGCATGTTCACCGTGCTGTGGTGCTATCTGCGCAACTCGGCGTTCAAGAAGGACGGCGTGGACTACTCGGTGGCGGCCGACCTCACCGGTCAGGCCAACCATCTCGGCGTGACGATCGAGGCCGACATCGTCAAGCAGAAACAGCCGGAGAACAACGGCGGTTACCGCGCGCTGGGCTTCGGCAAGACCGACCCGCTCGTGTACGGCACGCTCGCCACCGACCACCCGATCGACCTCACCCGCTGGCAGGTGGCCAACTGCTACATGGGCCGCGTCGGGCTCATCAACAGCGGCGGAGCCTCGGCCGGAGCCGACGACCTCGCACAGGCCGTCCGGACCGCGGTGATCAACAAGCGAGCGGGCGGCACCGGCCTCATCACCGGCCGCAAGGCCTTCCAGCGGCCCACGACGGAAGGCATCGAACTGCTCCACGCCGTCCAGGACGTCTACCTCGACGACAGCGTCACCGTCGCCTGACCGAGGACCGGCCTGGGAGCGTCCATCCGGGCAGCACGGCAACCCGTGGTTCGCGACACGAGGGATCCCGAGCACGCAGCGCCCCACCGTCGGCGGCATCGCCGGTGCGCGGCTCGTCCTCCCCGCCGTCATCGTCGCGCAGGGCGGCTCGGACGAGGGGCACAGTAGGGCCCGTGTCCGCCGCTGGGCCTGGGCCGTCGGCACAGCATCAGTCCGCCGTCTGTGCCGGGCTTGCCGTCACCTTCCGCAGCAGCGGACGGCTCCCGGCCAGCGCGCCGACGGCCAGGCAGAGCGCCGGCTGTACGACGCCGGAGGTGTTGATGGTGGTGCCGGCCGCCTTGTTGAGCTGCATGGCACCGAAGGCGCCCATCGCGGTGGTGCCGCCGGCCAGGACGGTCAGCGGGATGACCGTCTCGCGGATCCGGGCCCGGTCCAGCACCTGCAACGGGGTGCCGGCCAGTCGCAGCAGGCCGTACGTCCGGCGCCGGTCGAGGACGTTTGCGGCGGCGGTGAGGCCGGCGGAGGCGGCTGCGACGAGGAAGCCCAAGCACCAGGGTCGCGGTGCTGACGGTGGTGACGCGGGCGGTGGCGGTGTCGTCCGAGGCGGTCACATAGTCCTGGGTGAGCGGGTACCTGCCCGCCCCGAGGGGCGTCAGGGCGGTGACGGCGGTGTCGATGCGCTCCTGCCCGCCGGAGACATGGGCGATCACGCCGTTGACACCGCCCAGCAGGCTGTCGTATTCGTCCTCGCTGGTGACGGCGACGGTCGCGGTGACGCCCGCCCCGCGCAGTGCCGTACGGGCCTCGGTGGCGGCGTGCCGAGCGTCGGCGGCGTTCGCGGTGATCACCGCCACCTGGCCCTCATGGCTCGGGCCTTCGGAGCCCAGCGTGCTGACGGAGAAGAATCCGGCCACGAACCCGGCGAGCACCAGGCCGCTGACGGTGCGCCAGGCGCCGCGCGGGTCGTCGCTGAGGCGGCGGGCGGCCAGCAGCGTGGCCGGGCGCTTGGCACGGCGGCCCACGATCCGGCCCAGCCGGTCCACGACCCAGGGACCCAGCAGCCGGAACGCGCCGTAGAAGAGCGCCAGCAGGGCGAGCAGTTGCCGGGTCTTGAGCTGGCCGCTGTCGCCCGTGGTCATCCAGAGCCGGGGGGACCCCCATCTCGCTTCGCTCGCCGCGCAACAGGACTTGGCCGTCGTCGGGGCGGATGATCCCGGCCAGGGTGTGCAGCAGGGTGGACTTGCCGGACCCGGACGGGCCCATGATCGCCAGCGAGTCGCGCTCGCCGACCTCCACGTCGACGCCTGCCAGGGCGGTGGTGGAGCCGTACTTCTTGATCAGGCCGTATCCGGCCAGGACGGTGCTCATGGTCTGTCGTCGCCTCTTTCTCAGCGCTCGAATGTCCAGGTGACGCTGTGGGCGCCGGCCTTGGTGACACGGACGGGTATGCGCACGCTCTCGCCGTCGCTCTTGGTGCCGGTGCAGGTGATGGCGGCCCCGGTCACCGCCTTGAGGCCGCTCGGGCAGGTGACGGAGGTGACCTTGCTGCCCACCCAGGGCAGCGGGTGGTACTTGCTCTGGGTGCGGCCCGCGACGATGCTCGCCGCGAGCGCCTTGTGGCCGTCCACCGATGTGGTGCTGTAGTCGTCCAGGCGACTGGTCGACTCGGTGCCGGAGAACAAGTAAGTGCCGAGGCCGCCGAGTGCGACCACGGCGGCGAGGCCGCCTATGACGCCGACGGCGAACTTGCTGCGCTGCATCGCGTGCTCCTGAGGTCCTTGTCCGTGGGTGAGGATGCGACACCACCCTCGCCCGCGGGCCCGCACGCGCACCTCGGCCATAAGGTCAGCGTTCTCGCCGGGCCCCTCGGCCGAACGGCCGATCCGGCCGTGCGCCGCCTCGCCTACCGTGATCGGCGTGAACACTGTTTCCCCCGGAGGGCTGCGCCGTCGGCCTCCTCCTGGCCGCGGGCGTCGTCGACGTCGTTCTCTACGCAGGCTCCGGCGCAGCGAGCGTCCTCCCTCGCCTCGGCCCTCCTCACCGCCGCTTCGCTGCTGGTCCGAGATGAGGTCGTGTTCGGCCCGGGCGAGATGATGATCCTTCTGAGCCTGCTCTTCATCGCGGTACGGCACTGCCCGTCAGGCTGGGCCGTGGGGTGCGCCGTCCTGCGACGTGACGCTGAGCAGCGACGTGATGGGCCTGGAGGTAATCGCCGCCGACCTGCACGACTTCGAGGGTTCCTCACCGCCATGGATGACGGAGGCATGGACGGTGCCGGTCCCCAGGAGGGGGTGGGCCGGACCCTCGGCGAGGCGTCGGCCCAGGTCCTCCAGGGCCACGAGGAAGTGCCCGGCCTTGGCGATGGCGTCGATGCCGAGATCGGGCCGCGAACCGTGCGCGGCGCGGCCTTCGACCTCCACGTCGTACCAGGCGAAGCCCTTGTGGGCGAGGGTGACTTCGAGGTGGCTCGGCTAGGTGACGATCGCCGCGTCGGCCGTGAAGGACTCCAGCACCTCCTCGGTGCCGAGGCTGCCGGAGGAAGACCTGCTCGACGACCCCCTCCACCTTGCGCTGCCTCAGCCCCATGACCAGGCGACTCCGACGACCCGACGGCGGCGCTCCGCTCCCTCGCCGGCCACCCCTGGGTGATGGAACCCGAGGGCACAGCCGCCCGGCACTCGGCCATGACCATGACCCTGTGCCGCAACGTCGGCTTCGAGTCCGACGTACGGTTCGAGACCGCCGACCTCCTGTTCCACCAGCGCCTCGTCGAGCAGAAACACTCCGCGGCTTTCCTGCCCTGCCTTGTCTGGAGCGGACAGCCGCCGACCGTCGCCCTGCGGCAACTCCCCCGCGGCCGGCACAAGCGCCGCATCGTCACCGTCGTACGCCAAGGCCGCAGCCCGCACCCTGCCATCCAGGCGTGCCGGGACGCTCTTCATCGCGCGGTCGCCGTCCGCTCCAGCCAGGCATGAGCCGGTCCGGTAGGTGGATCACAGGGGCCGGCATCCCCACCCGTGCGGCGGAGCACACCATCTCGATACGCCCGAGGCGTGGTTCCAGGTAGCGCAACTTCGCAGGCCGACCAAGAGGGGTGGTGCGGGTCTTCGAGTACGTCCGGCACTGCCCCATCTTCCGGCCCGCATGCCGGGGTGCAAGGCTTGGGCCCGACGAAAGTCCGAATTGCCCGAATTAAGCGAGCGCGCCGTTCAAACGGCGTGGGGACGTGTCGCCTCGTCGAGAAGATCGAGCAGGTGGCGGTGAGGGGCCGGGGCGGCGCTCTGGTCATGCCGAGTTCGCAGGTCCGGTTGACGGGGGCGTGGGCGGCATCCCGCGGAAGTTGCGGCGGGTGTCGACCAGTACTTCAGCGGCAGGCCTTGCGCGGCGGCGAGCGCGTGGCCGGGGTGCGGAGCCTTCACGGCGCGGGGCCGGTCAGTGCGACTCACGGCTGACCTCCGACCCGCTGGATCCGGTGAGGAAGTCCAGGTCGGCGCCGGTGTCGGCCTGCTGGACATGGTCGACGTAGAGCCGTTCCCAGCCTCGGCGAGGGGCGGCGAAGCCGGCGACGGTCGCCTCGTTGGGGATGCGTCGGGCGAGTTCGTCGGCGGGGACTTCGACGTCGATACGGCGGGCCTCGACGTCCAGGCTGATGATGTCCCCGGTGCGCACCAGGGCGAGGGGGCCTCCGGCGGCGGCCTCGGGGGCGACGTGCAGCACGACCGTGCCGTAGGCGGTGCCGCTCATCCGGCCGTCGCAGACGCGGACCATGTCACGCACGCCTCGTTCGAGCAGTTTCCTGGGCAGGGGCATGTTGGAAACCTCCGGCATGCCCGGGTAGCCCTTGGGGCCGCAGCCGCGCAGGACCATGACGCAGTCGGCGTCGATGTCGAGGTCCGGGTCGTCGACGCGGGCGTGGAAGTCCTCGATGCTGTCGAAGACGACCGCCCTGCCGCGGTGGCGCAGCAGGTGCGGCGAGGCCGCCGCCGGCTTGATCAGGGCGCCCCGGGGGGCGAGGCTGCCGCGCAGGACGGCGATGCCGCCCTCCGCCACCAGCGGCTTCTGCCTGGTGCGGATCACCTCGGGGTCCCAGATCGGCGCGTCGTCGAGATGGTCCACCAGCGGGGCCCCGGTGACGGTCAGCGCCTCGGGGTCGAGCAGATCGCGGACCTCGCGCAGGACGGCGGGCAGCCCGCCGGCCCGGTGGAAGTCGTCCATGAGGAACCGTCCGGCCGGCAGCAGGTCCACCAGGACCGGCACCCGGGAGCCGATGCGGTCGAAGTCGTCCAGGGTCAGGTCGATGCCGAGGCGGCCGGCGATCGCGAGGAGGTGGACGACGGCGTTGGTGGAGCCGCCGACGGCCGCGAGCGCCACGATGGCGTTGTGGAAGGAGGCCTTGGTCAGGAAGGTGCCGGGCCTGCGGTCGGCGGACACCATGTCCACCGCGAGGCGTCCGGTGCCGTGCGCGGCCTCCAGCAGGCGGCTGTCGGGGGCCGGGGTGCCGGCGGTGCCGGGCACGGTGGTGCCGAGCGCCTCGGCGACGATGGCCATCGTGGACGCGGTTCCCATGGTGTTGCAGTGCCCGCGGCTGCGGATCATCGCGGACTCGGAGCGGGTGAACTCCTCGTTCGACAGCGTGCCGGCCCTGACCTCCTCCGACAGCCGCCACACGTCGGTGCCGCAGCCCAGCGGCGCGCCCCGGAACGTGCCGGTCAGCATGGGGCCGCCGGGGACGACGACGGCGGGCAGGTCGACGGAGGCGGCGGCCATCAGCAGCGAGGGGATGGTCTTGTCACAGCCGCCGAGCAGGACGACGCCGTCGATGGGGTTGGCCCGCAGCATCTCCTCCGTGGCCATGGCCGCCATGTTGCGCCAGAGCATGGCGG
Organism: Streptomyces sp. UG1; assembly: GCF_049974585.1. Taxonomy (NCBI): domain Bacteria; kingdom Bacillati; phylum Actinomycetota; class Actinomycetes; order Kitasatosporales; family Streptomycetaceae; genus Streptomyces; species Streptomyces sp. UG1. The sequence goes on along the minus strand of NZ_JBNGGG010000059.1, from coordinate 33,686 downwards.
TGGGGCGCATCTGGGTCTCGCCCAGGGAGATCACGGGAAGTTCCAGCGGGATGCCGCCCGCCTCGTACACACCGTTGCGGACCGAGGCGGCCACCTCGGTCAGGTGTGCGTTGCACGGCGTCAGATCGGAGGCGGTGTTGGCGATGGCGATCTGCGGACGGCCCGTGAACGCGTCGCCCGGCACGCCTCGGCGCATCCAGGCCCGGTGGATGTAGGCGTTGCGGTCCTGACCCGCGTACCACTGTGCGCTGCGGAGCTTCACAGACGGCTCATTTCATTAATCGGTACGACGGTCTACAGTCTGGAACAGGATGGAGCATACGCAGACGTACGACGCATCAACAGACCCCGCGGACGAGAAGAACGCCGAACGCGGCGACGCCCACCGCCTGGTGGGGTCCGACCGGGTGCTGGCCGTACTCAAGGAACTCGCCCGTCACCCCGACGGCGTCGGACTGGAGGAGATGACACGGGCGATCGGCGCGCCGAAGCCGACGGTGCACCGGGCGTTGGGCTCCCTGCGCCGCGCCGGTCTCGCCGACCAGGACGGGCGCGGTCACTATGTGCTGGGCGACGAGTTCCTCCGCATGGCCTTCGCCCACCACGCGGCCCGCCCGGAACACGTGCGCATCAGTCCGCTGCTGGACACTCTGGCCACCCGGTTCGGCGAGACCGCGCACTACGCCGTACTCGACGGCCACGAGGTGGTCTACCGGGCCAAGGTGGACCCGCCCAGTGGCGCGGTGCGGCTCACCTCCACGGTGGGCGGACGCAACCCGGCACACTGCACCGCCGTCGGCAAACTGCTGCTCTCGTACCGGCTGCCCACTCTGGAGGCGGTCCGGGACTGGGTCGGCGCCGATCCGCTCCAGCGCCGGACGGCACGGACCAGGTGCACCGCGGAAGAGCTGCACCAGGAGTTCGAGCTCATCCGGGAACGCGGCTACGCCGTCGACGACCAGGAGAACGAAACGGGGGTCAGCTGCGTCGCGCTGCCCGTCTACGCGGGCTCACCCGCCGCTCCCACGGGCGCGATCAGCGTGAGCGCAGTGGCCTACCGCACCCCGCTACCTGCCCTGACGGACGCCGTCGAGGAGATCAGAGGTCTGCTCGGCGTCCTGGGAACGGCTCGCCCATGACCCCCGCGAACTCCGCCACAGCGGATACATTCCGGCCGCCCTCACGCGCCACCTGACCTGTCGTCACCGACTCACCCTGGAGAACCGTCCCGTGTACCTCATGCGCATCGGCGCGCCGGGCGCCGAGAAGCCTGTCGCCCGTATCGATGACGACACCTACATCGACCTGTCGGATGTCGTCACCGACTTCGACGAAGCCTTCTTCGGCTCCGGCGGCATCGACCGTGTCCGTCCCGTCGTGGCCGAGCGCGCCGCCGCCGGTCAGGTGTCCCGCTTCGCCGGGGAGCGGATCGGCGCACCGATCGCCCGGCCGCACCAGATCCTGTGCATCGGCCTGAACTACCGTGACCATGCGGCCGAGAGCGGGATGGCGGTGCCCGACGAGCCGATCCTGTTCACCAAGTCACCCAACACGCTCGTCGGCCCGAACGACGACGTACGCATCCCCCGCGGCTCCACCAAGCCGGACTGGGAGGTGGAGCTGGGCATCGTCATCGGCAGGCGCACCAGCTACCTGGACTCGGTGGCCGAGGCCCGCGACGCCATCGCCGGCTATCTGGTCGTCAACGACGTCAGCGAACGCGCCTTCCAATTGGAACGCGGCGGGCAGTGGGCCAAGGGCAAGTCCGCCGAGACCTTCAACCCCGCCGGTCCGTGGCTCGCCACCACCGACGAGATCGACGACGTCCTCGCCCTGGACATGTGGCTGGACGTCAACGGTGTCCGGCGCCAGAACGGCAGCACCAAGACGATGATCTTCGATCCGTACTTCATCGTTCACCACCTCAGCCAGTTCCTCGTCCTCGAACCGGGCGACCTGATCAACACCGGGACCCCGCCCGGCGTCGGCATGGGGTTCGACCCGCCGCTGTGGCTGCAGCCGGGCGACGTCATGGAACTGGGCATCCGGCACCTGGGCCGCCAGCGGCAGAACGTGCTCGGACCCCGGTGAACGACGCACACATGCGCGCGTTCGTCCTGACGGCACCCGGCGCGTACGAGGTTCAGCAGGTGCCCTCACCGGTGGCGGCTCCCGGCGAGGTGGTGGTCGACGTCGAACGGGTCGGCGTCTGCGGAACCGACGTCGAGTTCTTCACCGGCGAGATGGCCTACCTCCACACCGGCCATGCCTCCTACCCCTTGCGTCCGGGCCATGAGTGGTCCGGACGGGTGAGCGCGGTCGGTCACGGCGTGGACCCCGCCTGGACCGGGCGGCGGGTCATGGGCGACACCATGCTGGGTGACGGCACCTGCCGACGCTGCCGCAAGGGGCACCAGCACGTGTGCGAGAAGCGCCAGGAGGTGGGCATCCGCGGGGATCGGCCCGGTGCGCTGGCCGAACGTCTGGCCGTGCCGGTCTCCTCGCTGCACGCCCTGCCCGACAGCGTCGACGCCGTCCTCGGTGCCCTGGTGGAGCCCGGCGGCAATGCCCTGCGCGCCGCGCAGGCCGCCGACCTCAAGCCCGGGGACCGCGCCCTGGTCCTCGGGCCGGGGACGATCGGCCTGCTGGTCGCGATGTTCGCCCGCACCACCGGTGCCGAGGTGCACCTGATGGGACAGACCGACGAATCCCTCGCGTTCGCCCGCAGCCTCGGCTTCGAGCACGTCTGGCGGGAGAACCACGTTCCCGACCTGTCCTTCGACGCCGTCGTGGACGCCTCGAACGCCGTCCACCTGCCCGCCGCCGCCCTCGACCTGGTCGAGCCCGGCGGCCGGGTCGTCTTCATCGGGCTGGCGGGCGAGCCGAGCCGGATCGACACCCGCACCCTGGCGTTGAAGGACGTGACCGCCGTCGGCATCCTGTCCGCCTCCCCCGGCCTGGACGCCACCATCCGCGCCTACGCCGACAGAACCGTCGACCCTAGACCACTGGTCGCCGCCACCGTCGGCCTCGGCCAAGTCGGCGCCGTCCTGGCCGGCCGGCGTCCACCGAACGCCGGACCCGGCCCGAAGATCCACGTCGATCCGCGTCTGCCCTGACCCAGGAGCCCGATTCCCGGCCTGCCCTCCAGCGGGCCGAGCCCGGATGGAGAGGTACCGCAGACGGTACGGAGCCGTCATACGGACGCGCGACCCGATCAACCGACCACCGTCTGACATACCGAACAGCAGCGGGTGCAAGGCGAGTTCCTCAGTTCCCTCCCCAGCCTCGTCAAGGCCGCGGAAGACACCCGCAACCTGTACGAGGACACCACCACCGCCGCCACCCCGACCTTCACCGGGTCACGGCTTCGTCCGCGGGCACCGAGCTGGTGGACATCACCTACGCGAGCGGCGGCAGCACCACCCGCAAGGCCACCATCCAGGTGAACGGCCAGTACGCATACGTCGGTTCCGCCAGAACAACCGACGGTGGACCCTCAACTGGCACCCGCCGGAGGTCGGGGCTCTGGAGGAAGGCACGCGCCGGTACGCCTGCGCACGTGACCTTCACTGCTGTAAGGGCGATACTGCCGACACCAGGGCTCCGGCCACGACACACGGCACGACCACAGGCACCTGACGACCCGTCACCAAAGTCAGTATTAAGTCAGCATCAGTACCGCCGGAACCCGCCCCCCGACCGCTACGAACCGCCAAGATCGACAGCTGGCCCGACCTGCTCCGACCTGGTTAAACGCAGGAAGCGACCTAGCTGCCAGTCTCACCAGGAGGTATCAATGAAGATGCTGATCAACGTCGCGGAATCCGTGGTCGCGGACGCCCTGCGCGGAATGGCCGCCGCCCACCCCGAGCTGGTCGTGGACGTGGACAAGCGGGTGATCGTACGGCGGGACGCACCCGTGGCGGGGAAGGTCGGCCTGGTCTCCGGCGGCGGGTCGGGGCACGAGCCGCTGCACGGGGGCTTCGTGGGTCCGGGGATGCTGTCGGCGGCCTGTCCGGGCGAGGTGTTCACCTCGCCGGTGCCCGACCAGATGGTGCGTGCCGCGGCGGCCGTGGACAGCGGGGCCGGTGTGCTGTTCATCGTGAAGAACTACACGGGCGACGTCCTCAACTTCGACATGGCCGCCGAACTCGCCGAGGACGAGGGCATCCAGGTCGCGAAGGTGCTCGTCAACGACGACGTGGCGGTGACCGACAGCCTCTACACGGCCGGACGGCGCGGCACGGGCGCGACGCTGTTCGTGGAGAAGATCGCCGGCGCCGCCGCGGACGAGGGGCAGCCGCTGGAGCGGGTGGAGGCGATCGGGCGGCAGGTCAACGACAGCTCCCGCAGCTTCGGCGTCGCCCTCAGCGCCTGCACCACGCCCGCCAAGGGCAGCCCCACCTTCGATCTGCCGCCCGGCGAGCTGGAGTTGGGCATCGGCATCCACGGCGAGCCCGGCCGGGAGCGGCGGGCGATGATGACGTCGGGTGAGATCGCCGACTTCGCGGTGGGCGCCGTCCTGGACGACATGACGCCGCGCAACCCCGTCCTCGTCCTGGTCAACGGCATGGGCGGGACACCGCTGTTGGAGCTGTACGGCTTCAACGCCGAGGTCCAGCGGGTGCTCACCGAACGCGGTGTCACCGTCGCCCACACCCTGGTCGGCAACTACGTCACCTCGCTCGACATGGCCGGCGCCTCGGTCACCCTGTGCCAGGTCGACGAGGAGCTGCTGCGGCTGTGGGAGGCGCCGGTGAACACGCCGGGGCTGCGGTGGGGTATGTGATCGGGAGCCGGACGACCGCAACGCACCTGTCATGCAAGGAGATCCAGTGCTCGACGCCGAATTCTTCCGCCGTTGGATGACGGCCACCGCCGCCTCCGTGGACCGTGAGGCGGAACGGCTCACCGCTCTCGACTCGCCCATCGGCGACGCCGACCACGGCAGCAATCTGCAGCGCGGGTTCACCGCCGTGACGGCGGAGCTGGAGAAGGAGGCACCGGCCACGCCGGGTGCGATCCTGATCCTCGCCGGACGGCAGCTCATCTCGACGGTCGGCGGGGCGTCGGGGCCGCTGTACGGGACGCTGCTGCGCCGTACCGGCAAGGCCCTCGGGGACGCCGGTGAGGTCAGCGAGGACGAGTTCGCCAAGGCACTGCGGGCCGGGGTGGACGCGGTCATGACGCTCGGCGGCGCGGCGCCGGGTGACAAGACCATGATCGACGCGCTGGTGCCGGCGGTGGACGCGCTCGGCGACGGCTTCGTCGCGGCGCGGGCCGCCGCGGAGGAGGGTGCCCTGGCGACGACGCCGTTGCAGGCCCGCAAGGGGCGGGCGAGTTATCTCGGGGAGCGCAGCATCGGGCATCAGGACCCCGGTGCCACGTCCTCGGCGCTGCTGATCGCGGCACTGACGGAGGCGGCCGGTGAGTGACGACAAGGGCGAGGGGCTCGTCGGCATCGTGCTGGTCTCGCACAGCGCTCAGGTGGCGGCGTCGGTGGCCGAGTTGGCGCGGGGGCTCGCTGGCGGCACCACTGCGGTGCCGGTGGCCCCGGCGGGCGGTACCGAGGGCGGCGAACTCGGCACCAGCGCCGAACTGATCGCGGCGGCGGCCGCTTCGGTGGACCGCGGCGCCGGGGTCGCGGTGCTCACCGACCTGGGCAGCGCCGTCCTCACCGTGAAGGCCCTGCTCGCCGAGGGCGACGAACTCCCGGACAGCACACGCCTGGTGGACGCGCCGTTCGTCGAGGGCGCGGTGGCGGCGGTGGTCACCGCGGCCACCGGCGCCGATCTGGCGGCGGTGGAGGCCGCGGCCTCGGAGGCGTACACATACCGGAAGGTGTGAAGCGGGCGTCGCCCTTGCGGTCGGCTGGCTCGGCGGCACATGTGTGCCCGCCACATATCGCCCGGCGCCGGTCTTCTACGCGCCCCCCTCCGCCACCACACCCAGCGCCAGACGCAGTGCCGCCGTCAGTTCCGCCTGTGCCGTCTCCCGGTCGGGTTGGGTGTCGACGGTGTGCCACGCATAGTGCTCGACCGCCGCGCGCAGGGCCGCGTTCAAGGTCGCCGCCTGGATCGTCGGGCGCAGGTCGTCGGCGGGGAGGCCGGCGCGTTCGGCGAGGGTGCGAGCGAACGCCGGTTCGGCCTCGTCGTAGGTCTGGAGCCAGATCGCGCGCAGTCCGGGCTCGGTGCGGGTCAGTCGTACCAGCGCGCCGACGGTCACGCGGTCGGGTCCGGCGAGGGCGGGGCTCTCGTCCGCGAGTCCCCGGTCGAGGAGGTGCTCCAGCGGCTGCCCGGGGCGCCACCGCCGCAGGCAGTCGGCGATCATGTCGATCCCGGCCGAGCACAGCGGCCGTACGCAGCTCTCCTTGCTCGGGAAGTAGCGCCACACGGTCCGCGCGGAGACGCCGACCGCCGCCCCGATCTGCTCACCCGTCGTCGCCGCCACGCCCTGGGTGACGAACAGGTCCACCGCGGCGCGCGCGATCTCACCCCGCCCCGCTGACTCATGGATGGGAGCACCACATGGCCACCGGACCGGACGGACGCAGCGTCATCGTCACCGGAGCGGGCTCGGGCATCGGGCGCGCGGCCGCCCTGGCCTTCGCCGGGCAGGGCGTCACAGTGGTGGCGGCGGACCTCAACGCCGAGGGCGCGAAGGAGGTCGTCGAGCAGATCGAGGAGGCGGGCGGCGTTGCGGTCGCGGTGGTGGGCGACCTGAGCGAGCAGGCCGTCGTCGACCGCGTCGTCGAGACCAGCGTCGAGCGCTTCGGCGGCGTGGACGTCCTGGTCGACAACGCGGGGATCATGGACCGCATGTCGGCACTGGCGGACGTCACCGACGCCGAGTGGGAGCGGGTCATCCGGGTCAATCTCACCGCCCCCCTTCCTGCTCACCCGCGCGGTGCTGCCGCACATGCTGAAGGCGGGCAGGGGGGCGATCGTGAGCACGGCGTCCGAGGCCGGTCTGCGCGGCAGCGCGGCAGCGCGGCGGGTGCGGCGTACACGGCGTCGAAGCACGGGGTGGTGGGGCTGACCAAGTCCCTCGCGGTGATGTACCGCAAGCAGGGCATCCGCGCGAACGCGATGGCTCCCGGCGGCACGCAGACCGGCATCGTGGTGGACGCCGCGCAGGACTCGCACGGACCGGCGGCGCTCGGCCCGCACTTCGTCAACATCGGCAAGCCGGCCCGGGCCGGGGAGCAGGCCGCCGCGATCGTGTTCCTCGCCTCGGACGCGGCGAGCAACATCAACGGCGCGATCCTGCCGGTCGACGACGGCTGGGCGGCGGTCTGACGCCTCGCCACAAAGCAGCGCGCATGCGCCTCATCCACCTCGCACGAACTCCCTCGCCATCTGCTCCCCGGCCGCCACGGCGGCCGCGGCGTCCTCGATCGGCGTCACCCGGGTGTCCTTGAAGACGATGTAGGTGACGCCGGATGCGGTGCCGCCGGTCTGCGGGTCGGGTGGGATGCCGAGCGCCTCGGCGGCGGCGTACGACGCCTCGCCGATGATGTCGTGCGGACCGACGTCGCCGACGACCGCGTACTGCACCCGGTCCCGGTACACGACGGCCGCGACGGAGCCGCCACGGATGCCGTGGGCGGCGTAGTCCCAGATCTCGCTCGGGGTGGGCACGACGATGTACGGCAGATGTTCGGCGCTCAGGTACCGGCCGTCGGACTGCCGGAAGGCCGTCGCTTCGGAAAAGTAGGGATCCGTGCGGGCGTTGCAGTGGTCGGTGGGCTGCCCGTCGCAGTCGATGTCCATGTCGGCCTTCCAGAACACGACATCGTCCGCCCCGCAGACCGGGATCGTCGCGGGCGCGCCGCCGTCGCTGCGATAGTGCCCGCGGGACACGGGGGTGCAGTCACGGACCTTGGACAGCAGGTCGGCGGCGCCGACGTCGGCCTCGCGGTGCACCTCGGGTCCGTCCTGGACGTCGAGCGGATCGGGGGGCGGCAGGGTGGGGGCGAGCAGAGCGGCGCCTGCCGCGGCCAGCGTCAGCGACTGGAAGCGCACGATGAGGAACCCTCTCGCCGGGGGCGCCGGCGGACACACAACTGGGCGGCGACGAACGCCCGGCCCCATATACCGGCGTTTGGATCATGCTGCCACTCGAGAGGTGCAAATGGCGCAAACCCGGCGACACGACACCGGCCCCCTTAACTCTCCGCCAGGCGCCGGGGGCCTGAGCCCGCACCGGACCCCGACCCGCCGGCCACCCGCGTCCGGCGCCGGATCAGCGACGACAGCGGCCCGCGCCGGGCGGCACGAACTCCCCATCCCCCAAGGAGAGTTCGGCCGCGAGGAGCTTCAGCATACGTAATCCGCCGGGCGCATCACCAACGCCCGACGAGACATCGGCGACCGGCGGGCTCACCGGCGACCGCCCTCTTGATGTGGTCGCGTCAGCGCGTCATATTGGTCCGGACCATTGCCGTGAGGCCGCCCCCCGGGAGGCAGAGTCGTGCGACGCGTTCTCGTTCTCGCTTCCGCCGTCTGCGCGATGCTGGCGCTGCTCTCCTCCTGTGCGTGGGTCGGGGCGGACGGCGACGGTGGCGGACCATTGCCCGCGGCGCCCACGGGTGTCACGGCCGACGCGGGAAGCGCGACCAGCGTGCATGTCATGTGGAACGCGGTCTCGGCCGAACGCGGCATCCGGGGCTATGAGGTGTATCGCGGCCCCACAAAGGTCAAGGAGGTGGCGGGCTCGGAACACATGGTGGATGTCACCATGCTCGAGCCGTCCACCACCTATGCCTTCAGCGTGCGGGCCCGTGACACGGACGGGCGTCTCGGCCCGCCCAGCAAGGTGGTCCGGGCGACCACTCCGGCGGCCGTGGCCGCCGACGACAAGGCCCCGGCACGACCGGGGCAGGCCACCGGCCGGGCGGTCGGCAGCAGGGCGGTCCAGCTCTCGTGGGCGACCGCGGCGGACGACCGGGATGTGGTGTCGTACGACATCTATCAGGGCGACACAAAGATCCACAGTGTGGGCGGGAACCAGACGGCGACCGTGGTCACCGGGCTGAGGCCGGGCACCCGTTACTCGTTCACCGTCCGGGCGCGCGACGCCGCCGACAACCTCTCCCCGCCCACGGCGGCCGTCCGCATCGCCACCCCGGGCACCGACGACGGACGCGGCACCGCACCCACCGGCTTCCGGGCCACGACCCATCGCGCGGACGGGGCCTACCACCTCGACCTGAGCTGGGTGCCGCCACGCGCCGACGGTGTCGTCACCGAGTACCAGATCCAGCTCGACGGCCGTGCGGCGACCTCGCTGGTGTACGGCGCGAGCCCGCCGCGCGAGCGGGCCACGTACAGCTTCTACCTGGGCCCCGAGAGCGGCGTGAGCCACCGGGTACGGATCCGGGGCCGGCTGCCGGACGGCACCTGGGGCGGCTTCTCGGCGGAGGAGACGGTGACCACCGGCGAGCAGGGCTGACATGGGGTCCGATGTCCCCCGGGTGCAGCAGCGAGTCACCTGTCCGGGGCCGGCCCGCATGCGGGCCGGCCCCGGGGCGCGTTGGCTTCCCCTGAGGCAGCACGGGCGAACCCGACCCTCGGCGGCGCAACGGACGTACCGCCGACCGTGCCGCCGGAGGGCATCCACATGCGCAACTCATCGCTCTTCCTCCGCTCGGGCCTGACCGTGGCAGCCGCCTCCGCTCTCCCCCTCTTCGCGGCCGCCGTCCCGGCCGCCGCGCAGTCGGGGATCTCCGTGAGCACCACCGGGTCCACGGTCTCCGTCACGACCAAGTCGTGCACGAACGTCAACGGCAGTTGGGGCACCGCCTCACTGCTCACCAGCAGCCAGGCGAACTTCTCGCAGGGGCGTCAGGTCTCCCTGTCGGGGACCAGCGCGCTGCAGTCGGCGGCCTGGTCGAGCGTGCGCGCGGGCACGTACACCGTCATCGTCATCTGCTCCAACGGCACGACCGCGGGCACCCAGTCGGTCGTGGTCTCGGGCGCCTCCCCCACGCGCACGATCTCCGCCACGGCCACGGCCACGCCGTCGCGCGGTGTCATGGGCGGCGTGGGCGGTGGCTCGCGGGACTACGGCACCCTGACCCTGGTGGGCGGCGGTGTGCTGGTGGGCACGGGTGCCGTGGTCACGGCCCTGTACCTGCGCCGCAAGTCGAAGCCGTACCGGCTCTGAGGAGGCATCTCAGCCACGAGCCGACGGCCGTCGCACACGGCCCTCGGCTCATGCCGTTTCGGGACCGGGCAGTTCGGCGAACTCCTCCAGCGCGCCTGTGAGCCACTGGATCCAGAAGGTCTCCAGGTCAATGCCCGCGCGCAGCACCAGGTGCCGCAGCCGGTCCTGCGAGCTGTCCCTGCCGGGCGGGAAGTCGCGCTTCTCGATCTCCTCGTACTCGGCCAACTGCCGCTGGTGCAGCTCCAGATGGCGGCGCAGATCGGCCTCGATGCCCGCGGTCCCCACGACGGCCGCGGCGCGCATCCGCAGCAGCAGCGTGTCGCGGTGCGGCTTGGGGTCCTGGGAGGCGCCGGTCCAGCGGGCCAGTTCGGCGCGGCCCGCGGGCAGGACCTCGTAGCTCTTCTTCTGCCCACGGGCCGGCTGCTGAGACGGCAGGGTCCGGATGAACCCCTCGGCCTCCAGTTTTCCCAGCTCGCGATAGATCTGCTGATGCGTCGCCGACCAGAAGTAGCCGATCGACTTGTCGAAGCGACGGGTCAGCTCCAGCCCCGAGGACGGCTTTTCGAGCAGGGCGGTGAGGATCGCGTGCGGGAGTGACATGGGCTCATCCTAGGTACGGCCCTCGGGGCCTCCGCGGTGCCTGAACGGTCGCTACAGGCTCGCCGCCAGCTCCGTGCCCTGCTTGATGGCCCGCTTGGCGTCCAGTTCGGCGGCCACGTCGGCGCCGCCGATGAGGTGGGCGCTGCGGCCGGCGGCGAGCAGCTCCTCGTACAGGTCGCGGCGCGGCTCCTGCCCCGTGCACAGCACGACGGTGTCGACCGGCAGGACCGTGCTCTCCTCGCCGACGGTGACGTGCAGTCCGGCGTCGTCGATGCGGTCGTAGCGCACGCCCGGCACCATGGTGACGCCCCGGTGCTTCAGCTCGGTGCGGTGGATCCAGCCGGTGGTCTTGCCGAGCCCGGCGCCGACCTTGGTGGTCTTGCGCTGGAGCAGGTGGACGGTGCGCGGCGGGGTGGGGCGCTCGGGGGCGGCGAGGCCGCCGGGGGCCGTGTAGTCCATGTCGACGCCCCAGTGGCGGAAGTACGTCTCGGGGTCCTCGCTCGCCTTGTCGCCGCCGTCGGTGAGGAACTCGGCGACGTCGAAGCCGATGCCGCCGGCGCCGAGGATGGCGACGCGCTCGCCGACGGGGGCGCCGTCGCGCAGGACGTCGAGGTAGCCGACGACGCTCGGGTGGTCGACGCCGGGGATGTCCGGGGTGCGCGGGGTGACGCCGGTGGCGACCACGACCTCGTCGTAGGCGGCGAGGTCCGCGGCCGACACCCAGGTGTTCAGTCGTATGTCGACGCCCTGCCAGTCGAGCTGGTGGCGGAAGTAGCGCAGCGTCTCGTCGAACTCCTGCTTGCCGGGGACCTTGCGGGCGACGTTGAGCTGGCCGCCGATCTCGCTCGCGGCGTCGAACAGGGTGACGTCGTGGCCGCGTTCGGCCGCGCTGACGGCGCAGGCCAGTCCGGCGGGTCCGGCGCCGACCACGGCGACGCTCTTGCGCCGCCGGGTCGGGGACAGCGTCAGCTCGGTCTCGTGGCAGGCGCGCGGGTTGACCAGGCAGGACGTGATCTTGCCGCTGAAGGTGTGGTCTAGGCAGGCCTGGTTGCAGCCGATGCAGGTGTTGATGGCCTCCGGACGGCCGGCCTGCGCCTTGGCGACGAAGTCGGGGTCGGCGAGCATCGGGCGGGCCATCGACACCATGTCGGCGCACCCGCCGGCCAGCAGTTCCTCGGCGAGCTCGGGGGTGTTGATGCGGTTGGTGGTGACGAGCGGGACGGACACCTCGCCCATCAGGCGCTTGGTGACCCAGGTGTACGCGCCGCGCGGCACGGACGTCGCGATGGTCGGGATGCGCGCCTCGTGCCAGCCGATGCCGGTGTTGATGATCGTCGCCCCGGCGGCCTCGACGGCCTTCGCGAGCGTGATCACCTCGTCGAGCGTGGAGCCGCCCGGCACGAGGTCCAGCATGGACAGCCGGTAGACGATGATGAAGTCCTCGCCGACGGCCTCGCGCACCCGCCGGACGATCTCGACCGGGAAGCGCATGCGGTTCTCGTACGAGCCGCCCCAGCGGTCGGTGCGGTGGTTGGTCCGCGTGGCGATGAACTCGTTGATGAGGTAGCCCTCGGAGCCCATGATCTCCACACCGTCGTACCCGGCCTGCTGCGCGAGGCGGGCGGCGCGCGCGTAGTCCTCGATGGTCCGCTCGACGTCGGCGTCGGTGAGCTCGCGCGGCGGGAAGGGGCTGATCGGCGCCTGGAGCGGGCTCGGGGCGACGAGGTCCTGATGGTAGGCGTACCGGCCGAAGTGCAGGACCTGCATCGCGATCCGGCCGCCCTCGCGGTGCACGGCGTCGGTGATGACCCGGTGCTGCTCGGCTTCGTCCTCGGTAGTGAGCTTGGCACCGCCCTCGTAGGGCCGGCCCTCGTCGTTGGGCGCGATGCCACCGGTGACGATGAGCCCCACTCCCCCGCGCGCACGCTCGGCGTAGAAGGCCGCCATGCGCTCGAAACCGCGCTCGGCCTCCTCCAGGCCCACATGCATGGAGCCCATGAGGACGCGGTTGGGCAGCGTGGTGAAGCCCAGGTCCAGCGGGCTCAGCAGGTGCGGGTAACGGCTCATCGGGGCCCTCCGTGCGCGGTGTCGTGCCTGACGTAGTTGTAGAGGACCGCGCCGCGTTTATGCAACTAGTTGCACAAGTGGGGAAGGGTGATCCGAACCACTGTCGGGCACAGTGCCCCCATGAGCCCGTACGCCGACGTCGTCGCCCTCGCCCAGCAGCTCATCCGACGCCCCAGCCGCGCGGGCATCGACGAGTACGGCCCCGTCCTCGCCGTCCTGGAGGACTGGCTCTCGGTCCGCGGCCTGCCGCATCGCCGCCTGCACGACGAGCGGGGCGCCGTCGTCGGGCTCCTGGTGGAGATCGCGGGCGGCCGGCCCGGCCCCTGGTGGGCGCTGGACGCCTGCGTGGACACGGCTCCGTACGGCGACCAGGGCGCCTGGTCGTTCCCGCCGGACTGCGGCGAGGTCGTCGACGGCTGGCTGCTGGGGCGCGGCGCGGCCGACTCCAAGCTGGCCGCGGAGGTGTTCTGCCGGATCGCGGCCGACCTGCTCGGCCGCGCCGACGACCTGCGCGGTGGACTGGCCGTGCTCCTCGACGTGGACGAGCACACGGGTGGCTTCGGCGGTGCCCGCGCCTATCTGGCCGACCCGGCGGCGGCCCGACCGGCAGGGGTGATGATCGGCTACCCGGGCCTGGACGAGGTCGTGGTCGGCGGGCGCGGCCTGTGGCGGGCCACGATCGCGGTGCACGCCGACTCCGGGCACTCCGGATCCCGCCGCCGTACGACGCCGGGCGCCGTCTCGCGCGCGGCCGAGCTGGTGCGCCTGCTGGACGCCGCCGCGCTCCCGGCCGCCGCCGCGGACTTCCCCCTCCCGCCGAAGCTGACGGTGACCTCCTGCCATGGCGGCCAGGGCTTCTCCGTCGTCCCCGACCTGTGCGAACTCGGCGTCGACATCCGCACCACGCCCGCGTTCGACGCGCGCGACGCCGAACGGCTCGTCCGGGAGGCCGTGACCGACCTGGACGCCCGGCTGCCCACGCCGCGGCCGACCGGGATCACCCCGGTGGCGTCCTGGCCGCCGTACCGACTCGAAAAGGATCAGCAGCCCGCCGCCGCACTGCTGGACGCCGCCGCGGCGGAGGGGCTGGCGGTGCGGGCGAAGACCGCGGGCCCGTCGAACATCGGCAATCTCCTGGCCGGCCGGGGCATCCCGGCGACGGCGGGCTTCGGTGTACGCCACGAGGGCCTGCACGGCGTGGACGAGCGGGCCTGTCTCGCGGACCTGCCCGCCGTCCACGCCGTCTACAGGCGCGCCGTGCTCACCCTGCTGGGCGCATGAGCGTCACGCTCACCGGCTCTCCAGCACCACATGCAGCTCCCGCTCCTGGTCGCCCGAGGCCGAGGCGAGGTCGTGGACGGTGAACAGGGAGTCCAGGGTCGTACGGAGCCGTTCGATGGCCCAGTAGCCGCCCTGGGCGTCGGCCTCGACGGACGCCGAGAGCCGGGCGGGCGGCGGGCACTCGTGTGCGTCGGTCACCTCGAACGTGCCGAGCCACACCATCGGGCGGGTCTCATGGAGCTGCTGCGGCACGTCCTCGGGGCCCCGGTCGGACTCGAAGCACGCGCACAGCGCGTCGAACACGATCCGGGCGTCTTCCTTGCTGCATCCGCTGATCTCGACGGACACGGGCTCCTCGTGCAGTCGTTCACGATCCATCGTGATCGCTCCTCTCGTGGCCGCACCGCGGAACCACGGGTAGCCCGCGGATCCGGACCCCAACCCCAAGAAAAGCACCACGCGCGCCGGAGCACTACCGGCGGAGCCCTCCGGGCCGTGTCTCAGCCGCGCGTGAACCGGTACGTCTTGCTGTCGGTCAGCACACAGAAGCCCGGCGAGAGGACGATCACGCGCAGGGTGCCGGTGCGGCGGTCGTAGTCGATGCCCTCCGTCTCGAACTCGCCCGAGCAGGAGCTGCGCAGCGGGAGCTGACGCAGGGCCGTGACATGGCCGGTCACGTCGGACGAGCCGGGCTCGGCGGAGAGGTCGATCCGGAGCAGCGGCTTGGTCATGCCGAAGAGGGTGCCCGCGGGGTCGTCGGAGGAGCACAGCAGGGTTGTGGCAGCGAGGAAGTCGCAGCCCTGTACGTCGCGTACGGCGTGGTCGAGCCGGATGCTGGAGGTCCAGGGGAGGTTCGCCGAGGGCGAGGTGGCGGCGTTGACGCCGGGCGTCGGGTGGACCAGCAGTCGGGTCATGGTGCCCCACTCGCCGGAGACCATCCACTGCCCGCCGGGCGTGACGGCGACGAAGGAGTTGTTCAGCGCCTCTCCGGAGCCCAGCGTGTGGACGTACTCCGACCAGGTCCCGTCCGGCGCCTGCACCCGGAACATCTTCGCGGTGCCCGAGTCCGCCTGGTACGGCTCGATGTAGTAGCCGTTGTAGGAGGCGTCGGGGTCGCCCACATGGTTCCAGCCACGGCTGCTCACCGAGACGGGGATGGTGCCGATGCCGGTGTAGCGGTTGGGGCTGTTGGCCGGGACCTCGATGGAGGCCAGGCCCTGGCTCTCGGTCAGCGGGTCGGCGCGGTCGGAGCCCACCTCCGTCCAGGTGTCGGCGGCCTGCGCGGGAGCCGCGGTGGACAGCACGGCTGCGGAGGCGAGGGCGACGAGGCCGGTGACAAGTGCGTGACAACGTTGCCGGGCGCGCAGGGCCATGGGAGCGACTCCTCGGGGGGTGGGTGCGTGTCGGCGGACAGTCTGGCGGGGTAGATCCGGTCATGTACAGGCCAAGACGGCGAACGTCGGCTGTCTTTTCGGCCACAGTCGCGTGCCCTGCTGCCCGCTTCGGCGGACGTCCGCCGCTGTGTTGAGGGATGGTGGAAGTGAGCCACCAAGGGGGCCGGGAGACGGTTGAACGCGGTAGAACAAGGGGAGTCGGCACGGGGGAACGGCGTGCCGCGACAAAGGGCGAAGGCGGTGCGTGGCATGTCTCCAGCCGAACCTCCCGTCGCCGAGGGCGACGAGCCGGTCCGCGGGCCGGTGGGTCCGAGTGGGCTGCTCGACGTGCTCGGCGTGGCCTCGGTGGTGCTGGACGCCGAGGGGCGCATCGTGCTGTGGAGCCCCCAGGCGGAGGAGCTGTTCGGTTACTCGGCGCAGGAGGCGCTGGGCCAGTACGCCGCCCGGATCATGGTCCACGAGCAGCATCTGGACCTGGTCGTAAAGCTGTTCTCCGACGTCATGGAGACCGGTGAGGGCTGGGCCGGGGCGTTCCCGATCCGGCGCAAGGACGGCGGCACGCGCCTGGTGGAGTTCCGCAACATGCGGCTCCTCGACGACCAGGGCGACATCTACGCACTGGGGCTGTGCGCCGACCAGTCGACGGTCCGCCGGCTGGAGCGGGACGTCGCGCTATCGACCCGCACCATCGCGCAGGCTCCCTTGGGCCTCGCCGTCCTCGACACCGAGCTGCGCTACGTCTCGGTCAACGCGGCGCTGGCCCGGCTCAACGGCATCCCCGCCGAGGACCACATCGGCCGTACGCCGCGCGAGCTGCTGCCGGGCGTCGACGCCGACGCCATCGAGGCGGCCCTGCGGGCGGTGCTCAGAACCGGCGAACCGATCATCAACCAGCGCATCGTGGGCCGGACGCCGGCCGATCCGGACCGGGAGCACCACTGGTCCGTCTCGCTCTACCGGCTGGAGGACACGGCCGGGACGGTGCTCGGCGTGGCCGGGATGGCCGTGGACATCACCGATCAGCACCAGGCCGCGGTGGAGGCCGAGACGGCACGGCGGCGCCTGGCGCTGATCGCCGACGCCTCGGCGCGGATCGGCACCACGCTGGAGCTGGAGATCACGGCGCACGAGCTGGCCGACGTCGCCGTGCCGGAGCTGGCCGACGTCGCGGCCGTCGACCTGCTGGAAGCGGTGGTGGAGGGCAGACGCAGCACCCTCGGCCCTTCCGAGCCGGCGGTGCTCCGCGCCCTGGCCGTCGAGTCCGACCACGTCACGGTGGCCCTCGCCGCCGCCGACCAGCCGGGCGAGGTCGCCCGCTACGGCCCGGACCGCCTGGTCACCGAGTGCGTGCGCACGGGCAGCCCCGTGATGGTCGCCCGCGTCGAGGAGAAGGACCTGCCGCGGATCGCCCGCTCCCCCGAGGCCGCCGTGCAGCTCGAACGCGCGGGCGTGCACTCCTATCTGGCGGTGCCGCTGATCGCACGCGGCGAGGTGCTCGGCGCCCTCGACCTCAAACGCACCCGCAATCCGCTGCCGTTCAGCGAGGACGACCTGCTGCTCGCCCGGGAACTCGCCGCCCGCGCGGCCGTGCAGATCGACAACGCCCGCTGGTACCAGAACGCCCGCGACACCGCCCTCACCCTGCAGCGCAGCCTGCTGCCCAGCCATCCCGCGGTGACCGGCGGCCTGGAGGTCGCCTCCCGCTACCAGCCCGCGGGCGCCAGCGCCGAGGTCGGCGGCGACTGGTTCGACGTGATCCCGCTGGAGGGCGGCAAGACCGCGCTCGTCGTCGGCGACGTGATGGGCAGCGGCATCGACGCCGCCACGACCATGGGCCGGCTGCGCACCGCGACGCACACACTGGCCTCCCTCGACCTCGAACCGACCCGGCTCCTGGAACACCTCGACAAGATCACCGAGGGCCTCGACCACTCCATCGCCACCTGCGTCTACGCCGTCTACGACCCTCGGCTACGACTGTGCCGGATCGCCAACGCCGGCCACCTGCCGCCCGTCCGCGTCCGCCCCGGGCACGCCCCGCAGCTCCTCGAACTGCCCACCGGAGCACCCCTGGGCGTCGGCGGCGTCGCCTTCTCCACGACGACCGTCGACCTCGAGCCCGGCGACCAGTTGGTCTTCTACACCGACGGACTCGTCGAGACCCGTCAACACCCCCTCGACGAGCGCCTGGACGCACTCCTGGAGCTCCTCGACGACCCCGACCGCCCGCTGGAGGAGTGCTGCGACCTCCTCCTGCGCACCCTGCACCGGCCCGACAACTCCGACGACGTGGCGCTGCTCATCGCGCGCGTGCTGCCCCCGAGTTGACAGAGCCGGCACTCGCGCCGACAGGGCCGGCCGCCCGTTCTCACAGGAACTGATTACCGGTTCCTTACCGTCCGCGACCCACAATCACAGCAAGGCATGGCATAGCGGATGCCGGGTGCCGTGACCGATGGGAGCGAGCCGTGACACACGATCCGGATCACGCACACGACGCCGGCGGCGAGCCGGCCGGTAGCGACTTCGAGGTCCTCACGGGGCCGGCCGGCCCGGAGCGGGACCCCGCGCGGGGTACGGCCGCGTTGCGCGGGCTGTGGCAGCGGCAGTCCGTCCGCGCCCGGGCGGTGACCGCGGCGGCCACAGTGGCCGTGCTGGGCCTCGGCGGTACGGTCGCCTACGCCGCGACCGCGTCGGGCTCCGGCGAGGGGGCCTCGCCCGCGGCCTCCGGGTCGGCGTCGCCGGACACCCCTGGCCAACGGCACGGACCCGGCTGGTGGTTCGGCCTCGGCGCAGGCGGCGGCGTGCACGGCGAGTCGACCGTCAAGGACCCCGACAGCGACGAGTGGGTCGTACGGATCTGGCAGCGCGGCACCATCGAGAAGGTGGACGGCGACCAGGTCACCGTCAAGAGCGAGGACGGCGCCGAGTGGATGTGGACCGTCGGCTCGGACACAACGGTCCGGCACGACGGGGACGCGAGCTCCGGTGCCGGTGACCTCGAGAAGGGCGAGGACATCTTCGTCGTCGGCACTCGGTCCGACGACGACTCCAGGTCGGCCTCCCGGGTGCTGGCGGGCGACTGGGACGAGTGGAAGAAGGACCGGGGCACGGAGCGGGGGCCGGGCGAATGGCGGGGCGGCTTCCCCGGGCCGCGCCACTGGGACCGGCACCACCCCGACCCCTCCGAGAGCTCTTCGAAGAGCGGCACGACGACCTGATCAGGGCCGGCTGAGACCGACCACGACCGTCGCGTACCGCTCCTCGGAGGCGGCCAGACGCGCCGACAGTCCACTGTCGCCGAAGGCCTCCAGGGCCGTCGGCGCCTGGCGTTCGCTCGTCTCGATCAGCAGGCAGCCGCCGGGCGCCAGCCAGCGGGGTGCCTCGGCGGCCACCCGGCGCAGGACGTCCAGGCCGTCCGGACCGCCGTCGAGGGCGACGCGCGGCTCGTGGTCGCGTGCCTCGGGGGGCAGCATCCCGACTTCGTCGGTGGGGACGTACGGCACGTTCGCCGCGAGGATGCCGACCCGTCCGCGCAGGCTGCCGGGGAGCGCCTGGAACAGGTCGCCCGCGTGCACACGGCCGCCGTAAGGGGCCACGTTGCGGTGGGCGCAGCGCACGGCTGCCGGGTCGATGTCGGCCGCGTGCAGCTCGACCCGGCCGTTGGAGCCGAGTGCGGCGGCCAGGGCGGCGCCGACGGCTCCCGAGCCACAGCACAGGTCGACGACCACGGCTGCGTCGGGTGCGAGGGAGAGGGCCTGCTCGACCAGGAACTCGGTGCGGCGGCGGGGCACGAAGACGCCGGGTTCTACGGCTATGCGCAGGCCGCGGAACTCGGCCCAGCCGACGACGAGTTCGAGGGGCAGGCCGGTGATGCGCCGGTCCACCATGGCGGCGAGCTCGTCCGGGGTGCGGGCGGTGGCCAGGAT
The DNA here is from genome assembly GCF_049974585.1 of Streptomyces sp. UG1. Classification (NCBI taxonomy): domain Bacteria; kingdom Bacillati; phylum Actinomycetota; class Actinomycetes; order Kitasatosporales; family Streptomycetaceae; genus Streptomyces; species Streptomyces sp. UG1. The sequence goes on along the minus strand of NZ_JBNGGG010000059.1, from coordinate 14,245 downwards.
CAGCCGGGCCTCGTCCTCGGCGAAGACACAGCCCGCGGCGCGCAGCACGGCCACGACGGCGTCATACGAGAGCGGTGACGGGGAGGACGGCGAGGAAGGAGACAGAGGGGGCATGGAAGCCGAGAGCCTTTCGGAAGCCGAAGGGTGCTCTCGCGGCCGCCTAGCGGCGATGATCCGCGCCGATCCGAGGTGAGAGCACCCGACCTGACACAGCGGTAATGGGTCTCACCTCCCGGGTCTGCGCGGGACCGGGACTGTCCCGGCCGGAGGGCCAACCCTACCCCAACGATCACGACGGGTCCCGGACATCGACGGGACCGCGTACGGTTGTGCGAAGCACGTACCGATCACGCTCGACCCGCGGGCCGTCGCCCCCGACGGCCTGGAGGCACTCCCCGTATGAACGTCACCCGAGGCTTCACCGGACGCCCCCGCGCCCTCCCCCACAGCCCTAAAGGCGTGGGAGGTGCCCCCATCGCCGCGCTGCCGCCCGGCCAGCACGACGCGGGCGACGACTGGCCCGTCCTGTCCGCCGAGGTCACGCCCGAGCTGACGCCCGCCAAGTGGTCCTTCCGCATCGACGGTCTGGTCGAGGAGCCGCGCGGCTGGAGCTGGGGGGAGGCGCACGAGCTGCCGGCATCGGTGTACGAGGGCGACATCCACTGCGTGACGAGCTGGTCGAAGTTCGGTGTGCGGTTCGGTGGTGTGTCGCTGGACGCCTTCCTCCATAGGGTCCGGCCCCATGTGTCCGCCACACATGCCGTCGCCTACTCGCACACCGGTTACACCACCAACCTTCCGCTCGCCGACCTGACCGGTGGGCGCGCCTGGATCGCCTGGGAGTACGACGGGCGGCCGCTCGCTCCGGAGCACGGTGGCCCGGCGCGGCTGCTGGTGCCGCACCTGTACTTCTGGAAGAGCGCCAAGTGGATCGCGGGGCTGCGGATCCTGGACCACGACGAGCCGGGGTTCTGGGAGCAGAACGGCTACCACGCGCGGGGCAACCCCTGGGAGGAGCAGCGGTACTCCGGTGACTGAGGCAGCCGAGACCTTCACGCCACCGACCGGGTTCGCGGTGCCCGGTCGGATCGCCGTCAGCGAGCAGGCCGCCGCGGTGTGGCGGACGGCCACGATCACCGAGGTCCGCCGCGAGACCCCGCACGCCGCCACCTTCCGGCTCGCGGTGCCCGAGTGGGCGGGGCATCTGCCCGGCCAGCATCTGATGCTGCGGCTGACCGCGGAGGACGGCTATGTGGCCCAGCGCCACTACTCGATCGCCTCCGCGCCCGATGACTTCGGGCACATCGAACTGACCCTGGACCATGTCGAGGGCGGTGAGGTGTCGGGCTGGTTCCACACCGTCGCGAAGCCCGGTGACACGGTCGAGGTGCGCGGGCCGCTCAGCGGCTTCTTCGCCTGGCCCGGGGACCGGCCGGCACTGCTGGTGGGCGCCGGCTCCGGTGTCGTACCGCTGATGTCGATGGTGCGGCACCACCGGGCGCGCGGCCTGGACGTGCCGTTGCGGCTGCTGGTGTCGGCGCGCAGCCCCGAGGAGCTGATCTACGCGCGGGAGTTCGGCGCGGAGACGACTCCGGTGTTCACGCGGAGCGCGCCGGAGGGTGTGCCCGTGGGACGTATGGCCGCCGCACATGTGGCGCCGCTCCTGGCCGAGCAGCCTCCTGGTGGGTGGGAGGCCTATGTGTGCGGCTCCAATGGGTTCGCCGAGCATGCCTCGCGGTTGCTGGTGGCGGCGGGTCAGCCGGTGCACCGCATCCGGATCGAGCGCTTCGGCTGACCGACCCTCCGGTGCCGGCCGCCAGTACGTGCCCGGGTGTCGGCGGAGCGGACGGCATGTTTGAGGCACGATGTCCGCTTTGCGGGGTACCTGAACGCCATGCGAAGCCGTGTGCGCGGCTGGCGCCTGCGGCCGAGTCCGTTGCGGCGCCGGTCCGATGTCGTGGAGACGTGGACGGTGTTGGGGGTGGCCGTCCTGCTGTTCGTGGTCGCGCCGCTGGTCGGGGTGACGGCGGCCTGGTGGGCCCATGACGACGCCCTGGCCGAGGTCCGCGAGCAGCGCGCCGAACGCCGTCACGTCCGGGCCGAGGTCGTCGACGGAACCTCGGGCGCGGCTCCCCTGACGCACGGTGGCCGGCAGCCGTACACCCAGGCGACGGTCCGCTGGGCGGATCCGCAGGACGGACCGCGTACGGCCACGGCGCGCGTCCCGGCGGACGCGCGGGCCGGCGAGACGGTCCGTGTCTGGCTCGATTCCGAGGGCCGGAGCGTCGCGCCGCCGCCGGACGGCACGGCGGTCTGGCAGTACACCGTCACCATCGGCGTCTGTGCGACGGGCGGCGCGGTCGCCGTCATCCTGCTCGGCCACAGCTCCGTCCGGCACGCCGCGATGCGTCGTCGCCTCGCCGAGTGGGATCAGGAGTGGGCCCGCACGGAGCCGGAGTGGACGGGCCGCCGGGCCTGACGCCGGTCACCCGACCATCTCTGACGGCCGACCGGCCGCCGAGGTCCCTCGACCTGCGTCCACGACGAGCAATTCGATGTCTCTGACCAGGATCTCCGCGGCACCACCCGGAGGTTCGGCGCCACACGTCATGGCCCCATCCTGGCTGCTCGGCGTGGCAGAGATCTGGCGAGTCCTCCGATCACCCACGTACGGTGTGATCAACCGCAGTCACTCTTCGCAAAGGCGGTCCTTCATGGCCCTGTTCGACCTTCCCCTCGACGAACTGCGCGAGTACCGCAGCAAGTCCGTCGAGCCCGAGGACTTCGACTCGTTCTGGTCCAAGACCCTCGAGGAAGCGCGTGAGCACGACCTGGACGCCCGCTTCGAGCCGGTCGACGCAGGACTGTCCACCGTCGAGGTGTACGACGTGACGTTCGCCGGGTTCGGCGGTCAGCCGGTGAAGGGCTGGCTGCGGCTGCCCGCCGGGGCCACGGAGCCGCTGCCGCTGGTGGTGGAGTTCATCGGCTACGGCGGCGGGCGCGGCCTGCCGCACGAGAACCTGCTGTGGGCCGCCACGGGCCGGGCGCACTTCATGATGGACACGCGCGGCCAGGGCAGCGCGTGGGGCGCAGGAGGCGGGACGCCGGATCCGGTGGGGGCCGGGCCCGCGTACCCCGGGTTCATGACGCGGGGCATCGACGCGCCCGAGAACTACTACTACCGCCGGGTGATCACGGACGCGGTCCGTGCCGTCGAGGCCGCCCGCTCGCATCCGCTGGCCGACGCCTCGCGCACGATCGCGCTGGGCGTGAGCCAGGGCGGCGGCCTCACGGTCGCGGTCGGCGGCCTGGTCCCGGACCTCGCGGCGATCGCGCCCGACGTGCCGTTCCTGTGCGACTTCCCGCGCGCGGCGACTGTCACGGACCGTCACCCGTACCGTGAGATCGGCCTCTACCTCAGGACCCACCGGGGCCGCACCGAGGGTGCCCTGCGCACGCTGTCCTACTTCGACGGCGTCCACTTCGCGGCCCGCGGCCGGGCGCCCGCCCTGTTCTCGGCGGCTCTGGAGGACCAGACCTGCCCGCCCTCCACGGTGTTCGCGGCGTTCAACGCCTGGGCCCACGACGAGAAGGCCATCGAGGTGTACGACTTCAACGACCACGAGGGCGGCGGCCCCTTCCACGAGGCGGCCAAGGTGAACTGGCTGCGCGCGCACGCCTGAGGCGCCAGGCATGGCGTGACCGCGCCGACGTGGTCCTTCCCTGGCCCCCTTCCACCTGGTCCGACCAGTCGGTACGTTCAGGGGGCCCAGGACGCGGGGACGCGCCCCGGGGTTTCCGGCGGACGGCGAGGGGTGGGCCATGGCAGAGCACGGGGCACAGGTGCACGGGCAGTGCGATCCGCGGTTCGAGGCGGTGCGGACGGCGTTCGAGGCGAACTTCCGTGAGCGCGCGGAACTGGGCGCCGCGGTCGCCGTCACGGTGGACGGCAGGACGGTGGTGGACCTGTGGGGCGGGTGGGCCGACGCGGCGCACAGCCGCCCCTGGGAGCGCGACACGCTGGTCAACGTGTGGTCGACGACCAAGGGCCCGACAGCGCTGTGCGCGCACATCCTCGCCGACCGGGCGCTGCTCGACTTCGACGCGCCGGTGGCCACGTACTGGCCGGAGTTCGCGGCGGCGGGCAAGGAACAGATCCTCGTACGGCATCTGCTGTCGCACCGCGCCGGCCTGTCCGGGCTGCGGGAGCCGCACACGCTCCGGCAACTGTGCGACTGGGAGTTGACGACCCAGCGGCTGGCGGCGATGGAGCCGTGGTGGGCGCCGGGGACCCGGTCCGGGTATCACGCGCTCACCTACGGCTTCCTGGTCGGGGAGGTCGTGCGCCGGGTGTCGGGGCTGCTGCCGGGGGCGTTCCTGGAGCGGGAGGTGACCGGGCCGCTCGGGATCGACTTCACGATCGGGCTGCCGGAGAAGGAATCCGGACGGGTGGCCGAGCTGGTGCAGCCGCCGGTCGCGCGCAGCAGTGAACAGGCGGCGGTCTTCAGTCAGTTGGCGCCCGCCGCCCTGGCCGCGCTGACCAACCCCGCGGTGGGGCCGAACGAGGCCAACTCGCCGCAGTGGCGGGCCGCCGAGCTCCCCGCCGTCAACGGGCACGGCACCGCGCGGGCGGTGGCCGCGCTGTACGGGATCTTCGCGGGGCACGGCTCCTACGGCGACCGCCGCGTCCTGTCCCCCGAGGCGGCCGAGCGGGTGCGCGAGGGACAGGGCGCTTGCCGCGATCTGGTGCTCGGTGCCGGGTTCGAGAGCGACACCGAGGCCACCCTCGGCCTGTGGCTGAGCGGGCCGAACGGCTCGTACGGGCCCAACCCGCGGGCTTTCGGACACGACGGCTTCGGCGGCTCGTGCGGGCTGGCGGACCCGGAGGCCGGGGTGTCGCTGGGCTATGTGATGAACCGGATGGGGCCTCATATCGCGGACGACCCGCGGAAGATGGCGTTGGTGGACGCCCTGTACGGCGCCCTGTGACGACCGGTTCGCGCGAGCCGTTTCGGCCGAAGTGACGGGCCGCTCTTCCCTGGTGGTTTAGACCAGTGCTTGGATCTGGTGACGCAAGGAGCCCGCACGGCTACGACACGTCACCACAGGAGGCGCGGCATGGCCCGCACCATCCCGCACGACCGTTCGCTCACGGACGCGCAGCCGCTGTACTGGAGGATCGCCGCCGAGTTGCTCGGCGAGCTGCGTGACGGGACCGTCCCGCCCGGTGAACGACTGCCGGGGGAACGGCAGTTGGCGGAGCACTTCGGGGTCAGCAGGGAGACCGTACGGCAGGCACTGGAGGTGCTGCGGCGCGGCGGTGTGGTCGCCACCGACCGGCGGGGCAGCCATGCCACGCTGCCCGGCCTGCCGGTCGAGACGGCGACCTCGCCGACCTTCCCCGTCGGCGCCCGCAGCGCGGGCCCGGGCGCCGCGGATCGGGCCACGGTCGCCTGGGAGGCGCCCCCGCCGGAGCACGCCGAGGCCCTGGGTCTCGCGCCGCACCGACGGACCCTGGTGCACCGCTACGAGTCCGCGGACGCCGACGGGGTCGGTCGGCGTACGGCCGTGACGTCCTTCTCCGCGGTGGCGCTCGCCGAGGTGGCGGAACTGGCCCGCTATCGCGACCGCACGGACGCCACCGGTTCGGCCCAACTGCGCCGCGCCTACGACTGGATGCGCAAGGCGGGCCTCACGCTGCACCATCGGGACGCCATCACCCGCCTCCCGGGAACGTCCACGGTACGTGTCACCCGCCGGGTCCACGACCAGCATGCCCGCCCCCTGGAGGTCACGGACCTCGTGGTGGACGGCCAACAGGACACCCTGGTCTACGAGTTCACCCTGCCCGCGGCGGGCTGAGCCCGCACGAGCCCGGCCGCCGGGCCGTGCACCGACCGGCGTCCCGCGCGCCTAGCCCGGCCGCCGCGCCACGACCATCCGCACCCGCGGGCTCCCGTCGCGCCGTCGCCCGAACTCGGGCAGGGCCCGCAACTCCACCTCGAACCCGGCACGGGCCAGCTCGGTGCGCACCTCTCCGAGCCGGAAGGCCCGGTAGTACATGACGAACGGAGGCCGCCACACGGCGTTGCGCACCCGCATGACCGCGTCGAAGCCCAGCAGCATCCAATAGGCCGGGTCCGTCGGACGCAGCGGAGCCACCAGCGGGAAGGCGAAGCGGCCGCCGGGCCGCAGGACGGAGTGGACCTGCGCGAACAGCCCCGGCAGCTCACGGGGCAGGAAGTGCCCGAACGCCCCGAAGCTCACCACGAGATCGAAGGCGGGCGCGAAGGGCAGGGCACGGGCGTCCGCGCGGACCCAGCCGACGCGCGGCCGCCCGGAGCCCCGCACCCCGGCCTGCGACCGCCGCCGCGCGACATCGAGCATGCCGGCGCTGAAGTCGACGCCGACGACGCTGCGCCGGCACACCTCGGCCAGCACGTCCACGCCCGCGCCCGTCCCGCAGCACAGGTCGAGCCCGTCGTCGTACGGACCGGTCCGCGCGAGCGCCGATCTGACGGCGTCGAGCACCGAGTCGGGCGTACGGAACGGGGTGTGGTCGAACTTCGGGGCGAGCAGGTCGTATCCGCGCTCGACGGACGACAGTGCCTGGACGGCGAGTTCGCGCAGGGAGGGGCCTTCAGGGCTGAACATCCGCGTCACCGCCCCTGAGCGACGCGCTGCTCGAGGACCGCGAGGACGCGCTCGCACCAGCGCAGGTTCCCCTCCTCGAAGGAGATCCCGGCGAGCAGCGTCAGATACGGCCCGACGCTGTCGGACTCGCGCAGGTACGTCTCCTCGGTCCGGCCGTCGAGCAGGCGCTCGCGGACACGCTCGTAGCGGCCGAGCTTGCCGCGCGCCCAGGTCATGCGCTCCTCGATCATGGCGCGGCCGGCCTCGGGGTCGTCCACGGCCTGGAGCTTGATCAGCAGCTCGTCACGGATGGCGGTGGGCCGACGGGGCGGCTCGGCGGCGAAGGCGCGCAGGTCTTCGCGCCCGGCCTCGGTGAGTGTGAACATCCGCTTGTTGGGCCGCCGTTCCTGCTGGACGAACCGGGCCTCGACGAGTCCGTCCTGCGCGAGCCGCTCCAGCTCCCGGTAGAGCTGCTGCGGGGTCGCGGGCCAGAAGTTGGCGAACGAGATGTCGAAGACCTTCGACAGCTCGTAGCCCGAGGCCTCGCCCTCCAGGAGGGCGGCCAGGACGGCGTACTTGAGGGACATATGGACACGTTAACAGCAGGTGACTATTCTCATCGGCACCTACTCAACTAATTGACTATGAGGTGATCCGATGCGCGCGTTCCGTGAGGCGGTCGAGGCGGGCGACCTCGATGCGGTCGAGGCGCTGCTGGCGGAGGACGTCGTCTTCACCAGCCCGGCCGTGTTCAAGCCATATGCCGGAAAGGCGATCACCGCGGCGATCCTGCGCGGGGTCGTGCGGGTCTTCGAGGACTTCCGCTATGTACGGGAGATCAACGACCCGGGCGGCCGCGATCACGCGCTGGTCTTCACCGCGCGGGTGGGCGACCGGGAGCTCAACGGCTGCGACTTCCTGCGGGTGAACGAGGACGGCCTGATCGACGACTTCATGGTCATGGTCCGGCCGCTGTCCGGCGCCCAGGCCCTGGCCGAGGCAATGGGGGCGCAGTTCGACCGGATCGCGAAGGAGGCGGAGGCGGCCCGCTCGGAGTAAGGCTCCACGGGGACTTTCTCCCTGAGTGCATGCATGGCATGGGAAGGGAATAGGAGAGGCCGGAGAGACGTTGTGCGGATCAGAAGTGCTCGCCAGGCACTGATCCGGCGTGGTACGTTCCCCATGGCACTTGTGCACGCCCCTGTCGTGGGCGCCGGTGCCGGTTCTCTCTCAGTCCGCCGGTCCATGTACCGGCTTCTCATCACCACCTCGTGACCAGCGGTCCGCCGTACCCGAGGTGCTGTTTCCCGCCGCCCGAAGGCGTTCTGATCGCCTTCCCGATGTCCGCGGCCCGCCCCTTCCCTCCGCATGTCTCATGCCTTCCGTCCGTGAAAGGACCCGCCTCCATGACCAGCACACTCGAACACCCCACAGTCCAGCAGCAGCCCCCGGTCCGCGCCGTCACCGGTGTCCTCGACATCGACGCGAACGGAAAGGGGCACCTGCGCGCCGGGAACCTGCTGCCCTCGCCCGCCGACCTCCAGGTCTCCCCCGCGCTGATCCGCAAGTACGGCCTGCGCAAGGGCGACCTCGTCGACGGCGTGCGCGGCACCCAGCGCGCCCTCACCGAAGTCGCCCGCGTGGGCGGCCGCACCCCGGACCGGAACCGCCGCCGCTTCGGCGAGCTGACGCCGCTTCACCCGCGTGAGCGCATCCGGCTCGAGCACCCGGCGTCCGGCCTCACCGGCCGGGTCGCCGACCTGATCGCCCCCGTCGGCAAGGGCCAGCGCGGCCTGATCGTGGCCCCGCCCAAGACCGGCAAGACGGTCCTCCTCCAGCAGATCGCGGCCGCCGTCGCCGGCAACCATCCCGAGTGCCGGCTGATGGTCGTGCTCCTCGACGAACGCCCCGAGGAAGTCACCGACATGCGGCGCTCGGTGCGCGGCGAGGTGTACGCCTCGACCTTCGACCGGGCGCCCAAGCAGCACATCGCGCTGGCCGAGCTCGTCATCGAACGGGCCAAGCGGCTCGTCGAGGCGGGCGAGGACGTCGTCATCCTGCTCGACTCCCTGACCCGGCTGTGCCGGGCGCACAACAACGCGGCCGCGTCCGGTGGCCGTACCCTGAGCGGCGGCGTCGACGCGGCCGCGCTGCACGGGCCGAAGCGGTTCTTCGGTGCCGCGCGCCTGGCCGAGGAGGGCGGTTCGCTCACCATCCTCGCCACGGCCCTGGTGGAGACCGGCTCCCGGGCCGACGACTTCTACTTCGAGGAGCTCAAGAGCACCGGCAACATGGAGCTGCGGCTGAGCCGTGACCTCGCCTCCCGCCGCGTCTTCCCCGCCGTCGACCTCACCCCGTCCGGCACCCGCCGCGAGGAACTCCTCCTGCCCCCGGTCGAGTCGACCGCCGTACGCGGACTGCGCCGGGTCCTGCGGGCCCGGGACGGCCAGACCACCCTGGAAACCCTCCTGGAGCGGATGAGGGAGACGCCCGACAACGCCACGTTCCTCCGGCGCATTCAGCCGACGCTGCCCGGCGAGTGACACGCCGCGGGCATCGCCCGTCCGGGTGCAGGCGCGCCCCGAACGGCCCGGGCAGCGCGGCGCGAAGCCGGTCCCTTCCTACGTTGGCGATATGAAGATCGGATTTACTCCCCGGGCCTTTGTGTCCGTCTGCGCGCTCTGCGCGACGGGACTGCTGGCGCTCGCGCCCACCGCCGCGGTCGCCCGCACCGGGCACGACCCCGAACCGCACGGCGAACCCCGGGCGGCGGCGGCCCCACGGCCCTCGCTGCTGTACCGGTCCGGCATCCATGTGCGGCCGCATGCCGGGGCGCCCCGGGTGCCGCGGGTCTCCGCGCTGTCGTGGCTGGTGGCGGACGCGGACTCCGGCGAGGTCCTCGCCGCGTACGACGCACACCGCAAGCTGCCGCCCGCCAGCACCCTCAAGACGCTGTTCGCCCTCACCCTGCTGCCGACCCTGCCGGCCGGCGTGCCGCACACCGTGCGCCGGCAGGAGCTGGCCGGGATCGGGGCCGGCAGCAGTCTGGTCGGGGTCGCCGAAGGACGTACGTACCGGATCGCCGATCTGTGGCGCGGGGTGTTCCTCAGCTCGGGCAACGACGCCGTGCGGGTGCTGGCCGCGCTGAACGGCGGCTGGCGCTCCACGGCCGAGCGGATGCAGGCCAAGGCGCGTTCCCTGGGCGCCCTCGACACCCGGGTGCTGTCGCCGGACGGCTACGACACGCCCGGCCAGGTGTCGTCGGCGTACGACCTGGCGGTGTTCGGCCGGGCGGGGCTGCGCAACGAAGAGTTCGCGCGGTACTGCGGAACGGCCGAGGCGAAGTTCCCGGGCGGGGGCGGCTGGGCCTATCCGATCCACAACACCAACCGGCTGCTGACCGGCGCGGGCGGCGTGACCCCGTATCCCGGGCTGATCGGCATCAAGAACGGCTACACCAGCAAGGCGGGCAACACGCTCGTCGCCGCCGCCCGCCGGGGCGGCCGCACCCTCGTGGTGACGGTGCTCAACCCCCGGGCGGGCGGCGGGTTCGCGGTCTACGAGGAGGCCGGCGAGCTGCTCGACTGGGGGTTCGGTGCGGCCGGGCGGGTCGATCCGGTGGGCTCGCTCGACGGCTTGCGGGCCAAGCCGAGGCCGGGTCCGGCGACGGTGCCCGTGGTGGCGGCGGTGGGGTCCGAGGGCGAGGCCGGCTGGGCGGAGGCCTGCGTTGTCGCGGGTGCCGCCGGGGTCGGGGCCGGTGCCGTGTCGCTCGTGACGCGCGGCAGGGTCGAGCGGCCGGAGCCCGGTTGACCGGCCGGCAGCCACAGCAGCAGGCCCAGGGTGATCCAGACGTAGATGTTGCTGCCGAGGAAGCCGTCCACGCCGGAGGCGTCGTCGAACCACAGCCACACCACACTGGTGCACAGCACCGCGTACAGGGCGGCGGCGACGCGGCGATGTCCGTCGCGGACCAGGACGGCGAAGGACGGCAGCAGCCACACCAGATGGTGGACCCAGGTGATCGGGCTGACCAGGCAGGCGGTCAGCCCGGTCAGGGCGAACGCCACCGTCCAGTCCCCCGCCGCGACCGCCCGCCGCGTGCGCGCCGCCCAGACGCCGAGGACCAGCAGCACCACGACCGCCCACACCGCGCGGCTCGACACGTCCAGGCGGGCGAGGATGCCTTGCAGCGACTGGTTGGAGACATAGTCGAGGCGGCCCACCCGGGTGGTGTCCCACATCGCGTGCGTCCAGTAGAAGCGGGAGGCGTCCGGCGCGACCCAGGCCGCCAGCGCCGTCGCCGCGGCGGCCACGGCCGTCGCCACCGCGGCGGCACGCCAGCGCCGGGCCACCAGAAGCAGGCCGATGAACGCGGCGGGCGTCAGCTTGATCGCGGCCGCGAGGCCGATGCCCACACCCGCCCAGCGCTCCCGGCCGGTCGCCAGCAACCAGCAGTCGAGCAGCACCAGCGCCAGCAGCAGGATGTTCACCTGACCGAAGCTGAGGGTGTCCCGCAGCGGTTCGAACAGCGCCAGCCCGCAGACGGCCAGCGCACAGCCGTACCAGCCGAGACGCCGCCAGGCCCGCCCGGCCAGCACCCGCAGCACGAAGGCCAGCGCCACCAGGTTGAGCAGCAGCGCGAGCGCGATGGCGACATGCAGGTCCACCAGCGCCATCGGCAGCATGACGACGGCGGCGAACGGCGGGTAGGTGAAGCCGTACGTCGTGCCGGGCACCCGGTAGTCGTAGATACGGCCGTCGTGGTGGATCCAGTGGTCGACGGTGCCGTAGTAGACGCGCAGGTCGAACCAGTCGCGCAGCAGCGGCACGGTGGCGGTGAAGACGGTCACGGCGGCGGCGAGGACGAGCACCAGCGCCAGCTTGCCGCGGTCGGTGCGCGGCAGCCTCATGCGATGCGCTCCAACGCCGGGGCCTGCGCCGCGAGGTGCGCCTGCCACAGGACGACCACGGCGAGCACGCCGCCGGAGACCGCCAGCACCAACTGGCCGGCGTCGGCGGAGCCGCCGCTGGGCAGCACGGCGAGCGCGAGCACCCCGGTCAGGGCCGCCACCCGGTGCCGTACCGAGGCGCTGGGCGCCGCGGCGGCGATGAGGAACAGGCCCCACAGCGCGTACCAGGGGCGGATCGCCGGTCCGAAGGCGGCCACCGCGGCCAGGCTCAGGCCGAGCGCGTACACGGGGCGCGGACGCCAGCGCCACCATATGAGGGCCACGAGAACCGCCGTGAGCACCAGTCCCAAGGTGTGCCACACCGGGACCGCCAGCGGCGCCAGATCGCTGCCGGCCCGCTCCAGCAGCGAGGCGGTGGCGCGGCCGAGCAGGCTGGTGAGCGCCCAGTTCTGCGGGGAGACCGGCGTGTCCAGGGCGCCGATCCAGCCGTATCCGGTGCCCGTCACGGCGGTGACGGCGACCGTGGTGGCGGCTGAGGCGGCGGTCGTGGTCAGGACGGCCTTCGCCGGGTGGTGACCGGCCCGCATCCGCAGCAGTACGACGGCGACGAGCCCCAGTGCGGCGGGCGCCTTGACCAGCGCGGCCAGCGTGACGAGTACGGCCCCCAGGACGGGCCACCGGCCGAGCGCGGCCACCAGTCCGGCGCCGAGCAGGCCGAGCATGATGGCGTCGTTGTGGGCACCGGCGACCAGGTGCAGCAGCACGAGCGGGTTCAGGGCACCCAGCCACAGCGCGGCGGACGGGTCGGCTCCGCTGTGCCGGGCCAGCCGCGGCAGCGCGGCCGCCATCAGGGCCACTCCGAGGAGCGCTATCAGCCGCATGCCGAGGAGTCCGGCGGGCAGTTCGCCGCGGGTCGCGCCGGACAGCGCGGAGGCGACGCCGAGGAACACCGGGCCGTAGGGGGCGGCCGTGTGCCGCCACAGCGGGGCGACCTCGTCCGCGAGCGGGCCGCCGAGGTGGGAGGGGCCGTACGCGTACACGTCGATCTGGGCGTCGACCATGGCGCCCTGGGCCAGGTAGCTGTACACGTCCCGGCTGAACAGCGGCGGCGCGATCAGCAGCGGGGCGGCCCAGACGGCCAGGACCAGCAGCAGGGCGCGCGGGGTCGGCGGGTCGGCGCTGCGCACGAGCCGGCCGAGCAGCAGCCACGCCGCTATCAGCAGGACCACGCCGAAGTAGACGCCGACCAGGCCGAGGGCGGCGTGCACCGAGCTCGGGGCCAGGAGTTCCCGGACCGGCAGCGCACCGGCGGTCTCACCGCCCAGGGCGAGGAAGGCGGTGCCGGCCAGACCGAGTATCTGGCAGCGGCGGAGATCGACGGGGAAAGCCATGGCCAACACTCGGTCAGGCTGTCAACGCCGGGTGGCCAAGAGTTGACGGGGTTCCCTCTGAGGGGAGGCCGGGGTGTGTCCGGCGCGTGATCGTCTGCGGGTTGGCTTGTTGGCTGGGAAGCGTCTGGCTGGTTGCGGTGGTTTGCAGTGTGCGGGCCGTATGGGGCTGGTCGCGCAGTTCCCCGCGCCCCTCGGCGGCAGGGGCGCATCCCTCGTCAGAAAGTACTGTCAGAACACCGACAGGCCTGTCAGCGTCGTAAATCTGTCCAGGGCCGCCACCCCTGCCACCGAATTGCCCCGTTCGTCCAGGCCGGGGCTCCACACGCACAGTGTGCAGCGGCCCGGTACGACGGCGATGATGCCGCCTCCGACGCCGCTCTTGCCCGGGAGTCCGACCCGATACGCGAAGTCGCCTGCCGCGTCATACGTCCCGCAGGTCAGCATGACCGCGTTGATCTGTTTGGCCTCGCTGCGGGTGAGCAGGCGGGTGCCGTCGGCGCGGACGCCGTGACGGGCGAGGAAAGAGGTCGCCAGGGCGAGGTCGGCGCAGGAGGCCTTGATCGAGCACTGGCGGAAGTACTGGTCGAGCAGGGCCGGCACAGGGTTGTCGATGTTGCCGTAGGACGCCATGAAATGGGCGAGCGCGGCGTTGCGGTCGCCGTGTGCCGTCTCGGAGGCGGCGACGTCCTTGTCGAAGTCCAGGGCCGGGTTGCCGCTCTCGGTGCGCAGGAAGGCGAGGAGTTCGCCGGCCGCGTCTCCGGTACGGGTCTGGAGGCGGTCGGTGACGACGAGCGCGCCCGCGTTGATGAACGGGTTGCGCGGGATGCCGCTCTCGTACTCGAGCTGGATCAGGGAGTTGAAGGGGTTGCCGGAGGGCTCGCGGCCCACGTGCTCCCAGAGTTCGTCGCCCTCGCGGGCCAGGCCGAGCGCGAGGGTGAAGACCTTGGTGATGGACTGCGTGGAGAACGGCTCGCGCCAGTCCCCCACGCCGTACACCGTGCCGTCGAGTTCGGCGACGGCCATGCCGAAGGCCCGTGGGTCGCAGGCCGCGAGCGCGGGGATGTAGTCGGCGGGCCGGCCGCGGCCGGGGGTCCGCTCGATCTCCTCCGCGATGCGCTCCAGGATCGGCTGGAAGGTCAGGGACGACGTCGACGCTGCCATGATCACCATTGTGCCTCCCGGCCGTTCCCGGCGCGCATCCGCGGGTTCACCCGGGTCAGGCCAGTGCCTGGCGGCTGCCCGCGACGACCTCCGGGCGCAGCAGGTCGGCGAGGGTCTCGGCGGGCAGCAGGCCCTTTTCCAGGACGAGTT